>USCL01000119.1 GCA_900553145.1 uncultured Desulfovibrio sp.
CTTTTTGCAGCGCAGGATACCCGGCATGTTGGTCCGGGATCTGGGCGGCGCGCTTCTTGTTGATTCGGGGCTGGGTTCGGATACCTTCAACAAGGTACTCTGGGAGTGCGGCGGCGACGGGCAGCCTTGCCGGATTGCGCCGGAAGCGGAGGATGGCCTGTTGAGGGCCGCCACGGGCTGGTTCGCGGGCGAACGCCCCCGGGATCTGCTGGAGTTGCCGGGGATGGCGTTTCCCCCGGCGACGGAACGGCCGTTTACGGTGTGGGCCGCTGCGGAGGATGAAGGCGCGCTGAACCGCCAGCGCACGGCGTTCGGGCGGAACGGTTACGGGATAGGCGAGCTTGAAACGGGCATGGCTTTGCCCCTAAACCGCTGGACGCCGGAAGGGGGTACGCCGGAAGGCTTGCGGATCGTGCAGGTGAGGACGTCCGCCGAACTGTCCGCCTACGCGGATGTCCTCGCCGCCAACTGGAACCCGCCGGATGCGGATGTGAAAAGGTTGTACAAGGCAGCTGAACAGGTGTTGTTTCAGGGGGTTGCCCCTATGCGCCTGTTTGTCGGCTTTGCCGGGGAGGCGCCTGTGGCCAGTGGGGAGCTCTTTTTGAGCGAAGGGGGCAACACGGCGGGATTGCACATGATCAGCACTCGTGAAGCCTTTCGCAGAAGGGGCTTCGGCGGAGCCATGACAGCGGCGCTTTTGGAGGCGGGGCGGAACGCCGGGGCGTCCCTAGCGGTATTGCAGGCTTCGGATGAGGGGGAGCCCGTCTACAGGCGGCAGGGATTCGAACCGTGCGGGCTGTTCGCGGAATATGTTTTTGGTGATGAAATCCTTTTTTAATGAATGAGTTATGCTATACCCAAGAGGCATAATGGTTCATTGAGCGTTCAAGCAGGTAAAGTGGCAAAACATTCGTTTGTTTTTTCACGAAAATGGGGGTGTTGGCGTCCGCTAAGGGGCGTCGGATCAGGCATTCCCCCCTTGACGGAGACTTTTTTTCACGATACCAGCTTGAGAAGCTAGGCACCTGTCTGAGAGCATATGGCATCATACTGCAATCAGACTGGTTTTGTTGTCAGGGGAAATGTTTCTTTTTCTATTTGCAAAGGACTGCCACCATGGAAAACGGTCGAAAACTGCTGCGTGGGATTGCGCTGGCGGCGATTGCCGTGATCGGTTTGGGTGGGATTGCGTTGTTTGCTTCACCGTCGCTGGCCGCTCAAACCCGTCCCGACGTGATCCGCATCGATGCCATAGGCCAGCTCAAGAAGCTGGAAATGCCTCCCGCCGTGTTTTTGCATGACGAACACACCAAGGCTCTCGCTGCCACGGGCCAGGACTGTTCCGTTTGTCATACGCCCACCGCGAACGGGTACACCGTCAAATTCCAGCGTAAGGAAGACGGCACCGACGCCAAGAAGCTGGAAAACATCTATCATAATGGTTGTATCGGCTGCCATGAGAACATGGCTTCCAACAACCAGAAGACGGGCCCGCTCGACGGCGAATGCCGCGCCTGTCACGACACGAAGCTTCCGTTCAAGGCCGAACAGAAGCCCGTCAAGATGGGCAGCAAGTCGCTCCACTATCTGCACGTCAGCTCCAAAGCTATCGTCAACCCGGCGAACTCCGAGGAAAACTGCGGCGTTTGCCACCATGTGTATGACGAAAAGCTGAAGAAGCTCGTTTGGAAGAAGGGACAGGAAGACGCCTGCGCCGCCTGCCACGGCGAAAAGGCCGTCGGCTCCACGCCTTCCCTCCAGACCGCCGTGCACACCAAGTGCGTGTGGTGCCATGAAAACGTGGCCCAGTCCTCGCGTGCGTACTTTACCTCTCAGGCCGAAGCGAAGAAGGCCGCCGAGCCCAAGAGCACGAAGAAGCTTTCCGCTAAGGAAGCGCAGGCTGAAGCCGCCGCCGAGGCCGCTGCCATTGAGGCCGCGATCGTGACCGGCCCCACGACCTGCGCCGGTTGCCATACCGAGGCCGCCCAGTCCAAATTCAAGCAGGTGAACCCGGTTCCCCGCCTGATGCGCGGTCAGCCCGACGCCACCGTCCTGCTGCCCGTCAACAGCGCCAAGCGTCCAGTGGGCGCTCCCGAAGCCGGCATGAAGCCCGTGGTGTTCAACCACAAGGCGCATGAGGCTTCCGTGGACAGCTGCCGCACGTGCCACCATGTCCGTATCGAGTCCTGTACCGTCTGCCACACCGTCGACGGCAACAAGGACGGGAACTTCGTGAAGCTGGCCGACGCCATGCACGCGAAGACCTCGGACAGCAGCTGTGTGGGCTGCCACCAGCAGACCGTGATGCAGAAGAAAGAATGCGCCGGTTGCCACGGAGCGGTTCCGGTCATGCCCGCCGACTCCTGCGCCACCTGCCACAAGGACGTGAAGGGCATCACCTCCGCCCAGATCGCCGACGGTTCCGCTTTCGATCTCACGAAGGAACAGCTTGCCGATATCGCGGCCAAGGATCTGGCTGCTCAGCCCGCCCCGGCGAAGCCGCTTCCGGCCGTCGAAATCCCTGAGACCGTGACCATCGGTGCGCTGTCCAACGACTTCGAACCGAGCGTGTTCCCGCACCGCAAGATCTACGAAGCGCTCGTGAAGGGCGCCGCCGACAGCGGGCTTGCCTCCGCGTTCCATACGTCGCCGACGGCCATGTGCGCCGCGTGCCACCACAACAGCCCCATTGCGGATCTGAAGACCCCGCCGAAGTGCGCCAGCTGCCACGGGATTGAGGCTGACAAGATGGCTACGAGCGTGAATAAGCCCTCGCTTAAGGCCGCGTATCATCAACAGTGCATGGCCTGTCACGATCGGATGAAGATCGAGAAGCCTGCCGCCACCGATTGCGCGGGTTGCCATACCCCGCGCGTGAAATAGGCGGTGAGGAGAAGATATGAACCGTAGATCATTTCTGACTCTGATGGGTGGGCTGGGTATCGGTTCGGCTCTGGGCGGCGCGAAATCCGCGTCCGCCGCGGGCGGGACCTTCCACGGCTACCCCGACAGCAAGGGTGTGCTCCACGACACCACGCTGTGCATCGGTTGCCGCAGGTGCGAACAGGCCTGCAACAAGGTGAACGATCTTCCCAAGCCGGAGAAGCCCTTCACCGATCTCAACGTGCTCAACGAAAAGCGCCGCACGTCCGCCAAAGAGTGGACCGTGGTGAACAAGTACCGCCCCGCGAGCCTCGACAAGGACGTGTTCCGCAAGAGCCAGTGCATGCACTGCGAGGAACCCGCCTGCGCCAGCGCGTGCTTCGTGAAGGCGTTTACCAAGAACCCCGACGGTTCCGTGACCTACGATCCCACCCTCTGCGTGGGCTGCCGTTACTGCATGGTCGCGTGCCCGTTCAATATCCCCGGCTACACCTACGACCGCGCCCTTAATCCGCTGGTCCAGAAGTGCACGCTGTGTCATCCCCGCCTTCAGGAAGGCAAGCTTCCCGGCTGCGTGGAAGCCTGCCCCACCGGCGCGCTGGTGTTCGGCAAACGCAAGGATCTGGTTAAGATTGCATGGGATCGCATCACCGCGCATCCCGAACGTTACCAGGACCATGTGTACGGCGAGCATGAAATGGGCGGCACCGCATGGATGACCATTTCCGGCGCCGAGTTCAAGGAAGTGGGCCTCAATGAAGATCTGGGCACCAAGGCCGCCGGCGAATACACGGCCGGGGCGCTCGGCGCCGTGCCCATGGTTGTGGGCATCTGGCCCGTCCTGCTTGGCGGCGCGTACGCCATCACCAAGCGCAAGGAACAGATCGCCAAGGAAGAACAGAACGAGGCCGTGAACGCCGCCGTCGCCCGTACCGAGGAAGATGCCGCGAAGAAGCTGCAGTCCAGCCTCGACAAGGCCGCGAAGGAAGCCGCCAAGGAAAAGGACCGCGCCGTCGCTGATGAAGTGAAGAAGGCCGTGGCCGAAGCCGAGGAAGCTCTCCGGGCGCAGCTTGAGGCCGAAAAGGCCGAAGCCGTGGCGAAGGCTGCGGAAGAGGCTGCCGCGAAGGCCGCCGAAGAAGCCGCTGCCAAGGCTGCCGCCAAGCCTTCCAAGCCTGAAAAGGGCAAGAAAGGCAAGCACGACACCACCGGCGGGGAGGCGTAAGCAATGAAACTCTGGAAGAACCTCTCGAATCGTCTTGATGCCGTGGCCGGCGCCATGGCCGCCAAGCCTTGCATGCAGGGTTGCGTTGGGAAGACGTTGCTGTCCATCCCCCGCACGCCCGGCAATCTGCTCACGGCTGTCATCCTCGCCATCGGCCTGCTGATCACCATCGGCCGTTTCGGCTTCGGCCTCGGCGCGGTGACCAACCTGAGCGACAACAACCCCTGGGGCATCTGGATCGCCTTTGACCTGCTGTGCGGCGTCGCGCTGGCGGCGGGCGGCTACGTGACCTCCTCGGCCTGCTACCTCTTCGGCATGAAGCGGTATCACTCGGCCGTGCGCCCCGCCATCCTGACCGCCTTCCTCGGCTACGCCTTCGTGGTCGTCGCTCTGCTGTACGACGTAGGCCAGCCGTGGCGCCTGCCCTATCCCCTGCTCGTGTCGCAGGGCACCACGTCCCTGCTGTTTGAAGTGGGCCTGTGCGTGGGCATCTACCTGACCGTGCTGTTCATCGAATGGTCCCCCGTGGGCCTCGAATGGCTCCTCGGCATGAAGGATGCCCCCTGCTGGCTCGTGCGCCTGCGCCCCCGCATGCACACCATCCGCAAGGCCGTGCTGTGCTTCACCATCCCGTTGACCATCCTCGGCGTGGTGTTGTCCACGATGCACCAGTCCTCGCTGGGCGCGCTGTTCCTCATCGCGCCGAGCAAGATGCATCCCCTCTGGTACTCGCCGTTCATGCCGGTGTTCTTCTTCATCTCCTCGATGGTGGCCGGTCTTTCGATGGTCATCTTCGAAGGCACGCTGTCCCACAAGGCCATGCATGACAAGATGGATGCGACCCACCTGCGCGAAGCCGACGGCGTCGTGTTCGGCTTCGGCCGCGCGGCTTCCTTCGTGCTGATCGGCTACTTCATCATCAAGGTGCTGGACACCACCATGGACAACGACTGGCATTACCTCGCCTCCGGTTACGGTGCGTGGTTCGCCGTCGAAATGGTCGGTTTCGTGCTCCTGCCCGCCTTCCTGTTCGCCCTCGGCGTGCGCGAAAAGAACATCACGCTCGTTCGCGCGGGTTCGGTTTTCGGGGTGCTCGGCATCGTCGTCAACCGCTTCAACGTGTGCCTTGTGGCCTTCAACTGGCAGCTGGACAGCGCGGATCGCTACTTCCCGAGCATCTCGGAAGTGTTCCTGTCCATCTTCATCGTAACCCTGATCGTAACGGCGTACCGCTTCGTGTGCTCGAAGATGCCGGTCCTGTACGAACACCCTGATTTCAAGGACGCCCACTAGGGCGCCGGGAGCGAAACATGGAAGATTTCCCCACGCTCTACTCGTTTATGATTTTCACCAAGGGCTGGACGTATGTCCTCATGGGCGTCGCGCTCGTGGGGTTCCTCGGATACTGGCGCTTCCTTTTTGGTCGCGACGAGAGAACCGGCAGACCCGAGTAATCCGCAAGGAGCTGTTGTATGTACGAATTCCTCACTGGTCCCATGCTGTGGGTGGCCTTTCTCGTCTTTGTGATTGGCCTTGCCCGCCGTGTGGTCCTGTATATCCGGGGACTGGATTGGCGGCTCGAACGCGTCGCCTACGGCCCCGGCCGTAAAATCGGTATGAAGGGCGCGGTTTCGTCCGTCCTTCAGTGGCTGGTTCCCTTTGGGACGCACAGCTGGCGCAGGCAGCCGTATTTCACCATCGCCTTCTTCCTGTTCCACATCGGCGTGGTGATCGTGCCCCTGTTCCTTGCCGGCCATATGGTCATCATGCAGGAACGCTTCGGCTTCAGCCTGCCCGCGCTGCCCATGTGGTTCTCCGATGCCTTCACGGTGCTTGCCATTGTCGGCGCGATCATGATGATCCTGCGCCGCGTCGCGCTGCCGGAAGTCCGTTTCCTGACGACGCTGGGCGACTGGGGCATCCTGCTGCTGGTGCTGTTCGTGCTCGTTGCCGGCTTCCTCGCCCGCATGCAGGCTCCCGGTTATGAAAGCTGGCTCCTGTGGCACATCTTCTCGGCCGAGCTGGTACTCATTCTGGCGCCGTTCACCAAGCTTTCCCACATCGTGCTGTACTTCATGTCGCGCGGTCAGCTTGGCATGGACTACGCCATCAAGCGTGGCGGCGCGTCGCGCGGCCCTGCTTTCCCCTGGTAATCCTCCGGGATTGCCAGCATATTGGAGGATAACATGCCTGAAGGCAAGTTTTGTAACAGACGGCCCATCAACACCGAGGAAGATCTGAAAGCGCTCCTCGGCGACAAGGGTGGGCAGCAGTATTATAAAGAAATGGAAATGCTGGAAGTGGACACGGTCGCGCTGTGGGAAACCCTGCAGAAGACCTGCAAGTCCCGCACCCGCACGTGGCTCGAGATCTGCGCCCACTGTGGCCTGTGCGCGAACAGCTGCTTCCTCTACACGGCGAACAACCGCGACCCCAAGCAGGTTCCGTCTTACAAGATCCAGTCCACACTTGGCGAAATGCTCCGCCGCAAGGGGCAGGTCGATACGAAGTTCATGATCGATACGATGGAAGTGGCGTGGGCGAAATGCACCTGCTGCAACCGTTGCGGCACGTACTGCCCGCACGGCATCGACATGGGCGTCATGTTCAGCTACCTGCGCGGCGTGCTGTATTCTCAGGGCTTCGTGCCGTGGGAGCTCAAGATCGGCGCGGGCATGCACCGCGTGTACGGCGCCCAGATGGACGTGACCACCGAAGACTGGGTGGACACGTGCGAATGGATGGCCGAGGAGAACGCGGAAGAATGGCCGGGCCTTGAGATCCCGATCGACAAGGAAGACTGCGATGTCATGTACATCCTGAACGCCCGCGAGCCCAAGCACTACCCTGAAGACGTGGCGCAGGCCGCCATCCTTTTCCATGTGGCCGGGGAAAAGTGGACCGTTCCTTCCGTGGGCTGGGAAAACACCTCCCTGTCCCTGTTCGCCGGTGACTGGGAAGCTTGCGCCAACAACGTGAAGCGCATCTACGGCGCGGTCGATCGCCTGCGTCCCAAGATGGTCGTGGGCACGGAATGCGGCCACGCGCATCGCGCCACGGTTGTCGAAGGCCCCTACTGGGCCGGGCGCGAGGACGGCAAGCCGCCGGTTCCGTTCCTCCACTATGTGGAGTGGCTGGCCGATGCGCTGCGCAAAGGCAAGATCAAGATTGACCCCGCCAAGCGCCTCAAGATGCCCGTGACCCTGCAGGACTCGTGCAACTACATCCGTAACCACGGCCTTGCCGAGCACACCCGCTACATCATGAGCCAGATCGCGGAAGACTTCCGCGAGATGAAGTGCAACCGCGAAGACAACTTCTGCTGCGGGGGCGGCGGCGGCTTCAACGGTATCGGCAAGTTCCGCCCGCAGCGTGACAAGGGGCTGTACATGAAGTTGGAGCAGATCCGCGAAACCGGCGCCAAAATGGTCATTTCGCCCTGCCACAACTGCTGGGACGCCATCCGCGACATGATGGAAGTGTACCATGTGCACGACATCAAGTGGAGCTTCCTGAAGCCCATCATCATCGACATGATGATTGTCCCCGATCATCTGAAGCCGCAGGATGATGACGAATAATGAAGCAATAGAGGAAACGCGGGGAGGAAAGAAAAGGTTCTCCCAGAGGCTTTCTTTCTCTACCCGCGCCACTCTCGTTCACAAAGCCTTGTGGTTCCAGTCAGGCTGTCCTGCTTGATCGGGCCATCGGTAAAGGTCATAAAAACGCCCCGGATCGCTGATTCGGGGCGTTTTTATGGTAAGCGGGCCGGAGGAGGGCAGGGGGGATGCAGAGCCGCCCTCCCTTTTGCCGGAGGAAGGCTGTCCTTTTGGGAAGGCTGAATGGCTGTTCCCGAATCTGTTTGGCAAAACCCCGTCGACGCCATCGGCTGAAAGAGGCTTGGAGGAGGGCCGTCGTTTCCGCAAGGCTCTCTTCCAAGTTTCTTCATTTGTCTAGCCAGTTACCTTCTTCAACGAGCTCCTGTAGATCTTTTCGATGCGCCCGGGAGTAGCGGGGACGGGGGCGACGGAGAGCAGCAGGTCAAGAGACGGCGTGGTCTGAGCGAGCTCGCACAGGCGCGGGATGTCGTTCTCGGTGAACCCTTCATCCTCCAGCTTCTGCGGCACGCCCATGTCGGCAAGCCACGTTTCGACGCTTCTGGCGGCCTTGTGCGCCTCGTCCGGGGTCCCTTGGAGGTCGGGGGCCATCGGGCGCAGAATCGTCCCCAGCGTGGCGGCACAGGTGGGATAGCACTCTTCGATGATGGCCGGCAGGAGCATGGAAAGGCCGAGGCCGTGCGCGAGTTCCGGCTTGATGCCGCTGAGGGGGTGCTCCAATGCATGCGTGAAGTGGAGCAGCCCATTGTCGAATGCCGTCCCCGCGATCATGGAAGCGTAGGTCAGGCAGTAACGGGCCTTCAGATCCTCGGGATTGGCAAGTGCCTTGGGCAGGTACTTGGCCACAAGGCGGATAGTCTCTTCAGCCAGCAGGATGGACAGCGGGTTGGCTGTAACGGCTGTGGCGGCTTCGATGACGTGGTTCACGGCGTCGATGGATACATAACGGGTCTGCTTGGGGGAAAGCTTGGTCATCAGGCCCGGATCGTCGATTGAGAACAAGGGGTAGAGGCAGTCGTAGGCGATGGCCGGCTTATAGTTGAGCTTGGTGATGCTGGCCACGGCGAAGCGGTCGACTTCGCTGCCCGTGCCGTGGGTCAGGTTGACGACAACGATGGGGACGGCCTTTGTCGGCGTGAACGCGAAGGTATACAGCTCTTCCGCCGTCTTGCCGGGGTTGGCGAGGATGATGGCCGCGCTCTTGCCCGCATCGATGGGGCTGCCGCCGCCTATGCAGAGTACGGCCTTGGC
The DNA here is from genome assembly GCA_900553145.1 of uncultured Desulfovibrio sp. GTDB lineage: Bacteria > Desulfobacterota > Desulfovibrionia > Desulfovibrionales > Desulfovibrionaceae > Bilophila. Next base: position 8,974 of record USCL01000119.1, read on the forward strand.
ATCGGCGGACCTGCCGAGCGCCGCCGCCTCGTCTATGGCGTCCGTCGTGGGGTTGGGCGTGACCTTGTCGTACAGGGAGATGCGTATGCCGTGCTTGGCGCAGGCCGCGGTGACGTAATCCCATGCGCCGGTGAGCTTGTAGGAATGGCCGCCGGTCACGCAAAGAACGGAATCGATGCCTCTGGCCTTCAGATCCGCGGCGATGCCATCCATCTTGGCGATGGCGCCGACTCCAAGGTAGGTCGTTGTCTTCGTGCGGATTTCCTTGACATCATGCTCATTGAATCGAGTATCCCACATGACGGGCTCCTTTATGGAAATGTGTTAGATTGAGCAATCAAACAAATTGTCTTTTTATTCACAAATAAGCCCGGCCAAGATTGGTGTCAAGAGGAGTATAGGTTTTTCGCCTCGGAAATTACGGAAAAGTCGATAAACGAGAGGTTATTCGTGAGAAAATCATGAAGAAGCTGAATAATACGGGGGAAGAGGGGCGCGGCTGGAAAGAAACGTTGAAAGGGTTGTTTTCGGCTAAAGGATTCCCTTCCATTCCCGATCCAGCCGATCGAGCCAGCGCTTCAGGCCCGTTATGCGCAAGAGCCATTTGATGATCATCAGTCTTCCTCAATGAGCTGTCAGCAGGGTTATGTTACGCGGCCAGTATAAGGGAATAGTCCGGAGATACTTTTATAACCGTTTGATATATTAAAAACGATATGTGAATCCAAGTGATAAAACCGGATACCATGTATAATCATGCACTTTGCTTCTGATATTGTCTTCTTCCGCTTGTATCCTTCCGGCATAACGCTTGGGGATGACGACATCCGGAAGCTGGAAAGATACGCGCGCTTTTCCCATGTATAAAGCTCCGAGCGAGGCATGCCATCCAAAAGACGATTCAGCCTGCTGGGTGCTTTCCCATCCGATGCCGATATAAGGTGCCAGACGTTCCCATGTGGCTGTCCCCGTCGTTTGGTTGATGAGCTCTTCATAGATGGGATTGACCGCATCTATGGACGTGGAAAGCGCTGCCTTCAACTTAAAATAATAAGCGCCGGCAGACAGCCTGAAAGAGTTTTCGAAAGGAAAGATATCCAGCAGCAGACCGACGCTGTGGCTGGAGTCTTCTGTTTTATACTGGATGCCTTTCAGTTTGATTTTTGTATCAAACGGCTGTGTAAAGGCGCTTAGCCGATAACCTATGAAACTGTTCTGCCGATAGCTGATGTCAACCCCAACCCCAAGCGTACCCGCAGAAGGATGGACAGCAAGGGGAGATGCAAAGGCGATACTTGGAAACAGGAGGGTGCAGAATAAGAGAAGAGAGCGGATTGACATGATATGCCTCACAAAAGAAACGTTTTCTTCATATAGGCATATCAAGAAGTTAGTTGACAACTATGAACCGGTTGAGTCGTATGAGTATTTTTGAATATAAGTGTAGATATGTGAATATGGGATGAGATTCCTTATTTTATATAAAAATAATAGCTGTTTGTAGCGAAAAAAGAACTCTTGGTCTTATAGGGGAACGATTTGCAAATAAAAGGGAGCAATATGCATAGGGTGGAGCAGGACTATCCCTTTACACGCATTGTGAGGATGAATCGGGTTTGGCAGGCAACATCTCCCGGATGGTGCGCCGATGGCCTTGAGCCGCAAAGCATCCCGCCAAG
>USCL01000120.1 GCA_900553145.1 uncultured Desulfovibrio sp.
CTGGCGGACGAACTCCACGGCAAAGCGGAACACGCCGTACAGCACCGCGAACAGGCCGGAAACGCGCCCGGTGGGACGGATCTTGGACGAATAGATCCACAGGACAACGAACATGGCCAGCCCTTCAAGCCCGGCCTCGTACAGCTGCGAAGGGTGACGCGGCAGCGGCCCGCCCGTGGGGAACACCATTCCGAAAGGCCCGTCCGTAACCCCGCCCCACAGTTCGCCGTTGATGAAGTTCCCGATGCGCCCGAAGAACAGGCCCGGCGGAACCAGCGGGGCCACGAAGTCCACCACGTCCATGAATCGTTTCTTGTTGCGGCGGCTCCACCACCACCCCATCAGCAACACGCCAATCAGGCCGCCGTGGAAGGACATGCCGCCGTTCCAGATCTTGAAAATCTCGGACGGCTGATCGAGATACACGGGCAAATCGTAAAACAGCACATAGCCAAGGCGTCCGCCCGCCACCACGCCGAGCATGATCCACGTCAGCAGATCGTCGACCTTCTGCCCGCTCCAGCCCGCCGCGATCCATGCCGGGCGGGACGCGCGCCAGCGCGCCAAGCCCCATCCGGCCAGAAAGGCGAACAGGTACATGAGCCCGTACCAGTGGACCTGCACGGGGCCGAGCGTCAGGGCGACCGGGCTGATGTTCGGATACGCCAGCATGATCAGCCCCGTTCCCCGGAGGCGCGGCGCTCGAACGTGCCGGTACGCCCTCCGGATTTGTGCACAAGCCGCACGTCGCGGATCACCATGTCCTTCTGGACGGCCTTGCACATGTCGTAAACGGTCGCCGCCGCGACCTGCGCGGCGATGATGGCTTCCATCTCCACGCCCGTGCGGTCACTCGTCCGGGCTTCGGACTCGATGAGCACGGCGGGCGGCTCGTCCTGAATCTCAAAACGCACGTCCACAAAACTCAGCGGCACGGGATGGCACAGCGGGATGAGCTCGGCTGTCCGCTTCGCCGCCATGATCCCGGCGACCTGCGCCGTGACCAGCACGTCGCCCTTGGGCAGGGCGCGCTCCTTGAGCAGACCGAGGGTATGGGCGTTCATCTCCACCGCGCCGCGCACGACGGCGACGCGCCTGGTGACATCTTTATCGCCCACGTCCACCATGCCGATGGAGCCGTCCCCGGCCATATGGGAAAACGCGGCGGCGCGCGCCCCGGAGACACCGTTCCCGGAAGCGCCGTTTTCGGCGGCGGCTTTCGGGCAGTAGCGCACTTCCCGCACGATGCGCTCCGAAGGGGCGGCGACCGTATCCGTCAGCACCTTCAGGACGCCGTCGATATCGAGATCCGACGTATCGACGATCAGCGCGTCGGCGGCGGGCTTGAGGGGCGCGACGGCGCGGTTGCGATCCATGTCGTCGCGCTGGCGGATCATTTCGGTGATCTGCGCGAGATCGGCTGGCTCGCCCTTGGCCCGCAACTCCTCAAAGCGGCGCATGCCGCGCACTTCCGGCCGCGCATCGAGGAAGAACTTGAACCGCGCCGTGGGGAACACCACGGTCCCCATGTCGCGGCCTTCGGCGACCAGCCCGGACTCGCCGAGCGACCGCTGCGCCTCTTTCAGATAGTCGCGGACCACCGTGGACGTGGCGAGGCGGGAGGCGAGCCGCCCGACCTCTTCCGTGCGGATTTCGCGGCCCACCGCCACGCCGTTGCACAGCAGCACGGAGTTTTCCCCGCCGCCCTGCAGCTTGAACCGGAAAGCGTTGCAGCGCGACCGCAGCTCGTCTTCCGGCAGCCGTTCCGCGCCCGGCCCAAGGCGCAGGGCTATGGTACGGAACATCGCCCCGGTATCCAGATAAGGAATCCCCAGAATGGTGGCGAGGCGTTTGGCGAGCGTGGACTTGCCGACCCCGGCGGGGCCGTCCAATGTGATGATAGGCAGACACTTCATGATTACAGCAGTTCCCACATTGCGTTGATAAGCATACTGTTTTCTTCCGCCGTCCCCACGGAGACGCGGAGATTGCGGGGCAGGCCGTAGCTGGCCAGCGGACGCAGGATGATCCCGCGCCGCAGCAGATCTTCAAACAGGGAGGCGGCGTCCGGGCCGCCCTCCGGAAGCTCGAACATGAGGAAATTGGACTGTGAAGGGAAAACGCGGCACCCGAGCTTCGTCAGCCCGGCGGTGAGCCATGCGCGGCCCTCGCGGACCACCCGCACGGTCTCGTCGTGGAACGCCACATCCTGCAGCGCGGCGATCCCGGCCTCCTCGGCCATCAGGTTCACGGAGAAAGGCAGGCGCACCCGCCAGTAATGGTCGGCCAGCTCCTCCGGCACGATGGCGTAACCGAGGCGGAGCCCTGCCATGCCGAAGCTCTTGGAAAACGTGCGCGAAATGATCACGTTGGGAAATTCGTCCAGACGCTTCGCCAGCGAGTAGTCCGCTTCGTCGTCGGTGAAATCCATATAGGCCTCATCCAGCACGAGCAGGCAGGTTTCAGGCAAGGACCTCGCCAGCCTTTCAAGCTCCGCCACCGGAGGCGTATACCCGGACGGGTTGTCCGGCGTGGTGACGAACACGAGCGACGTCTTGTCGTCCACCAGCTTGAGCAGGCCGTCCCACGGGAACGAGAAGTCGGCGTTCACCGGAGTCTGGCGCAGCTCCACGCCGCACAGGGCCGCCTGCGTCGTATAGATGCCGAAACAGGGCATGAAAGCGACCGCATTGTTCACGCCCGGCTCGGCGCAGATACGGAACAGCAAGTCGATGACCTCGTCGGAGCCGTCGCCCACGATGATACGGGAAGGCGACACGCCGTGATGGGCGGCGATGGCCTTCACAAGGCGGGGGTTCCCGGCCTGCGGGTAACGGAACGCCAACCCGGCATGCGTTTCCAACGTATGCTGGACCAGCGGGGAGGTTCCGAGGGGGTTTTCATTGCTGGCGAGCTTGATGACCCGTTCGATGCCGTACTTCTCGCGGATCTCGTCGATGGAGAGCCCGGCCGTGTAGGGCTTGAAGCCCCGGACCAGTGAACGCATGGGGATGGGAGACATGGCAAGTTCCTTCTCTGGTTGTAAAGTCCGGAGTTTCCTTTTTTCCGCCCGCATCGTCAAGGGCGAAGCCCGTTGGGGAAGGGAACGTTTCCGGACAAGAAGTCCCCTCCCGAGACGAAGCCTCATTCGGGGGCAGCAAGGAGAAGGGCTTGGGCGCGCGTCGCTTCGGCGGCGAACAGTGAGGCTTCAACCCGATCGTAGGTGCCGCCCAGCTTCTGGCTCAGGAACCCCGCCGTGGCGTCACGATAGCGCAGCCACGCCCGTTCCGCCTCGCGCAGCTTGCCGACGTACGCCGCGCAGGCCTCATCCGTGTCGTAAGGGCACTGCTTCATGATACGCTGGTAGTTTTCGTTCAGGATGACATCCCAGTAGCAGAAAGCCTCGTCCGCGCATTCCACGTAATCGCTGGTGGTCTGGGCCTTGTCCATGCACTGGCCGTACCCCGGCGCGAGTTCCTCTTCCGCCGCGCCTTCCGCCGCGCCGGTTCCACAGACGCAAAACACCGCCAGCAGCGCCAACAGCAAAGATACGCTCCGCGTGCCCATACCGTTCCACCCTGTCCTTTTCCCCCGGACGTTTCCCCATCCTTTCAGCGGCGCCGCGGCAGGATCGGCCCGCCGCGTGACCGGCGCCCTTCTGGCAAGGCATCCCGCAGCCGCCGCTCACCGCAAGGCGCGGGACGGCGTGGCCCGCAAAGGCCACGAAAAAAGGCATGTGCCCGGTGTACCGTGTACATACCTTTTTCCCATCCGAATGGAAATCAGGGCGTTCCCTTCCGCTGACGTCCGGCGTGGAAAAACGCCCTGCCCGGAAAGAGGTAGCAAAAAACCGGGAATGGCCAGCATTCCCGGTTTCCGCAAGAGCCCCGGCGGAGGAACGCAAGGGCAAGGTGAACCGTGACATGACATCGTGGGCCGTTTTGCGTCCGGACGGCTCATGCCGGGGCGCAAAATCCGGAAAAACGGCTCCTATGCCTCCTCACGCTGTCTCTCAGAATATGGAAGGCCGGGCGGGGGGAAAGCCCCTGAAGAAGGCCCTCCCCCTCACGCGCACCGGTTATTCGCCTTTCACGACTTCAATCTTGCGTGCGGCAGGTTTTTCGGGTTCCTTGCGGGGAATCTCGATGCACAGGACGCCGTCCTTGTGGGTCGCGGAAATCTTGTCGACTTCCGCATCCTCGGGCAGGGAGAGCACGCGGCGGAAAGAGCCGTACGAGCGTTCCATCCGGTAATAGCCCTTCTTTTCGTCCTTGTCCTCGGTTTCGTTTTTCTTTTCGCCCTCGACAACCAGCATGTTGTCGCGGACTTCGATGTTGACCTGATCCTGCGCGACGCCGGGAAGTTCGACGGTGGCCTTATACGCCGCATCCGTAACGGACAAATCCATATGGGGGATCAGCATGTCGGGGGCGCTGTCGGCGGCGGCACGGGGAGCCACGCCGGAGAAAGCCCTCCACGGCGAGAAGAACCCGCCGAAAAAGTCGCCGAAAAGCCTGTCGATTTCATTGTGCAGCTGATCCACCGGGGTATAGCCCTGCGGGGCGGGGGCGGCTGTGCGGTGAGCAGGGGCGGAAGTGGCGCCATGACCGCAACACGAACCAGCATTACGAGTAGTTTCCATAACAACAACCTCCTGTGGATAACTTTTATAACCAATAGATAATACGGCATTCATGAGTGTCAATTCCTGTGCATAAAAATAATGCCAATTCCGGAAACCCTCTTATGGCCCCGCCCGCCGCCGAAGGCGATTGACAGGGCCGGGCGACCTGCCTACACTCCGCTTATTCTCAGGGCGGGGTGAAAGTCCCCACCGGCGGTATTCCCCCTATCCGGGGGGAGAGCCCGCGAGCGCCCTCCACGTGGAGGGGTCAGCAGATCCGGTGAGAGGCCGGAGCCGACGGTAACAGTCCGGATGAAAGAGAAATGGACAGCCGGCGCGTTTCCCGCGCCGCGAGAGCCTCACCATTCACAGCTCCCGGGCTGCGGCCTTTCGCCGTGGCGCTCCTGTCTGTCGCCCTGATGCTGCACATCCAACACGTTGGAGATCGTCATGAGCCAGCATCAGTTCACCACCACCCGCACAGAACGCGTAGAAGCCGCCGTCGCCGCCGTCCGCAAAGGCCGGGGCGTCCTTGTCGTGGACGACGAGGACCGCGAAAACGAAGGCGACATCATCTTCTCCGCCGCCTCCATCACCCGCGAGCAGATGGCCCTGCTTATCCGCGAATGCAGCGGCATCGTCTGCCTCTGCCTGCCGGAAGACAAAGCCCGCCAGCTCGACCTGCCCCAGATGGTCGCGGACAACACCTGCAAAAACCGCACGGCCTTCACCATCTCCATCGAGGCCGCCGAAGGCGTCACTACCGGCGTCTCCGCAGCCGACCGGGTGAAGACCATCCGCACCGCCATCGCCGACGGTGCCGCCCCCGGCGATTTGCACCACCCCGGCCACGTGTTCCCCCTGTGCGCGAGGCCCGGAGGCGTGCGCGAACGCGCCGGGCACACTGAAGCCAGCGTCGACCTCATGCGCCTTGCGGGGCTGCCGCCTTACGGCGTCCTGTGCGAGCTCACCAACCCCGACGGCACCATGGCCCGGCTTCCCGAGATCATGGCCTTCTCCCGGTTGCACGATATGCCCGTCCTTCAGGTACGGGATTTGATCGAGCACATGGAACACTAACCCGAGGAAACGCCCCCATGAACAACGCCATTCCGTTCCACGCCGTTATGGACGTGCTGGCCCGGCTTGAATCCGAAGCCGCCGGAGGCGCCCCCGTCTGCGTCGCCATCGTCAACCGCACGGGCGGGCTCGCCGCCTTCCTCAGCATGGACGGCACCCCCGAACGGGCCGTCCCCATCGCCCAGAGCAAGGCCTATACCGCCATGCGCATGGAATCGGCCACGCAGGCGTTCCACGACCGCCTCGTCCGCGAGAACCTTTCGATCGCGGACTTCTGCGATCCGGGCTTCTCCGCGCTCCCCGGGGGCGTGCCCGTGTTCGACGGGGCCGGGCGCTGCATCGGCGGCGTCGGCATCAGCGGCAGGAAACCGCAGGAAGACGCCGAACTCGCCGAACGTCTGGCCCAAAGGCTCATGGAGAAGGAATGACAAAAGATGCGGGGAAGGGGCCCCTTTCCCCGGTTCCGCCCCTTGCCGGACAGATTCGGAGGGGCGGCGGCATAGGCCGGCACCCGCTCTTTTCATACGCTTCCCTTACTCTTGTATGACATTCTCTCCGTCGCGGGCCGGGAAAGCATTCCCGGCCCGCTTTTTTTGGGGTACTGTGAATACAAGGGGCGGGCATCCCCCCTCCGGCTGATCCCCTTTCGGGGGCAGGGCGGCCCGCAATGGCAAAAGGCGTATCCTCTTGTACTTTCAGGAAACGCCCCTCCTCGGGAACATCCTGCCGCCCGGCAACACGCCTCCCGGCCTGTGCTGAAAAAGAAAGGCCCTTTGGATGAGAACATTGATAATCCCCTCTTGACCAGTCCCCGGCTCAATGTCATTCAGGGAAATGCCATTGCGTTATTCTTTTTCGTAATGCGCTGCGGACGGCGCCAGCCGCCCGTGTGAACGGACTGTAACACTCCGGGGCAAACCCGCCGGAGAAGGGAGGCCCGGAAGGAAAATGCGCGCCCGCGCGGCGTGCCCTTTCCCCGAGCCTTTCATGCAATATAAGGAGACCCAGATGAACACCTGCGGCTTTAGCCTCGTGCGCGAGGAAAGGCTTTCGGAAGTTTCCGGCACCGTCAAATTGTGGCGGCATGACGCCACCGGCGCGGAACTGCTTTCCATACTCAACAACGACGAGAACAAGTGCTTCGGCGCGACGTTCCGCACCCCTCCGAAAGATTCCACCGGCGTAGCCCATATCCTCGAACACTCCGTCCTCTGCGGCTCGGAAAAATACCCGGTGAAAGAGCCTTTCGTCGAACTGCTCAAAGGGTCGCTCCAGACCTTCCTCAACGCCTTCACCTTCCCGGACAAGACCTGCTATCCCGTCGCCAGCGCCAACCTTCAGGATTTCTACAACCTTGTGGACGTCTACCTCGACGCCGTGTTCTTCCCCCGCATCGACGAGAACTGCTTCCAGCAGGAAGGCTGGCACATCGAGGCCGACAGCCCGGACGGGCCGCTCCGTTACAAGGGCGTGGTCTTCAATGAAATGAAGGGCGTGTATTCCTCGCCGGACTCCGTGCTGGCCGAGCATTCCCAGCAGTCCCTCTTCCCCGACATGACCTATGGCCTCGACTCCGGCGGCAACCCCGAAGTCATCCCCCAGCTTACGTACAAGGCCTTCAAGGCGTTCCACGAATCGCACTACCACCCGTCCAACACCCGCTTCTTCTTCTGGGGCGACGACCCCGAGGAACAGCGTTTCGCGCTGCTTGAGCCCTACCTGTCGCGCTTCACGGCCCGCGAGACCGACAGCGCCGTGCCGCTCCAGCCGCGCCTCGAGGTGCCCCGCCAGCTTGAGTTCCCCTACGCCGCGGGCGAAGACGGCGACAAGGGGCACGTCACCCTCAACTGGCTGACCTGCGAAACCGCCGACACGGGCGAGCTCCTCGTGCTGGAAATGCTGGAGCACATCCTCCTCGGGCTGCCCGGCTCGCCGCTCCGCAAGGCGCTGATCGAATCCGGCCTCGGCGAAGACCTCACCGGCGGCGGCCTTGAAACGGATCTGCGCCAGACGTTCTTCTCCGTGGGCCTGCGCTCCATCACGCCCGGCACCGCCGAAGACGTGGAAATGCTGATCATGGAAACGCTGGCCGAGCTCGCGGAAAACGGCATCCCCGGCGCGGCCGTGGAGGCCGCCGTGAACAGCGTGGAATTCGACCTGCGCGAAAACAATTCGGGCCGGTTCCCGCGCGGCCTCGCCGCCATGATCCGCAGCCTCGCCACATGGCTGTACGACGGCGACCCCATCGCCCCGCTGGCGTGGGAAAAGCCCCTCGCCGACCTCAAGGCCCGCCTCGCTTCCGGCGAAAAGGTCTTTGAAGGGGCCATCAAACGCTGGTTCCTCGACAACGAGCACCGCTCCACGGTCATCCTGACCCCGGATTCCGGCCTTGCCGCCGAACGCGAAGCCGCCGAAGCCGCCAAGCTCCAGCGCATCTACGACGCCCTTTCCGACGGGGACCACAAGGAAATCGTGGCCTGCACCGAGGCCCTGCGCGCCAGCCAGCAGGCTCCGGACAGCCCCGAAGCCCTCGCCGCCATCCCGAGCCTGACCCTCGCCGATCTGCCCCGCGAGAACGTGATCCTCCCCAAAGAGGAAGGCAAGGCGGGCGAGCTGGCCATCCTCGCCCACGACATCGACACATCCGGCATCCTGTATGCGGAAATCCTGTTCCCGCTGGACGCCGTGCCCGCCGAACTCCTGCCCCTCGTCCCGCTCATGGGCCGCAGCCTCACGGAAATGGGCACCTCCAAGCGCGACTTCGTGGAACTCGGCACCCTGCTGGCCTCCAAGACCGGCGGCATGGACGCCGCCCCCCTCGTCGCCACCATGCGCGGCACCCGGATGCCGGTCGCCAAGCTCTGCCTCGGCGGCAAGGCCACGGCGGACAAGGCAGACGGGCTGTTCTCGCTCATGGCCGAAGTCCTCACCGACACTAATTTCGACAACCCGCAGCGCTTCACCCAGATGGTGCTGGAAGAGCGCGCCCGCCTTGAGCAGTCGCTCATCCCCGCCGGGCACGGCACGGTCATCGCCCGCCTGCGCGCGGCCTACAGCCTCGCCGGGCAGATCAGCGAAGCCATCGGCGGCATCACCTACCTTGAAGCCATCCGGGCCCTGTCTGAGCGCGTGGTCGGCGACTGGGACAGCGTGCGCGCGGATCTCGAAATCCTGCGCGGCCTCATCCTGAACCGTCAGGACGCCGTCCTCAACCTCACCGCCGACGCCGCCACCCTCGCCGCCGTGCAGCCCTGCGCCGCCGCGCTCGGCCGCGCCCTGCCCACGGCCTTCTCCGTGCCGCTGGAACGCGCGCCGCTCAAGGCCCCGGCGAACGAGGCCCTTATCGTGCCCGCGCAGGTCAATTATATCGGGAAGGGGTGCAACATCTATGATCTCGGCTACACGTGGCACGGTTCGGCGCACGTCATCACCCGGCACCTGCGCATGGGCTGGCTGTGGGATCAGGTCCGCGTGCAGGGCGGCGCGTACGGCGCGTTCTGCGCCCTCGATCGCATGAGCGGTTCGCTGGCGCTGGTCTCCTACCGCGATCCCAATGTCGAAAAAACCCTCGCCACCTACGACGCGACGGCCGATTACCTGCGGAAGCTGGATCTTTCCGACCGCGACCTGACGCTCGCCATTGTCGGGGCCATCGGCGATCTGGACACCTACCTCCTGCCCGATGCCCGGGGGGCCGCTTCCCTGTCCCGCCACCTGACGGACGACCGCGACGACCTGCGCCAGCGGATGCGCGAGGAAATACTCGGCACGACCCGCCGCCACTTTACGGAATTCGCCGACGTCATGGCTGAAGCGGCCAAAGCCGGGACGGTATGCGTCCTCGGCGGTTCCGCAGCCGAAAGCGCGGCCACGGAACATGGCTGGACGAAGAAAAAAGTCCTGTAATTGCCCGTGACGCGGCCCGGGGAAACCGTTTTCCGGGCCGCGTCCGGCGACGCTCTGCAACACCGGCAAAGCCTTCCGCCGGAGTCGTCGTATAGGAGAAGTCATGGATACAAGAGGGATTGATCCCGCCACTCCCGCCACAGAGCGCCGACAGCGCACGCCCCTCGCCGTCACCCGCGAACGGGTCCTCGGCATTGCGGAGCAGATGTTCCGCCAAAGCGGCGTCCAGGCCGTAAGCGTCGACGCCATCGCACAGGCCGCAGGCATTAAGAAAATGACCCTCTACCGTTGCTTCCCCTCCAAGGAAGAACTGGTCATGGCCTGCATGGATCAATGGGAAGCCGCATTCCGGCGGATTTGGGAACAGGCGCTGGATCAATATCCCGACGAGCCCGCCCGGCAGCTTCTGGCGTTTTTCCAGTCCATCTGCGAACTGGTTTCCAAGCCCGAATACAGCGGCAACGTGTTCATGCACCTGATGACCGACTATACCGACCCGGATCATCACATTTGCGTGCGCGTGCGCGAACAGCGGGGTTCCTTGCGCACGGACGTGCGGAACCGCCTCGTTCAGGCGGAAGCTTCCGATCCCGATCAGCTTGCCGACACCTACTGTCTGCTGCTTGAAGGGCTTTTTACGGCGGCCCGGACGCACGGGTTCGACAGCGGGCCTGTCCGCAACGCCGCCGCCATCGCCGAAAAGATACTCCGCCAAGGCTGCGGCTCCCGCGCGTTCCCGCCCGAACCGCGCCGTTTCCGGCGCTGGTAGGGCTGCGCGGGCAGGGACGGCCCCGCACAGGGCACATTCCTTTCGCCCGCCGAACGGCCGCGCCCAACGGGCAAAGGCCATGCGGCATGGCCCCCAAGAGAAAAGGGGCCAGCACGGCCTCCCCTTGCCGCCTCGGTGTGCCCGCGTGGCTGTCGGCCCCTTGTGTTTCGCCCACGGCACGCCGCAATCCGCCCAAGCGAAAAGGAAGCGGCCCCGCGTCCGGCATAAGCCGA
>USCL01000121.1 GCA_900553145.1 uncultured Desulfovibrio sp.
GCGGGAGTAACTCAGTGGTAGAGTGCAACCTTGCCAAGGTTGAAGTCGCGGGTTCAAATCCCGTCTCCCGCTCCATTTTTTTACACCGCATTGCGGGAGTAACTCAGCGGTAGAGTGTCAGCTTCCCAAGCTGAAGGTCGCGGGTTCAAATCCCGTTTCCCGCTCCAGAGATTTTAAGGAGTTACATCTAACGATGTAACTCCTTTTTCTATGCCATACGGCCTCTGTGCCATCAACCGTTTTTGTACCCCTCAATCAGCCACCCGGCAAAAGCCCAGAGCCAAAAGACGGCCTCGCGCCTCCCCGCCCTTGTAAGACCAAGGGGAGATGTACCTACTGACAGAAAACTCCTTTCCGTATGACCGCTCCCGATCCCGCACCCTGCTTTGGCTTGCAATGCCAAATGGCTATGCTCACTTTTCTGTTTTTTCAGAGCCTCATTGAGGGGAAAGGCATAGCTTGCATACGTGGAGATCTTGATCAAAAAAGCTGTTGAACCATGATAAAACCCGTTGAAGATTCTGTCTTCAGCGTACTGAGATTTGTCCGCCCTCACTTTGAATTTTTACCTACAGGAACATCATGACCGCATCGTTTAAAGAATTGGGATTGTCCCAAGAACTCTTGAAAGCTGTTGAAGATTTGGGTTTTGAAGAACCTTCCCCCATTCAGGTTTTGGCTATCCCGGCCCTGCTGACCGGGAAGGATGCCGTTGGCCAGGCCCAGACCGGAACCGGGAAAACGGCGGCGTTCGGTCTGCCCATTCTGGAAAAACTCGCTTCCGGCAAGGGCGTGCAGGCGCTGGTGCTGTGCCCCACGCGGGAGCTGGCCATTCAGGTATCCGAAGAATTGAGCAAACTGGCCACGCACAAACGGGGCGTTTCGGTTTTGCCGATTTACGGCGGGCAGCCCATCGAACGGCAGCTCCGGGCACTTGCCAAGGGCGCGCAAGTGGTTGTAGGCACGCCGGGCCGGGTTATCGACCACTTGCAGCGCGGTACGCTGCGCCTGAGCGACACGCGGATTGTCGTGCTGGACGAAGCGGATGAGATGCTGGACATGGGGTTCCGCGAGGATATCGAGCTTATCCTTGAACAAAGCCCGGCTACTTGCCAGCGGGTCCTGTTTTCCGCCACCATGCCCCAGCCGATCCGCGAATTGAGCAAGCGTTTTTTGCGCGAACCGGAGATGCTGACCATCGCCCACAAGATGCTCACGGTCCCCGCCATCGAGCAAGTTTACTATGAGGTTCGCCCATACCAGAAAATGGACGCCCTGTGCCGGGTACTCGACTCGCAGGGGTTCCGCAAGGCTCTGGTGTTCTGTGCCACCAAACGCAGCGTGGATGAAGTGACCGTGCATTTGCAGCAGCGCGGCTATCAGGCCGACGGCTTGCACGGCGACCTGAACCAGACGCAGCGGGACCGGGTGATGAGCCGTTTCCGCACTGACGGCATCGAGATTCTGGTGGCGACGGATGTGGCCGCACGCGGGATTGACGTGGACGACGTGGACGCGGTGATCAACTATGATATCCCCCACGACGTGGAAGGCTATGTGCACCGGATCGGGCGCACAGGCCGGGCGGGCCGCGAGGGCAAGGCTTTCACCTTCGTCACGGTGCGCCAGCAGTACAAAATACGCGAAATCATCCGATACACCAAGGCCCGCATCACGCAGGGCCAGTTGCCGACCCTGCGCGACGTCAGCAACATCCGCACATCCAAGTTGCTGGAAGAAGTCCGCCAGACCTTGGCCGAGAATTCGCTGGATCGCTGGCGGGTGCTGGTGGAAGACTTTTTGACCGAAAACTTCCCGGATGGCGACGTCTCCAGCCGGGATATTTCCGCAGCCATGCTCAAGCTGCTGATGCAGCGGGATTTCGGAAATCAGGATGCTGCCTGCGAAGTTGATGAACTGGCGATGGCCCCCCAGCGTCCCGCCAAGGACACCGATGCCAAACCCAAGGGCAAGGTAATGCCTCATCCCCGCAGGCAAGAGGCAGGCCCCATGCGCAGGCTCCATATTGATGTGGGGCGCGCGCATGACGTCACTCCCCGCGCGCTGGTTGGCGCCATAACCGGAGAAAGCGGCATCCCGGGCCGAAGCGTCGGCGCCATTGATATTCAAAATAATTTCAGCATAGTGGAAATATCCGCCGAGATAGCCGATCATGTATTGGCTACGCTCAACACCAAGGGCGTATTCATAAGCGGAGTGAAAGTATCGGCAAAGGCCGCCGATGAAACGGATGCCCCGCATCCCCGCAAAGCGTTTGCGCCCGGCCCGCGCCGCCAGCGCCCCGGCAAGTTCGGCAAAAAACCACGGGGAGCCACTTTAGGCAGAAAAGCTTACAACGAAACGCGGTAACGAGGGGCTTTCCCTTTCCGGGGTGTCGCCCATTGTCCGGGCGCATCAGCCTACTTTTTTTGAACGAATATGGTTGAGAGTGAATGAAAGAGCATCGGGGCGCGGACGGCGTGCGCGAAAAGAGACCCCACATGACGCCGCCCGCCTATCGATAGGCCCCATGTGCTTTTTCTGAAACAGCTTACCGCGAACGGACAGGTTAAAAATGAAACCTGCCCGGAAGCCGGATTACGCAAAAGCCCCGGAGGTTTTTTCTCCGGGGCTTTTGCATGCAACACGCTAACCGTGCAAAGGCAAAACAGACAGCGCGGGATTATGTTGCACCATGCCGAACCGTATGCGGCGTTCATCCATGATATTATCCACATGGAGAGCTGGATGGAGCCTTTTTCCGCCCCTTTTACCCATAATTCATAACAGGCTTGCGCTGCGTGACGAAAACAGGCCATGTTCAGGAAAACGTTTGATGCGGCAGAGGCTGGAAATCCGTCGCCGGGAGTGCATCTCGGCAATGCCCTCGCCACAAGGGCAGGCGCACTTCAGCCTGTGAAAGAACCCTTTGATCCTATGCGAGTTTGATCAACCGTAAACGAGAACGCCGCTCTAAACCGACACGATGGGGATGCTTCTTTCTAGCGCTCTCCCCATCCGCACCGGCCGCTGCACGCAAGCGCAAACCGGCTTTCAATATAAACCGCCTGCCGTTCCGCTCAGGGAAAAGGCCTTCCGCCGGTGCCGATTGGCGAACGGGAAGCGGGGGCATCTCATACGTGGCGCCCTCCCCCATGTTTTCACCCATCCGGTACATCGCAGCCTTCCCATGCATCGGGAATGACGCGGGCAAAGCGCACCCAGTCCGTAGCGTTCTTGTCTTCATCCGTAAAAACATACGCCCGTACCTCGGTGAAGCCGGTTTCACCGATGAAATGCCCGTATACGGCTTGCCCTTCCCGGATAGCCGCAAAAGAGACGCCATATTGGGGTCTGGTAATCAGCCCGCCTTGCTCGGCAAGCAAAAGAGCATCTTCAAATCGCATGCGCCCTCCCCTTTCTTCATTTCCCTACGCAAAGAACGGGCCGCCTTCAAGCCGCAAGACAGCATGCCGTTGCCCCCATAAGTGACGGCCCCCCACGCGCGCCGGTGCGGCTTACCCTCAGGCCGCGCACAAAAAAAGCGCCCCCGAAAGGACGCCTTTTCGATCTCTGGAATGGCTGGCGGCAACGCCCCTAGACGCGTCACTCGATTACGTCAGCCGCCGCGAACGTACGGTAATCAATGCCGTACTTCTTCATTTTGTAATACAAAATCCGATACGTAATGCGGAGTTCGCGGGCCGCCTCGTGGATGTTGCCCCGCGAAGCCTTGAGCGCTTCGTTGATGAGCTTCTGCTCCAACCGGTTCACCTTCTCCGTGAACCCGACAGGCAAGGGGGCGGAGGACGGCGCGCTATCCGCCGATTGCAACGCTTGCGGGAGATGGTAGGTACGGATTGCCGCCTCGTCGCATACGAGGACGGCGCGCTCCATGACGTTCTTCAATTCGCGCACATTCCCCGGCCAGGAGTGCTGCATCAACAGTTCCAATGCGGGCATGGAGATATGCCGGACATCCCGCCCGTACTCTTGGCTGAACAGATCGAGGAAATGTTCCGCCAGCTGCGGGATGTCTTCCCGGCGCTCGCGCAGGGGGGGCATGACGATCGGAAAGACATTGATGCGGTAGTACAAATCCTCCCGGAAAAGCCCCTGCTCCACCAGCTGCTCCAGCGGGCGGTTCGTCGCGCAGATCAGGCGCACGTCCACCGTGATCAGATGTTCGCTGCCCAGACATTGGATCTGCCGATCCTGAATCGCCCGCAGGATCTTGGCCTGCGCCGAAAGCGAAAGGTCGCCGATTTCATCCAGAAAAAGGGTCCCCTTGTCGGCTTGCTCGAACAAGCCTTTCCGGTTCTGCACGGCGCTTGTGAACGCGCCCTTGCGCCAGCCGAAGAGTTCGCCCTCCAAGAGTTCGGACGGCAACGCCGCACAATTCAATGTGATGAACGGCCTGTTCCGGCGCGGGCTGCTGCGATGGATGGCCTCGGCCATGAGCTCCTTGCCCGTGCCCGATTCGCCCCTGAGCAACGCCGTCGCCCGGCTCGGCCCGACCTGCATGGCCTGCCGCAAAACCTGCCGGATGCTTTTGGAGGCGCCGATGATGGACGGCATGGGAGGCAGAGGGGGTTCCTCCAAGCTTTGCTGGTAGTGCTGGCGGGCCATCTCTTCCTGAAGATAGGCGACCTGCTTGCCCACAAGCGCCGCCACGGATTCCAAAAAAGAACAGCGCAGGCGCAGGGTCTCATCCGGAGCAAGCGGCGTGTCCGCACTCAGCGTCCCGATGACGTCCGTATCCTTGCCCGTGCGCACGGGCACGCAGACAAAGGCCAGAGCGGCCATCTGCTCTTCGGTCCGGTCAAAAAGGCGGTTGCGGAAATCGGGGTGATCCCTCATGCAGGGCACGATGATCGATTGCCCGCCGGCAAAAACCTGTCCAGTGATCCCCTTGCCCGGGGCATAGGCCACATGCGGCGCATTCGCTTGGCCATAGGCCAGCGACAAGCGCAGGTTCATGCTCTCCGGGTCCTGAACGACAATATGGGGGCGTTCAAAATCCAGATGTTCCGCCAAAGCGTCGAGGATTTCCTGAAGTGCCGCGCGAAAAGACTGGCGTACGGTCAAAACGGCAACAACCCGGTGCAAGGTGTCCAAGTACCGGAAAAGCGGGCTGTCTGCGTCATTCATGGGTTTTCTACTCTCACACGCCGCGTCGCCGTGCCCTGTGGGCAACGGAAAGATCAACGGTTCGGCGTACCCGCCTGCGTTTCGGAGATGCTAGCCGGATTCGCCGTCACCAGCCACGCCAACTCGTGGCGGCTGCTGATCCCAAGGCGGCGGTGGATATTCCGGATATGGGTCTTCAATGTGCTCGGCGAAATGTTGAGGTTATCGCAAATAGTCGTGTCCGGCGTCTTGCGGGCCAGCAAGGCCGCGATCATAGCCTGCTGCCGGGTCAGCCCCAGTTCGCGGAAATGCGCCTCCAGCTCTTCGAGCGGCCAGTCCATCAAGGACATCGGCGTACTCGGAGCCTGCCCCGCCCCCCGTTCCTGCGCGGGCGTCTCGCCCTTTGCCAGACGGAAAAAGCCCACCTTTTCCAAGTAAACGACAAAAATGAAACTTCCCGCCAAAATGGCGAAAGCCTGAAACGCGAACAGCGAGTTGAGCGAATCGCCCCGGGCAATGCTCTCCGTAATCCAGCCGCTGTTATGGCTCCCCACCCATGACGCCAACGCTATGCCCCCTATCCCGCAGGCCAGCAGCTGTAACCTGCGCAGGCCACGGCGGTACGAAACCGTGTGCAAAAACGCCGTCATCATATAAATATTCAATAAAGTATACCCGAACAGCAAACCGCCGAGCGACAAGCCGGGCGACTCCCTGTGCAGCAATGGCCACGCGGTATAGCCAACGACCAGCACCGGGATAACCAGCAGGAACGCATACCAGATCGGCGAACGGTGGGCCTGCCCCAGAACCAGCAGCGCGGAAAGGCCGCCCAGCACCATAAGGAAAAGGACGCTCAGGCTCGGCCCGGGCATGACCGGCTCAAGCGCGCCATACAGATTGTAGTAGGCGCTTTCGCTGAAAGCCGTGAGCAGGCACCCGCACCAAAGGAACAGCGGAATCCGGGAAAAGGGATACGTGTGCCCCCCCTCTTCACAAGAGGTATCGGGATACACAGAAGGCAGCAACGCAAACAGCGCCGGAAAAAGCAGCGCCGGGATCACCCAGTACGGCTCCGGGCACAACAGGACAAGATAATTGCATATCGGCGTAACAATGCTTGCCAGGCCCAGCCCGAGGACGAGCTGCCCCCCGGAAAACCGGCAGAGCGCCAGCCCGATGCGGCACCCCGCGATACCGGCCCCTATCCCGGCGAGGGCACTGACGCCCCAGCTGCCGAAACGCACCCATCCCGAGTATTCATTGGAAACCGGCGTTACCATCAGCAAAACCGGCGTCCACATCAGCAGTAGCGTCACAACCCTGCGCCGGAGGCGCGTAGTGCCGAAAACCGGGACGACATACCCCTGACACGACTCCTGTTGTGCAGAACGAAACCGCAGCCGGAGGCCGTAGGCAAGCAGCGCAAGCCCGGTAAACAACGGCAGGTGAAACAACTCTCCGGCTTCATCGTTGTAAGGCACAAGCCCCGGATAGCTGTACAGACGAAACGCCTGCCAAAGCCATGAAAAGAACAACGCGGTCAACAATGCCGTACTGAGCAGGGTCTGCACGGTACGAACATCAGAAGGCCAAAAACCTTCTTCCGCGGAGCTTCCCACTGATGGGTCGAATATGCCTTTTCTCACATGGACTCCAATACCATGACATGATCAGACGTCGTTTATCGGCCTGAAACGGCCTGAAAAAGGACTCTGAGCTGCCAAGCAGATTTTTGTCATCCATTTTCACGGAGGACAACGATTTCAAACAAAAAGTCAAAAAAACGTATGGAGAGCAAAAAAGAGTTTTGACTTTTTTGTCGTATTCTACAGTAAACGCCCTAGCGGCCCATCATTCGCCGGGATATGACCAGCAGGAGAACGGACCTCCCCGCCCGCCCTGTTTTTTGAGAATAATAGCCTTATGGCTTAAGTACAAGAGCACAAAAAGGGCATGCCCTTTTTGTATCCCGTCCAGCAAGAGAAAACGCCCTTACTGCTGCGTGGCCACCACAAGATCAATGAGTTCCTGCGACAGCGAGTCTGAAAAAAGCTCCCAGACAGGGCGTGTTCTCCGTTTCAGTTCCTCAAATTCGGCTTCCGAAGGTTGGGAAACCTCAATGCCGTCGGCCATAAAATGCTTGACCGCCTCCTCTTCCGACTGGGGAGCCAAAACTTCGCGCTGGTACTTCAGGGCTTCGGCGGCCGCTTCCCGGATAATGCCCCGAACCTGCGGATCAAGCCCTTCCCACCACTTCTTGTTGGCGCTCAGGATCTGCATGCTGTAATTGTGCTGGGAAACAAAGGCATACTTGAGGACATCCTCATGTTCCGCGTCGAGCAGGAAAGAAAACGTGTTCCCCTCGCCCTCTACGATGCCTTCCTTGAGCGCGGTATAGGTCTCACCCCATGCCAGCGGCTTTGGCTTCATGCCGAGCGCTTTCGCCACTTCGACCTCCACGACGGAAGCCGTCGTGCGAACCTGAATGCCCGACAAGTCCGCGATGGACCGAATCGGCTTTTTCACGCTGAAGAAATCCCGGTAGCCGTATTCGCAATACATGATCGGTTCCAGACCGACTTCATTGAATTTTCCCTTAAAATACCGGCCAAGCTCACCGTTATCCAATGCCTTGTACAAATTCTTCTGGTACTTGGCGCTCGTGATGTACGGCAGATCGAAAACCATGAGCGACGGTACCACCCAACTCAGATTCGGGCTGGAGCTGACCGCCATTTCGAGCCCGCCGGTCAGCGCCCCCTTGAGCATGACGACATCGCTCCCCAGAACGGCGTTGGGGAAAACATGGACCTTGATTTTGTCCTTTGATTTCTGGGCGACCAGTTCCGCAAATTTTTCAAAGGCCAAACTGGTATGATGCCCCGGCGGACACGGGTGCGCCAACCGAAAACGGACTTTGGGGCCGGAATATTCCGCATGCGCCGAGACCAGCGTCCCCCATATGAGCATGAGAGCCACGGGCAACAGCAGTACCCGGGCCACATGTTGTAAAAAATTCCTTTTCATTCCGAATTCCTCTGTGCGGGTGTAGCGTTCCTTTTCGCGGCAGCGCCGGACGGCACAGCCTCCAGACCCGTTTGAAAAGAAACGCCACGCCGCACAATCCTCCAAAGAGGTATTTTCTCACAAAAAACATGATCCCGCGCGCAAAAGGCAATCCGGAGCGCTTGGGAACGTTTTTTTCTTTCTTATAATCGACCCAATCTAAACTGTTCTCGCGAAGAAATCCATAGTCTTTCTATGGCAAAACAAATCCATCCTTCCTTATTGGCTTTTTTCCGAAACGTCCACAGGACGCTGCGGGTGGATACGGATTTGGCCGATGCGCAGGCCATCCATGGAAGCGACCGTCCACAAGTGGCCCCAGAAGAACAGGCTCTCGCCCGCAACGGGGATATGCCCCAGACGATCCAGCAGCAACCCGGCCATGGTGGCGCAGCTCAGCTCTTCTTCCGGCTGGATGCCCAGCGTATGCAGCCCCTCGTCCACGGCCATCCGCCCGGGAAGCAGCCATGAGCCGTCAGGCTGATGGAACGAATCCGGCTCAGGAGCCACATCGCCCATATGCCCGGCGATGGCGGACAAAATGTCCATCGGCGTCACGACGCCCACGGCGCTCCCGTATTCGTCCAGCACAATACCCATTGGAGCGGGGTGCTGCCGGAAGGCGTCCAAGACGTCGGGAAGCCCCGTATGTTCGAAAACCATAGGGACGGGAACCACGGACGCCTCAAGCGAAAAACAGCCGGTCTTCTGGTAACGCCACAGCAACTCGCGCAGATCCACAACGCCGAGCACTTCGTCGGTATCCCCACGCATGACCGGGAGGAACGGGTGCTTCGACGCGCCGACCAGCTTGAGGAGATCTTCCGGCGGCTCATTGCTGTCGAGCCACTGTACCTTATGGCGAGGCGTCATGATATACCGCACAGTCCGCCCGCCGAAGCGGATGACCCGCGCGACAATGGCCCGCTCCTCCGGCCTGAACACCTTGTCCCGGCAATCGGCATACCCCAGCGCCGCCATCTCCATTTCCGTCTCGCCGCCGGGGATGGTGGTTCCGCCCAGCAGTTCCAGAACCGCCCTGGCAGCCGACTCGCGCAATCCGCGCGTTGTAATCCGGTTCCGCCGGTTGCGTAACGCCAACTGGTTGAACGCCTCCACAACAATCGAAAAACCAATGGCCGCGTAGAGGTATCCCTTGGGGATGTGGTAGCCGAGCCCTTCCAGAATGAGGCTCAGGCCGATCATCAGCAAAAAGCCGAGGCACAAAATGATGACCGTGGGATGCCTGTCCACGAACTCCGTCAACGGGCGTGAGGCCAGCAGCATCGCAAGCACGGCGATGACGACGGCCAGCATCATGATGGAGAGTTCCTTCACCATGCCCACGGACGTAATGATCGAGTCCAGAGAAAAGATGGCGTCCAGTATCACAATCTGCGTGATGACCTGCCAGAACACGGCCTGATGGACGGCTTTCTCCTCTGTGGGCTGAAAACCTTCCAGCCGTTCATGGAGTTCCATCGTCCCCTTCAATAAAAGGAACAGGCCGCCGACAAGAAGGATGATATCCCGGGCCGTGAACGAATAACCCAAAAGGGAAAACCACGGCTGTGTAAGCCCGATCAGCCATGCGACCGTGGAAAGCAGCCCCAAGCGCATGATCAAGGCCAGCGAAAGGCCGATGGTGAACGCGTGCCTGCGCTTCTCTTCCGGTAACCGTGAAGAAAGAATGGAAATAAAAACGAGGTTATCGATGCCGAGCACCACTTCAAGCAGGATAAGGGTACCCAGCCCGCCCCAAGCCGTGGGCTCTGCCACCCACGAAAAATCGAGAAACATATACGCTCCTTCCCCAGAATATGGGGAACGCCGTTGCGATTGAACAAAAGGGAAAGAACATCTCTGGACGTTCAAACCGCTGGAGGCGAACGGGGGCAAGCGAGACAACGAACCCAATCACGAGGGGATGTGGAGACAGCCAACGAAATGCCGCTTCCGCGCAGGAGCATTCCCGCGCAAAAGCAGCCGCCGGGCAGTGCCATGAACAGGCTAAAGGCATGCCCCCGTTCAAAACGGGAGGTACCATGAGC
This sequence comes from uncultured Desulfovibrio sp., assembly GCA_900553145.1. Taxonomy (GTDB): domain Bacteria; phylum Desulfobacterota; class Desulfovibrionia; order Desulfovibrionales; family Desulfovibrionaceae; genus Bilophila. Next base: position 10,251 of record USCL01000121.1, read on the forward strand.
GGAACGTTCGTGAGGGACATACACCGCCCCGCCCTGCCCCGAAAGACTCCACGCCGCTTCCTCCCCAAAGGAGGCCTCGTCGTCCGGCAAGACCGGAGGGGCCGGGAAAACATCTTTGGCATTTCCCGCACACGGAAACGCGGCGACAGGCTCAAACGGATCGGAAGGAAAAGAAGTTCCCTGCGGCGGGAAAAACAGAAAGCCCCCAGCCATGAGCATGGCGAGGAGCAAAACAAGGCGTGTTCGTTGTGAGGAGTCACCCAAGATGAGAATCTGTTGCAGCCAACTTGAGAATGTGAACT
>USCL01000122.1 GCA_900553145.1 uncultured Desulfovibrio sp.
AGGGGAGAAGGGCCCCTTTCCAAAGGGGCCCTTCTCCCCTCCCCCGCTTCTCCATTCATTCAGGAGCCACGCCATGAGCCGGAAACTTGCGGTCATCGCCATTGGGGGCAACTCCCTCATCAAGCACCGCGACAAGCAAAGCGTCGAAGACCAGTACCTCGCGCTGTGCGAGACGATGGAGCACATCGCCGACGTCATCCAACAGGGGTGGCAGGTGCTGATCACCCACGGCAACGGCCCGCAGGTGGGCTTCATCATGCTGCGATCGGAAATCGCCCGCGCGGTCGCGGGGATGCACATCGTCCCGCTGGTGAGCTGCGTTGCGGACACGCAAGGGGCCATCGGCTACCAGATCCAGCAGTCGCTGGACAACGTGCTCAAGCGGCGCGGCCTTGCGGACAAGACGGGGCGGACGGTTTCGCTGGTCACGCAGGTCCGCGTGGACATCGCCGATCCCGGCTTCAACGATCCCGACAAGTTCGTGGGCGAGTTCTATGCGGAGGATCAAATCCCGGAACTGCGCCAGCAGCACCCGGACTGGGTACTCAAGCCGGACGCCAACCGCGGCTGGCGGCGCGTGGTCCCCTCGCCGAGCCCCTGCGAAATCATCGAGATCGACGCCATCCGGAACCTGCTCGGCGCAGGGTTCAACGTCGTCGCCGTGGGCGGCGGGGGCATCCCGGTGGTCCGCATGCCCGAAGGTATCTTCGGGGTGGATGCGGTCATCGACAAGGATCTCGCCTCGTCCCTGCTGGCGACGCAGCTCGGCGCGGATATGCTCGCCATTTCCACGGGCGTCGAAAACGTCGCGCTCAATTACGGAACCCCCATGCAGCGGCCGCTGCACAGCGTGCCCGTCTCCGAAATGGAACGCTACCTCGCCGAGGGGCATTTCCCCGCCGGAAGCATGGGCCCCAAGATCAAGGCCGCCGTGGACTTTATCCGTAACGGCGGCTCGGAAGTCGTCATCACCAGCCCCGAATATCTCAACGCCGCACTCACGAAGGGAGCGGGCACACATATTACCAAAGAGTAACAGGAGCACCCCATGGACAAGATCCGCATCCGCAAACTCATCGGCAGCCTTGCCAAGCGCGACTACCGCCGCATGTATATGAACGATTTCTTCCTGACGTGGGAAAAGACGGACGACGAAATCGCCGCGACGTTCCTTGTGGCGGAAATCCTGCGCGGCCTGCGGGAAGCCAACATTTCCTGCCGGATGTTCGATTCCGGGCTCGGCATCTCCCTGTTCCGCGACAACTCCACGCGTACCCGGTTCAGCTTCGCCAGCGCCTGCAACCTGCTTGGCCTCGAAGTACAGGATCTCGATGAGGGCAAATCGCAGATCGCCCACGGCGAAACCGTGCGCGAAACCGCGAACATGATTTCCTTCATGGCCGACGTCATCGGCATCCGCGACGACATGTACATCGGCAAGGGCAACACCTACATGCGCGCCGTTTCCGATGCCGTGCAGGAAGGCTATCATGACGGCGTGCTGGAACAGCGCCCCACGCTGGTCAACCTCCAGTGCGACATCGACCACCCCACCCAGTGCATGGCCGACATGCTGCACATCATCAACCATTTCGGCGGGGTGGAAAACCTTAAGGGCAAAAGGATCGCCATGAGCTGGGCCTATTCGCCCTCCTACGGCAAGCCCCTTTCCGTGCCGCAGGGCGTCATCGGCCTGATGACCCGTTTCGGCATGGACGTCGTGCTGGCGCATCCCGAAGGCTATGAAGTCATGGACGGCGTCGAGGAAGTGGCGCGCCGCAATGCCGCCATGACCGGCGGCTCCTTCTGCAGAACGAACGACATGACCGAAGCCTTCAAGGGCGCGGACATCGTGTACCCCAAGAGCTGGGCTCCCTTTGCGGCCATGCAGCGGCGCACAGATCTGTACGGCGCGGGCGACATGGACGGCATCAGGAAGCTGGAAAAGGAACTGCTGGCCCAGAACGCCGACCATAAGGATTGGGAGTGCACTCAAGAGCTGATGGCTTCCACCCGCAACGGCGAGGCGCTGTACATGCACTGCCTGCCCGCCGACATCTCCGGCGTATCCTGCGCCGAAGGCGAAGTCGCGGCCAAGGTCTTCGACCGCTACCGCGTGCCGCTGTACAAGGAAGCGAGCTACAAGCCCTATATCATCGCGGCCATGATCACCCTCGCCCGCAAACGCAACCCTGCGGATCTGCTCCTCGAACTTCTCGAAAAGGGCGGACGGCGGTGTTTGTAGGACAGGAGTGAAGGCACGGGGGAGGCTTTAAAAAAAGCTCCCTCCCCCGAACCCCCTCTCGAAAGAACTTTGACTGGTGGGAAGGCCGCGCAAGAGGGGCATCCTTGCGCGAGAAAAAGGTAATAAGGAAGAGTGGATGATCCACCATAACGGCACGGCCCCGGAAAAGTTGCACTTTGCGGCGGACAGGCGAAGCCGTATACCCTCTAGGTAGAAACAGGGTTCCCGATGCGTCTCCTCCCACAGCCGAAAGCCTTTGGAGAGGAGGGGGCGCGGGGGAGAGGAAGCTTTCTTCAGAAAGCCTCCCCCCTCCGCACAATCCAGCGATTTTCAGGAGAGGCGCCATGATTGCGTTCAGGCTCAACGGGCAGACGACGGCTTATGACGGCGATCCCGCCGTTTCGCTCCTTTCCTATCTCCGCAACGACCGGCGCCTCACGGCGGCCAAGGACGGCTGTTCCGGTCAGGCTGCCTGCGGAGCCTGCCTTGTGGAACTGAACGGCAAGGCCTGCCTCGCCTGCTCCACGCCCATGAGCAAGGTGGCCGACGGCGACGTCATCACGCTCGAAGGCCTGCCGGAAACGCTCAGGCGGACGCTCGGCATGGCCTTCGTCAACCGGGGGGCCGTCCAGTGCGGCTTCTGCACCCCCGGCTTTCTCATGCGGGCCAAGGTGCTCCTGCAAACCAACCCCGACCCCACCCGCGACGAAGTCGTCAAGGCCGTCCGCCCGCACCTCTGCCGCTGCACGGGTTACGTCAAGCTCGTGGACGCCATCCTCGATGCCGCCAAGTTGTTACGAGAAGGAAACATGCCTGAGCCGGACAAGAATCCGCGCCTCGGCTCGGGCTGGCCCAAGTACGGCGGCTACGAACGGGCCATCGGAACCCGGCCTTTCGTCAACGACATCGACGCGCCCGGCATGGCGCACGGGGCCATCGTCTTCAGCGAGCACCCCCGCGCCCGCGTGCTCGCCATCCATACGGGCGAAGCCGAGGCCATGCCCGGCGTCGTCCGCGTCCTGACCGCCGGGGACATCCCCGGCGAGCGCGTGCTCGGCCTCTACGCCAAGGACTGGCCCGTCTATATCAAGGTTGGTGAAACCACCCGCTATATCGGCGACGCGCTGGCCTGCGTGGTCGCGGAAACCGAAGCCGAAGCCCGCGCGGCCGCCGCCCGCGTGAAGGTCGATTATGAAGTCCTGACCCCGCTCCTCGACATGGAAGAGGCGGAAGCCTCGCCCATCCACATCCACGAAAACGGCAATATCCTGCTCGACAAGGCCATCCGGCGCGGCGAACCTGTGGACGATGCGCTGGCCCGCTGCGCCTTCACCGCCGAGGCGACGTACCGGACACAGGCCGTGGAGCACGCCTTCATCGAGCCCGAGGCGACGCTGGCCGTCCCCGAGGCCGGAGGCGTGCGCCTCTACGTCCAGTCGCAGGGCATCTGGCACGACAAGACCGACATCGCCGCCCTGCTCCACGTTCCCACGCCCAAGGTCACGGTCACGCTGGCCGATTCCGGCGGCGCGTTCGGCGGCAAGGAAGACTTCACCTGCCAGCCCCACGCCGCGCTGGCCGCCTACCTGCTCGGGCGTCCGGTCAAGGTGCGCCTCTCCCGGCCCGAATCCATCCGCATGCATCCCAAGCGCCACGGCATGAAGCTCCACTACATCATCGGCTGCGACGAAAAAGGGCTCCTGCAAGCCGCCAAGGTCCGCATCATCGCGGATACCGGCGCGTACGCCTCGGCGGGCGGCCCGGTCGTCACCCGCACCGGCACCCACGCCACCAGCGCGTACCATATCCCCTCCGTGGACGTGCACGTGAAGGCGGTGTTCACCAACAACCTTCCGGCGGGCGCGTTCCGGGGCTTCGGGGTCAACCAGTCGAATTTCGCCATGGAGTGCCTCATCGACGAGCTGTGCGAAAAGGGCACGTTCGACCGCTGGCAGTTCCGCTATGACAACGCCGTAGCGCCGGGGCGCATGGTCACCACAGGGCAGGTGCTCGGCGAAGGCACGGCCCTGCGCGAAACCCTGCTCGCGGTGCGCGACGCCTTCCGCAGCCATCCCCGAGCGGGCATCGCCTGCGCCATCAAGAACTCCGGCATCGGCAACGGCATCCCCGAGCCCTGCGACTGCTACCTTGAAGTCCACCCGGCTCCGGGCCGTCCGGCGGGCGCGCGGCTCGTCCTGCACCACGGCTGGACGGAGATGGGACAGGGCATCAATACGGTGGCCCGGCAGATGCTGTGCGAAGTGGCCGAACTCGGCCCCGACATCGACATCGACATCACCGCCTCCACCGAATACGGGGCCTTCGCGGGCAGCACCACCGCCAGCCGGGGCACGTTCCAGCTCGGGCACGCCGTGGTCAACGCCGCGCAACAGCTCCGCGGCGATCTGAACAAGTACGGCGGACGCCTCGACCGCCTCGTGGGCCGCTTCTACAAGGGGCACTACGACTCCGCCGGGCAGACCTCCGGGCAAGGCGCGCCGGGCGAAATCCGCAACCACGTTTCCTACAGCTTCGCTACGCACGTCGCATTCATGGACGAGGAAGGCAGGATCGAAAAGATCCTTGCCGCGCACGACTCGGGCCGCGTCGTCAACCGCCCGCTCTACGAAGGGCAGGTACAGGGCGGCGTAGTCATGGGCATGGGGTACGCCCTGACCGAAAGCATCCCGGTCAAGGATGGCTATCTCACCTCGGGCAAGCTCAACGCCTGCGGCATCCTCCGTTCCGTGGACGTGCCCGAAATAGAGGTCATCGCCGTGGAAGTCCCCGATCCCGAGGGCCCGTGCGGGGCCAAGGGCATCGGGGAAATCGCCTGCATCCCCACCGCGCCCGCCATCGTCAACGCCCTGTACCTTGTGGACGGCGTGAGAAGGCGGGAGTTGCCCGTGGGCAAGAAGAAGTAGGACTCCGGCGGCCAAGGGGCTGCCGCCCCCGGCCCCCTGTCCGGGGGAAATGATTTCCCCCGATCCCCCCGGAAAAGGTGGTATGACGATATGGGAAACGCCGCATGTCATGCCGCTCGTTTTGATGAAAGCAGCATACCCTGCCCAGCATTGGCAAAAAAACAGTAATGGGGATTCGATAAAGTCAAAAGTCTTGGAAAGTGGAGGGATGGGGCCCGGGGGAAGAGAGGAGGGACGCCCCGAAGGGCGGCCCCAAGGGCGCCTTGCCCGTTAGGCGAGCCTCCGTAGCCTTACGGGCATCGATAGCAACGCAGCCTTTCTTCAGAAAGGCCCCTCCTCCCTTCCCCCGAGGCTTCCCTTCCCCCAAAAAAGGAGCCGACAATGAGCCTGTACCTGCGCAACGCCACATGGATCGACCCGGAAACGTTCAGGGCGACGACCACGACGATCAAGGTTGAAGAGGGGCCGTCCGGCGGCATAGAGCTTGACGCGCACGCGCCTGTGGCGTGCCCGGCGGAAGACGCCGTGCTGGACTGCGCGGGCCGCCTCGTCATGCCCTCGTTCGGCTGCGGGCACCACCACATCTACTCGGCCCTCGCGCGCGGCATGCCTCCGGCGCCCAAGACGCCGACCAACTTCCTCGAAGTGCTCGAATACGTCTGGTGGCGCATGGACAAGAAGCTCGACCACGACATGATCGAGGCCAGCGCCCTTGTTACCGGTCTGTACTGCGCCAAAAACGGCGTGACCTTCGTCATCGATCACCATGCCTCTCCCTTCCATCTGGAGGGCAGCCTTGAAACCATCGCCAAGGCGCTGGATCGCGTGGGCCTCGGGCACCTGCTCTGCTACGAAATCTCCTGCCGCGACGGGGAGGAAATCAAGGAAAAGGGCCTTGCCGAAACCGACGCCTTCCTGTCCTCGGGCCGCAAGGGCCATGTCGGGTTGCACGCCTCCTTCACCGTGGACGACGACCTGCTCGGCCGCGCCGTGGATCTCGCCCGCAAGCACGGGACGGGCGTGCACATCCACGTCGCCGAAGGCATCGAGGATCAGGAACACTGCGCCCGGACGTACGGCAAGAGCGTCGTGCGCCGCCTTTCGGACGCGGGCGTGCTCGACCTGCCCCTGTCCATCCTCGGGCACTGCGTCCATCTCGACGCCGAAGAGCGCGACCTCATCCGCACCTCCCCCTGCTGGGTGGTGCAGAACACCGAAAGCAACCTCAACAACAACGTCGGGCTCGGGCGCTACAACGACTTCCCCCGCGTCATGCTCGGCACGGACGGCATGCACAGCGACATGATCCGCAGCGCGCAGTCCTCATACTTCATCGCCGGGCTCGCCGAAGGCGGCATGTCCCCGCTGGCGGCCTACCAGCGCCTGCGCGCCGTGCACGAACACATCAGAGGCCACAACGCGCCCGGCAACGGAGCGAACAATCTGGTCATCCTCAATTACGACTCGCCCACGCCGCTGACGCCGGACAACTTCCCCGGGCACTTCTGCTATGCCTTCGACGCCCGCAACGTGGAATCGGTCATCAGCCGGGGCAGGCTCATCGTGGATCACGGCAGGCTCGCCAGCATGGACGAGGCCGACATCCTCGCCTACGCCAACGAGCAGGCCCGCCGCCTCTGGGCGCTGCTGTAAACCAAAACAGGGAACTATCGCATGCGCATGCTCATCACCGGCGGACTGGTCGCACGCACGGACGGCGTCTTCAACACGGACATCCTGATCGAAGATGACCGGATTCTGGAACTCGGCGAACGGCTGCATGAGGCGCCACAGCCCGAAGGGACAAAAATCGTGGACGTTTCCGGCTGCGTGGTCATGCCCGGCGGGGTCGACGCGCATACCCACGTCAACCTGACCGTGGGCGACGCGCACGTCTCCGACGGCTTCGAGGCCGGGACGCTGGCGGCGGCATGGGGCGGCACGACGACCATCGTGGAGCATCCGGGCTTCGGCCCGCAGGGATGCGAACTCCCCCACCAGCTCACCGCGTATCTGGAACAGGCGGACGGACGCTGCCACACGGACTATGCCCTGCACGGCGTGTTCCAGCATGTGGACGATGCCGTCCTTGCCCGGATTCCCGAAGCCGTGGAACAAGGGTTCCCCACGCTCAAGGCCTACACCACCTACGACGGCAGGCTGGACGACGAAGGGCTGCTGCAGGTCCTCGCCGCGCTCAGGGATGCGGGCGGGCTGCTCGCCGTCCATTGCGAGAACCACGCCATGACCCGCTTTCTGGGGGCCAAGCTGCGCCGGGAAGCGCCGCGCGATCCCATGAGCCACCCCCGGAGCCGCCCGGCCCGGTGCGAGGCGGAAGCGGTCGACCGGGTCCTGAAGCTGGCGAAAACGGCTGAAGCCGCCGTGTACATCGTACATCTGTCCACGGCGGAAGGGCTGGCCCGCATCCGCGAGGCGCAGAGGGCCGGACAGCCGGTCATCGCCGAAACCTGCCCCCAGTATCTGCTGCTCGACGAGGCCGCCTATGCCGGACGCGACGGCCTCAAGTACGTCATGGCCCCGCCCCTGCGGACGGCGGCGGATCGCGCCGCGCTCTGGGCAGGGCTCGCGGACGGCAGCATCTCGGTCGCCGCCACGGATCACTGCTCCTTCTCGCTGGCCCGGAAACGGGAACGCGGGAAGGAAAGCGTTTTCGACTGCCCCGGCGGGGTTCCCGGCGTGGAGACGCGCCTTCCCCTGCTGTTCAGCGAAGGCGTGCTGCACGGGCGTCTGACCCTGCCGCGTTTCGTGGATGTGGTGTCGACGTCCCCGGCCCGGATCATGGGGCTCGCTTCCAAGGGACGGCTCGAGCCCGGCGCGGACGCCGACATCGTGGTCATCGATCCCACGGACGAACGGCTGATCAAGGCCCGAAACCTGCATCAAAAAACGGACTGCACCCCGTATGAGGGCATGGTCGTACGCGGCTGGCCCCGCCATGTCTGGCTGCGCGGCGAACCTATCATTTTCGGCAGGCAGCTCTCCGGGTATGCCGGACAGGGACGGTTCGTTCCGAGGACACTCTAGGGACAGGACGGATGGGGGCTCTGTTACAGGAGGACACGGCCTCTTCCTCCTTCCCGCCCTTGCCTGAAACGTTTTGAACCGCTGAGGAGGGTATGCCGCGAGTTCCAGCGGCCAACCGCCCGCCTCCGTTGCCGGGTTCCTTTTTTCCCGCCCCGCCCTGTACACCATTCTCAGGAAGATGAAGGGGAGGCGCAGAAAGGGAAACCCTTCCTGAAAGGGCCCCTTTCCTCCGAACCGCATACTTCCTCAAGGAGACGCACACATGCATACCGATCGCTTCACACCGCTGGACGCCGCAACGCTGCTCCGCTGGATGCGGCACGACCTGCCGAACAAACAATTGTTCGGCATCGGCCGGGGCCTCTTCTTCATGCCGGAGCAGGGCGATCCGTTCCGTATGGAACGCTACGGCAAGGTGCTGGAAACCCCGCTCGGCGTGGCGGCGGGCCCGCATACGCAGCTTGCCCAGAACATCCTGTCCGCATGGCTGTGCGGCGCGCGGTACATCGAACTCAAGACCGTGCAGGTGCTCGACGAGCTGAACGTCACCAAGCCCTGCATCGACATGGCCGACGAGGGCTACAACTGCGAATGGTCGCAGGAGCTGAAGCTCGATCAGTCGTTCGAGGAATACCTCAAGGCCTTCGTGCTGCTGTATGTGCTGCGCGACATGCTCAACCTGCCCGTGGAAACGGAACCCGGCAAAGGCCCGGGGTTCATCTTCAACATGAGCGCCGGATACAACCTTGAAGGCATCAGGAGCCCGGCCGTGCAGCGTTTCCTCGACCGCATGGAAAACGCGGAAGAAGGCGTGAAGCGGATCAAGGCCGAACTCGCCCCGCTCTATCCCGCCATTGAAAAGATGCCCATTCCGGCCCGCCTGTCCGACAACCTCACGGTTTCCACCATGCACGGCTGCCCGCCCGACGAGGTGGAAAGCATCGGCCGCTATTTCATCACCGAGCGCAAGTACAACACGACCATCAAGCTGAACCCCACCCTGCTCGGCCCCGAACGCCTGCGCGACATCCTGAACACGCAGCTCGGCTATGGCGTGCGGGTCCCCGACGAAGCCTTCGGGCACGACCTCAAATACAACGACGGCGTGGCCATCATCCGGAACCTCGCCGCAGCCGCCGAGGCGGCGGGCGTGGCCTTCGGGCTCAAGCTGACCAACACGCTCGAAACCGCCAACGAGGAGCAGAACCTGCCCCGCAGCGAAGGCATGGTCTATATGAGCGGCAGGGCCCTGCATCCCATCAGCATCAACCTCGCCGAACGCCTCCAGCAGGAATTCGACGGCGCGCTGGACATCGCCTTCTCCGCCGGGGCGGATACGTTCAACGTGACCGACACGCTGGCTTGCGGCCTCCGCCCGATCACCATGTCCTCCGACATCCTCAAGCCCGGCGGCTACGGGCGGCTGCACCAGTACCTCGGCACTCTGCGCAATGACATGCGCAAGGCCGGTGCGCATTCCCTCGCCGAACTGGAAAAAAGCCGCTCGCCCCTCGCCGGCAATCCCGGTTTCGCAAACCGTCAGCTACGCCGCCGCCATCCTCGGCAGGCACAGCCGCTACCACAAGGAACGTTTCCCCTACGTTTCGGTCAAGACCGAACGCCCGCTTCCGCGTTTCGACTGCGCCGCCGCGCCCTGCATGTCGGGCTGTCCGGCGGAGCAGAACATCCCCCGCTATCTGGACGCCGTGGCCCGGGGCGATTTCAAGCTGGCGTGGGAGGTCATCACCGCCACGAACCCGTTCCCGAACATTCAGGGCATGGCCTGCAACCATCAGTGCCAGAGCCGGTGCACCCGCATCAATTACGACAAGCCGCTCATGATCCGCGAGGTCAAGCGTTTCGTGGCCGAAAGGATGGCTGACGCCGCGCCCGAAGCCCCCGCCGCCAAGGCCGGGAAACGCGCCGCCGTCATCGGGGCGGGCCCGGCCGGGCTGTCCTGCGCCCGTTTCCTCGCCGCGCAGGGCGTGGACGTGCTCCTGTACGAAGGCAAAACGGTGCTCGGCGGCATGGCGGGAGACGCCATCCCCGCGTTCCGCCTGACCGGAGAAAGCCTGCAACGCGACATCGACGCCATCCTCAAGCTGGGCGTGCGGCTCCATAAGGACACGCCCGTGGATGCCGCCCTGTTCGACACGCTGGTCAAAGAGAACGACGCCGTATACATCGCGGTGGGCGCGCAGGAAAGCCTGCCCCTCGGCATCCCCGGCGAAAACGCCGCCGGGGTGCTGGATCAGCTTTCGTTCCTCTCCGCCGTGCGCCAGTGCGAACCTACCGGCATCGGCTCGCACGCCGTCGTCATCGGGGCGGGCAAC
>USCL01000123.1 GCA_900553145.1 uncultured Desulfovibrio sp.
GCCAAGCCCGCGGCAAAGGCGCAGGATGCGTCCACTGTGCCGGACGTTCCTTCGGCCCCGGCTCAGGAGGCCCCGGCGGCTTCGGCCTCGGAAGCGTCTTCCGCTCCGGCTCCCGCGCCGGTCCCGGGCATTTCCCACTCGGCTGCTCCGGTTTCCCCGGACGCGGCCCCCACAGCGAAGGAGAATGTATCATGATGACGAGACGGGCGTTTCTCGGCATGGCGGGCGTCGCCGGAACCGGGTTGTGGCTTGGTGTTCCGGGACTCGCGGAAGCCTCCGTGTCCCGCGAGACGAAAGTGATGCTCGGGACGTTCGTGGACGTTTCGGTAGCGGGCGTTTCCTCCATGCAGGCGGCGGACGCGCTGGGGCTGGCCTTTACGGAGGCGTCGCGTCTGGAGCGGGTGTTCAGCCGGTACGACGGCGGCACGCCGGTGAGCGAGCTGAACCGCGCGGGCCGTCTGCGTTCCGCGCCCGCCGAGCTGGTGCGGGTGGTGAATCGGTCGCTGTTCTACGGCGCGCTGACGGGCGGGAGTTTCGACGTGACGGTGCAGCCGGTGGTCGATCTCTTCCGGGCGCACCGCAATCCCTCCGGCGAACTGACGCTGGACGATTCGGATCTCCGGGCGGCCCGCGCGTTGGTGGGCCGCCGGGGGCTTCAGGTTTCGGGGGCCGATCTGTCCTTTGCGCGTTCGGGTATGGGCATCACGCTGGACGGCATCGCCAAGGGGTACATTGCGGACCGGGTTTCCGCCGTGCTGACGTCCGCCGGGGTGAAGAACCATCTCGTGAATGCGGGCGGGGACATCATGGCCTCAGGCCATAAGTCGCCGTGCAGTCGCCCGCGGGATCCGCTTATGCCGGAACGCTGTCTCTTTCCGGCAAGGCCATTGCGACGTCCGGCAGTTACGAAATTTATTATGACGCCTCGCGCAGACATCCCCATCTGATCACCCCGGCTTCCGGCTCCAGCCCCGCCGTGGGAAGCGTCTCGGTCGTCGCAGGCACGGCGATGGAGGCGGACGCCCTTGCGACGGCCCTGTCCATCCTCCCGCCTTCCGACGCCCTGCGCCTCGTTCAGAGCTTTCCCGGTCGCGAATGCTGCATCCTCTCGCCAGACGGTTACATACATACCTCTCCAGGGTGGGCCTCCTTCGCTTGGGCACTATCGCCGAACCGCTATTGACAAGCCATATGCGAGGAGGGCTTTTCCTTGTATAAGATTTTTGCAACTTGCCTTTGCCCATCAGATTACGTTTTGGAAAAGGGTGGCCATACCCGATTGCGCTCTCGGGTGCCACAAAATGAAAAAAATTACTCGATTGCCGAACAGGGGAAAGTCACGTTTGCCTGGACTGACGGGCTTCCATTTCGGTGACGGATGCCGGACTGGAAGCCGGGCCGTTGCTCAATTAAGATCAAGCTCTCAGCGCTGTCTGAGAACGAGTTGGTCTCCATCTTCACGCTCAATGCTGATTTTAGCTTTAGCGGCCTGAAGCCGCCGACCATTTGCCGAAAAAGTACTGAAGTCAATCCTGACGGTGGTTTTCTCCTGAAGAGGGCTTCATGAAAGAGGAGGTGGTAGCAATACACGTCATTTTTAGACAACATACTGATAATTAAGATAAATTACATAAAAGTTTGCTCATTTACTGTTCATGTTAGCGTTGTATCTTGGTCTGGCTCTGACTTTTTGCTGCCGATGGAGCTAGTGTTGATTCAACAACCGTGTCGATCAAAAATATCAGTAGAATCTCACCGGAATGGTGTTCATTTGTCCATCAAGTTCGCGGCGTTTTTATGTAGATAATTATCTGTAATTACAGATAAAGTATAAACAGTGCAGTATAACTGGAATTGGCTGGAGTTGGCGGTAGCCGAGCCAGACTACCGGGGAGTTTTCGTAGGAACACACTCACTTTTTATACTTCTCGCGTTACTCTTGTAGTTGGCGAGGTCCACCCGGTGAACCGCACAGTTCGTTACCTCATCCGACTCTATGTAACTTGCCGAGTTCCTAGAATCTCCTCTTTCTTCAAAATAAAATGGGCCAGAGTGTTGACGCACTCTGACCCCATGCGTGGGATGGTTCTCCAAGGGCTTCCTTTCCGGTAGACGCCATGGAAATTTTTTCCGATGGAGCCCCTTCCAACGGTGTTAACGGCCCTGTTAGGGGTATCCCCGGTAAAAATCTGTATAGCTTTGAAGTTCTAAATGGATGACTGCTGAAATCGACATGGGAGACGATTTCAAGGGGCTCCGCCTTGGTCTGACGTTCCTTAAAGGTAATAGAACTTTGTTTCGTTGTGACTTTTCGAACACCCTCAAGATTCCAGAGGAAATCGAAATGTCATCAACTCGGTGGTATTCCCGGCGGTAACGGCATGGAGGTCGAGGGCTTTTTGTTTGGCTACAAGGTTGCTGATTTCGACGTCCTCAACCTGACGAAATTTTCGTTGGGGGCCTGCCGATACAGAAAAATTTGTACTAGCTGGAAGCTAGACGATAAGGAGTGGGCCTGGGTGGACGAGTCAAAGGTAATAGTCTCTTTATTGATGCTCTTTTTTGGATTTTGTGCACAGGAACTCCATGGCAAAATCTTCCGCCGGATTATGGTGGCTGGAAAAATGCCCATCGTCGTTTTACCGTTGTCGTGATAATGGCATATAGGAATATGTACTTACAAAGCTGATGAATATGCCATAGTTCGAATGGATAATGATGGACTTTACCCATTGCAAGTTACAGCCCATGTGACAGGGGTAAAAGGTGGCAATCAGGCGACAGGACCCGCAAAAGGGCGGTATGGTCGATATCGATTTCAATTCAGCGTAGCACAGCATAAAGCGTTCCTTGTACATAGAGCCTCAGGAACCCCGTCAGCTTATAAAGGCCAGCAGCATGGCGGACTGCGTCGTGTTCTTCCTTCATGCTACTGTTGCCATACATCACTAGAACAGCTATGCGGATATATTCTTTGAATTTACCTGCAAGCTCCTTATGACGGCAGTTCAATGCGGAGGTACGTCTAATGTTTGTGAGTATCGTGGAACTCCTGTTGTGAGAAGTTAATAGGTTACTCGATGTTGAGCTTGAGAATTACCTCTTGACAAGAATGGATAGCTTTTTATTTTTCATTCATATTACTCTGAAAAGAGTACCCACCGGTTAGGGCATACGGCTTCGAATGGCTCCGGCCATGACGAAAGGAAAGCCCTCTGGTGCGGCGCAAGCCGCTTGCGCTCCAGTATAAAGCGCATGTTCATCCACTATAGCGTCTCCTTGGAGTACGCGAGTCGAGCCTTGCCTGCACAAGGTCGTCCGCACAGCGGTTAGTCGGCGTTTAAGCTATTTTGCCGTTTCGCGCTCTGAATAGGGTGGTCTTTCAGCGCGGAAAAGCATACCCGATGTTACAAAACATCAGGTTATGCCAGGCACAGCGGACATGAGTTGCAGCATTCTGTCACAGTTGATGTTTTTTACTTTTCAATTCCCTTTTTATTTTTGAGATAAGCCTCGTCAACAGGCTTTTCTTGTTGTTTCCCACATGGCGCAAGCTCTGTGGGCTTTTGGTCGTTTTATCTAAAGGAGAAATGCAATTGTAAACTGGTGAAATTGTGTAACACTATTATTGGAAATCATTTTTATGGAGAACCCTAATATGACAAAACCTCTCAAAGTTACTCACGCTGTTTGCCCATGTTGTCATTTTCGAAAACCTCTGGAGGATTCAGGCCATTATGTTCGGCATTTCCTTTTGGGGTGTAAGCTGCCTTCGGGTGAGATCGTCAATTGCATTGGGGAAGAACTCGACGACATTGAGCGCGATGGCGGTTTCTATGGCAATCCCTTTGAACTCAATGTTGCCGTTAGTATAGAGTACAACTCCAAAAATTAGCCATTCCATACACCCACGGGGAGCTGATCCCCGCCAGGGGGGTACGCTCCCCGTTTGAGGAGCGTCCCATGATCAACACCGAAAAATCCACAGCTTTGCTCGGCACATTGAGCAAGGCTCTGAATAACTACTCGACACAGCACCTTGATCCCAAACTTGGGGATCGCGGTTCCTATGTGGGCCTGTCCGATGTCGGCAAGGGCATGGAATGCCTGCGCTCGGCCGTGGCTTCTAAACTCTATCCTCGCGCACAACAGGCGGAGACGGATTATGAAAGCAGCATGCGCCTGCTGCGCCGACAAATCATTCTTCAACGCGATCATTGGCAAGAGAACGGCCTCGGCGCCGCTCTGACTGCCTAGGCAGGGGCTTCCGCTTCCTGCTTATCAAACGTCACGATCTCGCGGTCGGGGTATGTCACCGTGAGAGTTGCTATGGCCCTGTCCGCAGCCGCGTTGATTTCCAAGAGCTTGGCGGCCTTCACTTCCTCAAGAGTCGGTACGGGTGGCGTGTACGGCTGTTCTTCGGTCACGCATTCGGATGCGCCTTGGAGTAGGCATCAACATCCTCCCACATCCCGGAAAATTCTTTATGTATCTCATCTGGAACGCTCTCGTCATCAGGATGCGGCACGCAAAGCTTGCCGACCACGTATGGTGGGGCCTTTTTTTGATCCGTTTTGCGGGTCTGCCATCCCTTCTTGTCTTAATGGGGATGCTCCACATTAGGGGGCATCCTTACTAAAAAGGGCAATCCGGAGGGGCCGCAACCGAGGCCGGACCGGATTGCCCTCGGTTTGGGGGGCTACTTTTTGCCTCTGCCGGAGGTTTCAGGTGCCCACAAGTGGCAGATGATCCCGCCGAAGAGCAGGGTGATCACGCAGCACCAGAGGGCCATATGGATGCCGAAGCGTTCGCTCACGATGGGCAGGAGGAACGTGCCGCCCGCGCCGAAGCGGCTGATGGCAATGGTCAGGCCCACACCGGAACCGCGCAGTTCCGTAGGGAACAGTTCGGCGGGATAGGAGAATTCGGGGACGATGGAAGCCGCGAGCACCAGAGCGAAGGCGGTGATCATGATGAGGGCGACGAGGGGGGACATCGAGGTCCACAGGATCATCACGGTGAGGATCGCGGCGGATACATAGAAAGTCCAGAGCAGGTAGGCCCGGCGGGTCACGATGCCGTATATCCAGAGCCCCACGAGCACGCCGATGAGGGTGAATACGTTGTACAGCACGCCGGAGGCGTTGGGGTTTTGGATATTCATCTTGGTGAGCACCAGCGGCAGGAAAATGCTGATGGCGAAGAAGGGCAGTACCTGGGCAAAGAAGAATACGCCGGATACCACGGTATTGCGCCACTGTTCGGGGGCAAACAGCGCGAACCATGACACGGAAGCGGGTTTCTCTTCCCCATGATCAGGCAGGCTGTACTGGTTGCCGAGATAGGCGTGGATATTGGCGAGGGCTTCTTGGGAACGTCCCTTGGCAATGTGCCACAGAGGGGATTCGGGCGTACCGAAACGGATGACGAGGGCGATCAGGCTGGGCACGACGGAAGTACAGAGAACGAGACGCCAGCCGTCGTTGCCGAAGGCGGCCACAAAGCCGTCCATAAAGAAGCCGACAATGTACGAAATGCAATAGCCGATAGTCCAGAAGACCAGCAGCCACCCCAAGATGCCCGCCCGCTTTTGAGCCGGGGCCCATTCGCTGAGCAGGGGGATGCCTATGGTGTAGTCCGCGCCGATGAGCATGCCCAGGATGAAGCGCACTGTAGCGATGAGCAGCGGGTCGGAAATGAAGAACTGCAGCACGGAAACGATGGCGGTCAGCAGCATGAGTGAAGCGTAGAGGGGCCTTCTGCCGATTTTATCCGCCGTGATGCCCGCCAAGAGGCTGCCGAAGAAGATGCCGAACATGGAGCCGGCGCCGATGAGCCCCATCCAGAAGCTGGTCAGCCCCAGAGGCTCCATCGCATAGTTGAGCGAAATGCCGACAATGCCCAGCGTGTAGCCATCGCTGATCTGTCCCATGAACGTGCCGGCGGTAATTTTTTTATGGATGGCCGAAAACGGGGCATCTTCGAAACTGATCTGTCTTGCTCCACTCATGCCGTGATTCTCCTTACAAGAGAGTGGTGAAGGTTTACATCCCCTTAGCCTGTTAAGAACCAAAATAAACCGAATTACGGTATGCTGTACTGAAATATAAAACGTATTTTCCCGGTATGTCAATCATCCCTGAAAAGAAAAGCGGTGAGTCCATGAAAGCCGAAAATCAGTTTTGTTCTTATTTTAGGCTATAATGACACTATAGTATCTGTTTATCAGAGGGCGGGGCTTCATTTCCTGACCGAGGCGGAATAGGGGCAGGGCCGAGAATAGGATGAGAAGCATGTCGTATGCGGTTCTTGGGTGATGCGAAGGAAGAGGGGGAAAGAAACACAGGATTGTAAGGAATAAAATAGTCATAATATATTTATACTATTTATAAAAAGAAGACGCCACCGAAATACGACTATAAAAAAACGGCTTCTCCTCTTGACATGGAAATGCAGTGCGTCTAACCTGAAATTAATGGTATATCATACCATTATGCGGTATGTTTCTTCGATGTCTTTTTGAGAGAGGCCCATTTCCCAAATCTCTAGGCATCCCAAAAAAGCTCACGAATCTACGGCTGGTGTTTTTAGCTTCATTCACGACATTGTGATTGCCATTGAGGTGCGTATGACTCAGCAGACCCTGTTTTTAAAAAACACGGAAACATTCGCGGAAAGTTTGGCGCGTTGTGGCGTTAAATTCCATTTTGCCTACCCCATTACCCCCGCGACCGACGTCATGAAGCGCATGGCCGTTATCCTGCCGCAGTATGGCGGCAAGATGTTGCAGATGGAAAGCGAACTCGCTGTTTCCAGCGCCTTGGCTGGCGCGGCCTGCACGGGCGTGCTGTGCGCGACCTCCAGTTCCGGCCCGGGCATGACGCTCATGCATGAAGCCATCTCCTTCATGTGCGGTGCCGAACTGCCCTGCCTGATGCTCGACTCCATGCGCGTCGGCCCGGGCGACGGCGATATCCTCGGCGCCCAGAGCGACTATTACATGGCCACCCGGGGCGGCGGCCACGGCGACTACCACGTCCCGGTGCTCGCGCCTTCCGACGGGCAGGAGATCGTGGATCTCGTCCCCGAGGGGATACGGCTCGCCTATACCTACCGTACCCCGGTGCTTTTCGTGTTCGACGGCGTGACCGCCCAGACCACGGAAACCGCCGTGCTGCCGGACTATCATGACTATTCGGCGGAGTTCGATACCTCCTCTTGGGCCTATACGGGCACCAAGGATCACCCCAAGCGCTCGCTCATCACCGGCAGCTATTCCCATGCGGACGGCTACGTCATGAACGAGCACCTGCGCGCCAAGTACGAGGCCATCCGCGCCGGGGAACAAAGGTGGAAGGAAGACGGTACGGAGGACGCCGAACTCATCGTCGTCGCCTTCGGCATCCATGGCCGCATGTGCAAGGATCTGGTGGCCAACCTGCGCGCCCAAGGCAAAAAGGTGGGCAGCGTCCGCCCCGTCACGCTGTGGCCTTTCCCGGACAAGGCGTTTGAAAACCTGCCTTCCTCATTGAAGAAAATTCTTGTCGTGGAAATGAATCACGGCCAGATGGTGGATGACGTCCGCCTTGCCGTGAACGGGCGCGTCCCGGTGCATTTCTTCGGCAAGACCGGCGGCGATATGCCCATGTACACCCTTGCGGAAATGACCGCTGAAGCGAACCGCCTGTTGGAGGAGTAATCGGAATGCAAAATCTCAGCGCGAAATACGGTAAAACTCTGAATCTGGACAAGCTGACCAGCTACTGCCCCGGCTGCGGTCATGGCGTCGTCACCCGTTTGGTGGCCGAAGCTATCGAAACGCTGGGCGTTCGTGAACGCGCCATCGCCATCGTGGGCATCGGCTGCGGCGGCTTTTCGCATCATTATATGGATGTGGACGCCATTGAGGCCACGCATGGCCGTTCCCCCTCCTTCGCGGTGGGCTACAAGACCTGCCGTCCCGACAACATCGTGTTCACCTACTGCGGCGACGGCGACTCCTGCGCCATCGGCCTCGGCGATCTGATGCACGCCGCCAACAAGGGGATGCCCATCACCTCCATCATGGTCAACAATTCCGTGTTCGGCATGACGGGCGGCCAGATGTCCCCCACGACCTTGGAAGGGCAAGTGACCGCCACCACGGTCAAGGGCCGCGACGTGACGTGGCAGGGGTATCCCCTGCTGGTGCCTGAAATGATGCGCGAAATGCCCGGCGTGAAGTACCTCGCCCGCGAAAGCGTGGCCACGCCCAAGCATATCCTGCATGCCAAGAAAAGCATTCAGAAAGCCTTTGAGTGTCAGGTGAAGGGCCTTGGCTATGCGTTTGTGGAAATCATCGTCCCTTGCCCAACCGGCTTGAAGAAGAGCGTACGGGATTCCTATGACTGGTGCTCCGAGGAAATGCTCGGTTACTTCAAGCCTCAGGTCTTCAAAAGCGAAATGGAGTAGAAGTCATGCTGGTCAAATGTATGTTTTCCGGATCGGGCGGGCAGGGTTCCGCGCTGATGGCCAAGCTCGTATGCGAGGGCGCCATGAGGGAGGGCCTGAAGGTCGTCATGACGCAGACCTACGGCATCGAGCAGCGCGGCGGCGACTCCACTGCCTTCATCATCATTTCCGACGAAGCCATCGGCAGCCCCATTGTGGAGAATGACGCCACCGTCGCCGTGGCGCTCAGCCAGTCCATCTATGGGCAGTGCCTCCACGGCGTGGCCCCCGGCGGCATGCTGTTCGCCAATTCCTCGCTGGTGGAAGAACCGGGCAAGGCCGAAGGGTTCACGCAGATCCTGTTGCCCGTTTCCGAAATCGCCGTGGAGGTGGGATCGGTGCGCAGCGTCAATATGGTGATGCTGGGCGCCCTTATCGCCAAAACGAAGCTTCTGAAGCGCGAAACGATCATGGCCGTGCTTGAGGAGACCATGGGCAAGAAAAAGCCCGAGCTGCTCGAGCTCAATATCAAGGCCTTCAACGCCGGCTACGAAGCCGCCGGGAAAGGGGAGTAAGCCATGGGCAAGAAGAAGACGCACGTGATCGATGCCCGCCGCTGCAAATCCTGCGGCCTGTGCGTGGATGCCTGTCCCAAGGGGGTTCTGGCCATCGGTACGGAAATCAACGGCCAGGGATACAATTATATCGAAAGGGTACACCCGGAAAAATGCGTGCTCTGCAACATCTGCGGCGTCGTCTGCCCCGATGTTGCCGTCGGCGTTGTGGAAGAGTAGCGCGGAAGGCTTTTCCCGGGGCTTTCCGGGAAACCCCCTCAGGTTCTGCAATGATGGTATGCCGGTCACAGAGAACGCCTCAATGGAGATCAATATGTCCGACCTTGTTCCCCTGTTCCGTCCCCAAAGCGTAGCGCTCATTGGTGCTTCCTCGGACACCAAGAAATACGGCTACTGGACTGCCAAAAGTTTGATTGATAATAAATTCCAGGGAGAAATCTATCTGGTTTCCCGTTCCGGCGGCGAAATCCTCGGCCATCCGACCTATACTGATATCCTGTCCGTTCCCGGCGAGGTGGATCTCGCCATCATCGCCATCGCCCCCAAGCACATCCTGCCCATCATCGAGCAGTGCGTACGGAAGGGGGTGAAGACCGGCATCGTCGTTTCCACCGGGTTCGGCGAAACGGGCCCCGAAGGCAAGGAAATCGAACGCCAAATGCTGGAGATCGCCCGCAAGGGCAACATGCGCATCATGGGCCCCAACTGCATGGGGATGTACAGCTCGGCGGTCAGCCTGAACGCGAGCATCATCGACCTTGCCCCCGGTCCCATGAGCCTTGTGCTGCAGAGCGGCAACTTCGGCATCGATCTGAATTTCAACGCCAAAAAGCGCGGCATGGGCTATAGCTGCTGGGCTACCATCGGCAACCAGATGGATGTCCGCTTCAATGACTTTGTCCGCTATATCGAGCAGGACGATCATACCAAGGTCATGCTCCTGTATATGGAAGGCCTGAGGGTGGAGGACGAAGAGGACGGGCGCAAGTTCCTTGACGCCGCCCGCCGCACCTCGGTGAGCAAGCCCATCGCGGCCATCAAGATTGGCCGCAGCGCCGCCGGGGCCCGCGCCGCCGCTTCGCATACCGGCTCTCTCGCGGGCAGCGAAAAGGTCTTTGATGCCGCCTTGGCGCAGGCGGGCGTGGTGCGCGTCAATACGCCCAACGAGCTTTTGGACGCGGCGGAAGCCTTCTCCAAGTGCAAGCCCGCCCACGGCAAGCGCATTGCCGTCCTGACCGACGGCGGCGGGCATGGCGTTATGGCCACCGACTTCTGCGAGGCCAGCCGTCTGGAAGCGCCCGTGCTTTCCGAGGCCAGTGCGACAGTTGGACGGCATCCAACATGGATGCGCTGAAGAACATCAGAAA
>USCL01000124.1 GCA_900553145.1 uncultured Desulfovibrio sp.
GGGAGGGGAAAGGCCCTCTTTAAAAAGGGGGCCTTTCCCCTCCCCCGATTCTCTCTCTCTCTCTCTCTCTCTCTCTACAACCTGATCCTGCTGACGGGCTGGATCGAAATCTCGGGCGTGACCTCCTGATAGGAAACGACGGGAAGGCCGTAATGCTCGCCCTCAATGAGCCTGCGCACATACCGCCGGATGTCCATGGAAGCCATGAGCACCGGCTTTTGCGTGTTGGACTTGTACTTCCCGGCGGATTCGGTCACGGCGCGCAGGAAACGCTGCGTCGTGTCGGGATCGAGCGCAAGGAACGCGCCCGCCGAGGTCTGCCGGATGGCCTTGCGGATCGTCTCCTCGACGGAAGGGTCCAGAAGGATCGCCGGCAGCATGTTCTGCCCCTTCGAGTACATGTAGCTGATCTGTCGTTTCAGCGCGCTGCGGACGTACTCGGTGAGCATGACCGTATCCTTTTCCTTGGGGCTCCATTCGATGAGCGCTTCGAGGATGCTCCGCAGGTCGCGGATGGACACCTGTTCCTGCACCAGACGCTGGAAGATCTCCGCGATGCGCTGCGTGGGCAGCAGGCGTGTGGCCTCGCGGACCAGATCGGGGGCGCGTTCCTCCATCTTGTCAAGCAGGTACTTGGATTCCTGCATACCGAGGAACGAGGAGGCGTGCCGGGCGAGCAGCAGCGAAAGGTGGTAGGCGAGGATGCGCGCGTGGCTCATGACGCTGATGCCCACGCGTTCCAGCGTCGCGGCCTTGGACTCCGGGACCCAGAGCGGTTCGACGTCGGGCAGGAACCGCTCCCCGGCCTTGAATTCTACCCCGAGCATGGACAGGTTTTCGCCGGTGTCGCGGGCGAGGACCATGCCCTTTTCCAGTTTCCCCCGCGACATGGGGATTTCGTTGACGTTCAGGACATAGGTGAGTTCCGGCAGGCCGGGGTTGGGCCGGATGTTGATGCCGGGGAAAGGCACGCCAAGATCAAAGTAAAGGGCGCGGCGCAGGTTCGCCAGTTCCTCGTTGAGCGAGGCGTAGTCGAGCGACGCGCCCATGTCCTCCGAAATGTCGAGGATGATGGGCACGGTGGGCGCGAATTCGTCGCGCGGCGCGCCGGGCCGGGCCTTGGGGCGGGCCGTGGGCGTGAGCGATTTGGAGAGCTCCTCTTTGGCGTCCGGGGCCTGCGGGGTTTCGTTGACGCGCTTGAGCACGTAGCCGAGCCCGCCGAGGAGCGCGGCCAGCGTGAACAGCTGCGGCTTGGGGAAGCGGGGGATGAGGGCGAAGAGGAACACCAAGCCGCCCGACATGAGCAGCGCCTTGGGCTGGGCGAAAATCTGGACGCCTATCTGCGAGCCCACGTTGTCGTCGGAATCGCCGGTGCGGGTGATCAGGATGCCCGCCGAGATGGAGATGAGCAGCGAGGGGATCTGGGATACCAGCCCGTCGCCGATGGTGAGGATGCCGTAGGTGTGCAGGGCGTCCCCGGCGGTCATGCCGTTCTGGGTGATGCCGATGATCGTGCCGCCCACGATGTTGACGACGGCGATGATCATCCCGGCGATGGAGTCGCCTTTCACGAACTTCATGGCGCCGTCCATGGCGCCGTACATCTGGCTTTCCTGGCTGACACGCTCGCGGCGGCGCTGGGCCTCCTCCATGTCGATGACCCCGGCGCGCATGTCGGCGTCGATGGACATCTGCTTGCCGGGCATGGCGTCGAGGGTGAAGCGCGCGCCCACTTCGGCCACGCGCTCCGCGCCCTTGGCGATGACGAGGAACTGCACGATGGTCAGGATGAGGAAGACCACCGCGCCGACCACGAAGTTGCCGCCGAGGGCGAACTCGCCGAACGTGAAGATGATTTCGCCCGCGTCCGCCTGAAGCAGGATGAGGCGCGTGGTCGTGATGTTGAGGCCCACCCGGAACAGGGTGGTGAACAGGAGCAGCGTGGGGAACACCGAAAAGTCCAGCACCGTCCGCACGTACATGGTCATCATGAGGATGGTGAAGGACAGGGCCATGTTCACGCCGATGAGCGTATCCACCACCGGCGTGGGCAGCGGGATGATCATCAGCGCGATGACGGTGACGAGCAGGAAGACGATATTGATGTCGTTGTGGCGCGTGACCACGCCGACGGCGGAGCGGGCCGTGGTGAACAGGCTCATACGCGTTTGCCCATGCTGTTGAAGGGAGGCTTGGCGGCCAGCGCCTGCGCGGACGGCCCGCTGCCGGCGAGGTACAGGTATTCGTTGACGGCGGCGCGGGCTTCGTCCTTGCGCCCCAGCTGCCAGAGCGCCCGGGCCCGGAGCAGGTGCAGGGCCGCGAGGCGGGTGGACAGGGTTTGCCCGGCCATGACCCGGTGCAGGAGCTGAAGGGCCTTCTCGGCATTGCCGCGATCCGTTTCAATGGCCGCGAGCGTGGCGACGGCCCGCCGGGCGACGGCGTCCATGCTTTCGGGGGCGAGCCTGTCCAGCGCCGCGAAGACCGTGGCGGCGTTGTCCAGACGCCCCATCCGGTAATACAGATATCCCAGAATGGACAGGGTATTACGCTGTTCCTGCGTGAGCGCCACCTTAGCCCCCTATCATCAGGCCCATGTAGGCGTTGAGGAGTTCCTTGTTCTGGAGCAGCGGGGCCAGCTCGTCGTCGGCCAAGGCCCGGACGGCGGGATCGTCCGAATCCTTCAGGGATTCCAGGCAGCCCGCGAGGTTGCCGGAAAACACGTCCGGGCGGAGGATGTCGCCGTCGCCCGCATCCGGGCAGAGCGCCTGTTCTACGAGGTGGTGCGCGTTGCTCGGGGAATACAGTTCTTCAAGGCCGGCTTCGCGCAGGACATTGGAGGCGAGTTGCCTAGCCTCGGGAATGCCGCCGCGCGTTAACGCCGGGCTTTCCATGATGGTCTGGATGCCGAGGGACGGGTCCAGAAGGTTGATGGTCGGCATGGCTGTTCTCCTTTGCCCTGTGGGGAAAAGCGGTCGTGGTCACGGGATCAGGACTTGGCTACGGTGTCCATGACCTTGCTGAGGAACTGGACGGCCCTTTCGATGCCCGCCGCCGTCGCCTGCCGTTCGGGGAAACGGGTGAGGAGGACGATGTTGCCCTTGTGCACGCCCCCGGACAGCGGCATGGGATCGGCGTGCCGGTAATGGCAGCGCTCGAGCACGCGGTGCGGGGCCTTCACGTCATAGTCCGGCACGGCCCGGGCGAGATAGACGAGCAGCTCGCGTTCCCCGGCGTTTTCGGCAAGCTCCAGATGGAGCCGCCCGAGGCGTTCCACGTCGAGCGCGGCGAGCCCCGCGGGGGAAAGGGAAAAGGCGGGCATGCCCATGCGCCTGCCAAATTCGGCGATTTCACGTTCGATCATCACGCGTCCCCCAGATTGGCGAGGTATTCGTCTTCGCGCCGGATGGCGGCGTCCACGGATTCCTGTACGGCGTCGATGGCCTTCATGCGGCCTTGTTCGCCGTCGAAAAGCTGGACAGGCAGGTTGCGGGCCATATTCAGGAGCTCCTGAAGGAACAGCACTTCGCGTTCGATGTCCGGGGCTTTGGCCTTGGATGCGATGCGGTCGATCTGCATGGCCCCGAGGAAATGCTCCTTGCGCAGGCCGACCAGATCCCCGAGCAGCTCCATCGGGGCGAGCCCGCACCGGACGCCGTGGACGTCCTGCCAGCGCTGGAGCAGGCGTTCGCACTGGACATGCGTGCTTTGCAGGAGGCGGACCTGTTCGAGGTTGGAATGGACGCTTTCAAGGTGCGTGGTTTCCATGCTCGGCACGTCCGTGGCGAGGTCGTTGCCCAGCGCGTTGAAAAGGAAGTCCATCGCCTTGTCGAAGCTGACGTCGCCGTATTTTTCGTAGATGTGGGCGAAGGCGGCTTCGACGTCCGCAAAGTCGCAGACGGTCTGGCGGTAGAGGTCGCGCAGGTTGTCCGCGCTGTCCAGGCCGGGATACCCGGCGGCGGCGAGCGCGCCCTGGATGCCCGAACGGATCTGCGGGCCGTGCCCGGCTTCGAGTTCCGCGAGCCCTTGCCGTATATCTTCAATGACGGTCGGATCGACGGCCGGATCATCCGAAAAGGCGTCGAGCGCCTCGGAAAGGGCGGCGTAGGCGTCGCTCGGGTCCGGGAAGCGGTAAAGCGCCTCCCGTGAGGCCTTTTCCCGGCCTTCGCGGGCGCGCAGGCTGTCCTTCAGGCGGTCGATGTCCTGCGACTTGCCCGCTTCATGCATCAGTTCCTGATAGAGCCTGACGCGCTCGGCGTACGCACTCTCAGAGCGTTCCCGTTCCTTGCGGTCCTGAAGCTCGTATTCATCCGTGGTATCCGCCGAGAAGGTCAGCTCTTCGGCGGCGTCGGCGAGCAGCGACATGGGGTCTTCCACCTGTGCGGCGGCGTTCCCCATAAGCGAACCCGTGGCGAGGGAGTCCGTCGCGGATACGGCGGCTCCTCCGGCCATCTGGCCCATGCTGGTGACGGAAAAATCTATGGCCATGCCTCCTCCTGCCCGGCCCTCGGCCGGGAACCGAGTCGGCCCCCGCGCCTGAAAGCCACGGGAACACGTGATTCCGGGAACCAATCCATATTGGCCCGCAAGAGATCATGCGAGAAATATGCCAATCATTTGATTGCGAGTATCATAGGCCGCAACGTCTTACAAGCTCCTCCTTTTTGATTGCTTTGAGCAACATGCTGTAGTACTTCCCAAATAAGCTCTCTCACGGGATGGCGACAATGTTGGAAGCCGTCAAGGCGAGGTTGTGCCAACATTGTTGGCTTTTTTCGTATGGGAAACCATGCGCAACAGCCCGATAGGCCGGAATTCCCCGTATTCGTTTGTTTGGCACGGAACATGCTTAAAAGAGGCATCAACAACAGGAGCAGCGACATGGCATTTACGGAAAAAGACATGCAGGCTCAGGAAGAACAGCTCAACGCCCTTAAGGACGAACTGTCCCGCCTCAACCAGAAATTTGATGCGCAGCTCAAGGGCATGGGGCTCACGGAAAACGAGCTTAAGCAGCAAGAAGCTATGACGCCGGAAGTGGAAGCGCTCGTCGCGAAGGCCAAGGAAGAGGCCAAGCGCGCCGGGGAAGCCCGCAAGGCGCAAGCCGCTTTGGATAATCGTCCTTCCGGCAAGGCCCCCGGTGCGGGCCGCCGTGGCGTCGTCCGTCTTTAAATCTTTTACGATATAGGAGATGAGTATGAGTCAGGGTATCGGTGGAGTCGGCGGTTCGGGAAGCGTCAGCGGCGTGGACAGCCTCGGCACGTGCACGAGCGTCAACTTCATTTTCGCCAAGCTGCAGATGGAATTGGCCGCGTCGGCCAAGGATTCGGCCCTCGGCTACATCAAGCAAATCGAGGGGGCTCAGGCCGAGCAGAAGGAAGTCGCCGACATGCTCCAAAGGTGCCGCGAACTCCAGAATCAGGCCAAGGACAGCGGCGGATGCACTGAAATGCCTGCTGATGTCCGGGCATATATGGATAAGAACAATCTCACCTATGACTTGACCACCGGTGGAGTCAGCAAGCCTACAAAGGAAACTGCGGACAGCTTGCACGATAAGGACGAGTGGGACGTGGCCATTCAGTCGTTGCAGGCCTATCAGGAACAGATCGGCACGGATATCCAGACTAAAATGGTGTATGTGCAGGACTTCATGGGGCAGTACAATTCTTACACGCAGGGCGCGAACTCGGCCATCCAGTCCGGTATGCAGACGCTTACCAGCGTGGCCCGGGGCCAGTAAACGTTTTTTGCAGGGGGCAAGCCCCGGCTGGATGATCCCGGCAAGGTCGGGGCGGCCCCTGCCGGATGGCGGTTGCTTTGGGGTGCCCGGCATCTTATGGGCTCCCTTCGCGCCAGCAACTTTTTTCCCGCTGCTGCGGGCCCTTCCCGAGGAACATGTTATGGCAGAACTAAAAAGCGCGGCGGTTGAGTATACGCAGGAAGAGCTTGAGACGATGGTCAAGGCCGTCCTGAACGGCGCCACCATCGGGGATGTGTGCAACGTCTCCCAAGAAATGCTGGAGTCGCTCTATAGCCTTGGATATAACCTGTATGCCTCCGGCAATTACAAGGACGCCGAAACCGTCTTTTCCGGGCTGTGTCTGTACGATCACAACGATCCCCGTTTCTGGATGGGGCTTGCCGGAAGCCGTCAGGCCAACGGCAAGTATCAGGAAGCCGTGGACGCCTATGGGCTTTGCTCGGCGATGGAGGCCCTCGCCAGCCCGGTCCCCCTGCTTCAGGCCGGAATGTGCTATCTCAAAATGGGGGATCGGGAAAAGGCCAAAGGCGCGTTCGTCGTAGCGCTCTCCATGGGCGAAGAAGGCAACCCCGAACACGATGCCGCGCGAGGCAAGGCCTCCGCCATGCTCGCTGTTCTCGAACAGGCCGAGAAGTGAGGTCCTCATGCCCAACCCCATTGATTTTCAGGTCGGTTCGAAGTTCATGGAGCTTGCCGGCGGCGTTGAGGTAAACAACCTTCAGGAAGCCATCAAGAAGGCGTTGCAGGAAATCACGCTGCCGGATCTGCCGCCTTCCTCCTCCGACACGGCCTCCTCGCCTTCGGATTTGCCGAAGCTGGCCCCGCCCACGGCGGGAGGGCTTTCTCTGGAAACCTTGGCTCAGATGATCAGCAACGAGACGCGCACGCAGGCCACCAAGGACGGCGTGGCCTCCATCGACGCCAAGGGGAAGGAGCGTGCCGAGGTCAACGAGAAAAAGCTGGAAGAGATCATGGATCGTCTCGATTCCATGAAATCCAAGGGCGTTCTCGATGTCTTCAAAAAGATTTTCAGCTGGGTCGGCGTGATCATCGGGGCCATAGCCAGCGTCGCCACGATCGTGGCCGGGGCGGCGACCGGGAATCCACTGCTCATCGCGGGCGGAGCCGTGATGCTCACTATGGCCGTCAACAGCGCCGTGAGCATGGCGACCGACGGCAAAGTGAGCATCAGTGCCGGGATCGCCGCCGGGCTGAAGGCGTGCGGGGTTCCGGAAGACGTCGCCGGGTATGTCGGCATGGCCTTCGAGCTTGCGATCACCATCGTGGGCATCGGCCTGACCATGGGCGGCTCCTCCGCTTCCGCCATATCGTCCGCCAAGGAAACCCTGTCAAAGGTGGCCGACATCGCGCTCAAGACGGCGAACATCGCCAGCGGCGTCGTGCAGATGGGAAGCGGGGCGACGGACATCGCGGGCTCCGTGTATGATTACAAGATTTCCACCAGCTATGCCGACACCAAGGAGCTGGAGGCCATTCTGGAACGCATCCAGCAGGCGCAGGACATGGAGCTCGATTTCTTGAAGGGCATTATGGAGCGCGCGGAAAAGCTGGTTGAAGACGTCAACAATATCATTGAAGGATGCACCGAATCGCAGACGGCCATCTTGACCAACGTCGCGCCGACAATGGCCTGACGCGGCGGAAGGCGGAGCCTGCGCGCCCTGAACCAGTGTCCTTTCGTGGCGGACATGGGGCAACGATGCGCGGGCACGTCGATACGGCGGTCATTTTTCGTGGGCCGCGGGAGAACCCCGGCGGCTTGAGGATGATGCCCGCTTCGTGAAATAAGCCGTGGCCCGAGCGCAGGGGAAGGCCGTAAGCAGAAAGAGGATACGCATATGTCAGGCATACAAGGGTTATCTTCCGATCAGCAGCAGGTTTACAATCAGCTGATAAGCGATGCGGGGACCGTCAGTGTCTCCAAAGCCGCCGTGGATAAGGAGTTGCAGGTTGCGATGGATGCCGGGCTCTCTTTTCAGGAGGCCGCCGCCCAGATCCGCAACGATCTGCCGACCCTTCCCCCGCCGAGCGGCCATTCCGGATCGCTTGGCGGCTGGGTGGGCGTGGCGTCCCCGATGGCGAGCATCAATGCCCTCATCACGGAAATGAGCGCCGAGCAGCGCAAGGAAAACCGCGAGGTCATGAAGGCGCAAACCGACAGCATCGCCCTGTCGATGGAACAGCAGGCCGATGAAATCCGCAAAAAGGCCGTGGCGCAGCTCGTCTGCGGCGTCGTGTCCGGGGCGATCAACATCGGCATGGGAGCCGTTCAGTTCGGCATGGGCATGAAACAGCTGAACATGGGCAAGCAGCAGGGGGCGTTGGCCAAGGAGCAGGGCGTTCTCGGCAAGCAGCAGACCGACATCGCAAACAAGCAGGCCGACCTCAAGGCCCTTCGCAATGAAGGGGCGAAGGGCTTGTCCGGCGATGAGCTGAAGCAGGTCAATATGGAATATTCAAGCCGGAAAGCATCGCTGAAGGCCGATATGACGGATGTGAAGACGCAAATGAAGACGCTGGATGTAAAGTCCGGCGCTTTGGGGGCCCAGTCCCAGAGCTACGGGGTCATGGGGCAGTCCATGTCACAGCTCGGGCAGGGGGTAAGCGGCATCGTCGGCTCCATCGGCCAGTTCGTCGGCGCGCAATATGACGCCGCCATGAAGGAGATGGAAGCCGATCAGGAGCGTATGCGGGCCAGCCGCGATGCGCTGAAGAGCATCAACGACAGCCTCTCCGAACTGATCCAGAAGTCGATTTCCACGCAGGACGCCATCCAGCAAAATATGAACCAGACCCGCTCGCGGATTCTGGGATAATGTGAGGTTCTTGTATGAGCATCAACGGCATTTCCGCCAATCAGGTTTCAGGCGTTTCCCAAAACACGGGCGTTTCCTCCAATGGCGGCGTTTCGATCCGGAATGTCTCGAATGCCATCAGCGCGGCGGCGAACAAGGGCGTCACGCCTGCGGGGCCCACGGTGACGGAACGGGACAGCCAAGGCACGCTCTACGGCTTCACCCCGTACCATGACCACGACGGCAACAAAATGGTTTATCTGGAAAAACGCTCGGCGTCCGGTGTCGTTTCGCATATGCCGTTCAAGTTCGATCAGCTCGAGTCCTTTTGTTCCAGACGGGGTGTCGCCATCCCCGCGCTGCAATACGACTAGGTGAATCCATGAAGAAAAACAGCGAACCGCAAGATCGCCTTTTGGACGAGCTGTGCGCGTGTTCCGCGGCGCTGTCGGCCATCGCGGAGAAGCTTGAAGCCGAGGGGCGTCCCCCGGATGCCCTGACCGATGCCGAGCTGCGGGACGTCGAGGCCCTTGCCCGGCGTGTGGAGCGTTGCGACCGCCAGCTTGGCGAGTGCCTGAAGGATATGCCCTCGTGCGGTGAAGGCCCCATACCGCCGCGCGCTTGGGGTATCCGCGTTTGATGATTGACAAGGCGCTGCGGAAGACCGCATAGTTCTCCAAGGAGGCAACATGTCACTTTTGCAGGAATCCGTTGACGCCGTGACGGCGGCCGCGGGCTGGAAAAAAGCCTCTCCTGATGCGGGCGGCGTCTTCCGCTTCCATCTGGAAGGCGATTTGGACATGGAGCTTTTTTCGCCCGATGGGCGGACAGGCATCCTGCGAGCCGATCTCGGCCCGCTTCCCGCTTCGGAACAGGATGCGGATGAGCTGTTGCGGAAGTGCGCTTCCCGCATGGTAGCCGCCTCGCGGACCCGCAGGACCGTCCTTTCGGTGGAAGAGGGCAGGCTTTCGCTGCACCTTGTTGTGCCCTTGGCGGAAGGGGCCCTCTCCATGCCGCGGCATGCCAAGGATTTCCTGAATGATCTGGCATGGTGGAAAGGGCAGGTGCAAGGCGGGGATACGTCGGCGTTTTCTTTCTTCTCCGGCATGCAAGCTTGGAATATGGGGCGTTGATGCGTTGTCGTGGTGACGTTTCGTTCTTGATGGTTGCGGCACTCCTTTTGGGCGTGCTTCTTATTTCTTGTCCGGCGTTTGCGGCTCAGGGGGGATTTCCCCATCCGTACACGCACTACGCGGATGACGAGGATCTGACCGCCATCCTCACCAACTTCGCCCGTTCGCAGGGGCTCGGCGCTTCGTTCTCCCCCGGCGTGGTCGGCAAGGTGAGCGGGCGCTTTGATGCCGTGCCGCCGGATACCTTCCTGAAAGGGATGCAGGCCGCCTTTGGCGTGACATGGTACCGGATCGGTTCAACACTTTATTTTTACAGCGAATCGGAACTGTCGCGGACGTTCATCACGCCCCGGGCCATGACCGCGGAGCGCTTGTACCAGATGCTGCGGCAATCGGCGGTGTTCGCGCCGCAGCTGCCCGCGACGCTCGCCCCCGGCGGCGGGATGATCGTCGTGTCCGGCCCTCCCACGTACCTTGCTCAGATTTCAGCCGCCGTCACCGCCTTTGAGGAGGCGCAGACGTCCAATTTCGTGATGAAGGTCTTTCCGCTCAAATACGCATGGGCGGAAGACATGTCCGTCAACAGCATGGACAAAACAGTGACCATCCCC
>USCL01000125.1 GCA_900553145.1 uncultured Desulfovibrio sp.
CTCGACCGGCACGGGCACCTCGTCCGCAAGCTGTATCTTATCAACGGCGCGTTGTTGATTGCAGGGGTTGTGTGGGCATGAGGAGCGGGAGATAAAAGAGGGGAAGGGGGAGGGCTCCATCTCCTTCCTCCCCATATCTTCGGCTTTATCGAATCCTTGATGGAAGGTTTTCCCTGTGGGCGGAAATCCACCCTTTCCGGTTAGGCCAACGACGGCTTCAGCACACTCTGCCATCCTGTCTTGAGGGCTAGCAACATGAAAAGGAAATTGGGTATTGCAAGGTGTGGCCTTGCGTGTTGCCTCTGCTCTGAAAACGTCAAGTGCGCAGGGTGCCATTCGGGCGACTGCCCTGATAAGGAATGGTGTGAAAACCGCAATTGTTCGCTTGATAGGGGCATGAGCCATTGTTATGATTGCGATGAAGATTGCCGAAAGGGATTGTTGAGGAAGATCAAGCCATATGCATTTACATTGTTTGCAAAACGCCATGGAGAGCGGAAACTGTTGGATTGTCTTGAAGCCAATGAGATAAACGGCATTGTCTATCATCGAGACGGGATACATGGTGACTATGATGATTTTGACGACGTGGAAACATTGATGGAATTCATACGGACAGGAAAACGATCCTTTCCGACATGTCCCTAATCCTGTTATAATCCGTCACTGTGATGCGTAGCGGACTCAGCCGTCTTCATTTATGATGCAATAGCCGGGCTCTGTCTGTTGTTGATAAGCCCGCTTGCGCTTGTAGGGCAACCCTGCCCCTCCCGTCCTTCCCCACTTCTTTCCATACAATGATAATCACAGCGCTCTCAGGCGAACCCCGGTAGTTTGTTGGGAATCAACAAAGTAAGGAGTGTTGCCATGCAGAGCCTCATTGCTGTGATTTTTAAGGAAGATATGGATCAGGCGGAAGCGTACCGGGTAGATCTGCGGCGCCGTGAAGACCTTACCGGATTGGTGGATTGTACCAAAATGGTGGCCGCTGTCTGCGATCAGGATGGGAAGGTACATCTCCAGTATTCGCACGCGCTTGCCAAGGACGGAGCCTTGATCGGCGGCGTGTGGGGCGCGTTGATCGGGTTCCTGTTCCTCAACCCGTTGCTCGGCATCGTCGCGGGGGCCGGGCTCGGCGCGGCGACCGGCGAGGTGGGGGATTTCGGCATCAGCCACCGGTTCATGAACGAGCTGGCGACACACCTGAAGCCCGGCAGCTCGGCGCTGTTCATCCCTCTGAAGAAGGAAGCCGTTGATGAAACCCTGCGCGCGCTCGGCCATTCCGGCGGCATCGTCCTGAGTACCGATCTCAAGCTGGAAGATGAGTACCAGATGGAAAAGCTCTTTGACGAAATGACTGCGGAACGCGCCAAGAAGACGTCCTGAACCGCGCCTATCTTTCGGAACCTGATGCTGTTACTGTGGGGGCTCTTCCAACAGTCAACACATCAGGTTTTTTCATGCCGCACAAGCTCATCGTCTGTTGCCTGCTTATGGCCGCGCTGGCCTTTCCGGCGCGGGCGTCATCGTTGTGGCATCCCGAACCCGGCTTCCTGCCCGAAGACGCCCGGCACGCCGTCCCGAACAATCCCGCTCCGCCGGAACGCACGGTTCCCAAACATGCCCTGCCTCCCCTTTCCGCCGAAGGCGAAGGGACCATCCGCTGCGTGGCCGCCAAGGAAAAGGTGGCGGCCCTGACCTTTGATCTGTGCGAACTGGCCACCATGACGACAGGGTATGATGCCGACATCATCGATTTCCTCCGCGAAAAACGGATACCCGCCACGCTGTTCATGGGCGGCAAGTGGATGCGGTCACACCGCGAGAGGTCTATGCAGCTTATGGCCGATCCGCTGTTTGAGATCGGCAATCATGGATGGTCGCACGGCAATTTCGGCATCATGGGCGAAAAGGCCATGTTGGAACAGATCCGCTGGACACAGGCGGAATATGAGCTGCTGCGCGAAGAGATCCTCAGGAGGGCCGTAACGGAAGGGCGCGGCGTCGAGCTGCCGGAAGCCATAAGGCTGTTCCGCCTGCCTTACGGGCGGTGCTCGGACAAGGCGCTCGCGCTGCTTGCGCGCGAAGGCTTGGAGGTCATCCAGTGGAGCGTGGTTGCGGAGACGCCGCAGGACAATGCCGTCCGCGGCATGGGCGAGCGGGTGGCCGGACAGGTGCGGCCCGGCGCGATTATCCTGTTCCACGCCAACCGGGTGCCCAAGGGATCGGCATTCATGCTCAAGGAAACCGTCGAAGCGCTCCAGCGGAAAGGGTATCGTTTTGTGACCGTCGGGGAATTGCTCACGCTCGGCGAGCCGCAGCGTACGCGGGACGGCTATTTCAACAAGCCCGGCGACAACTTGAGCCTTGATAAGCACTTCGGCATCGACGGTACGGGACGCAGGAAATAAGCCTTCCTTGGGAAAGAACGGACGATAGGCACGGTTTTTCCGATGCGGCGGGGCTTTTACAGTACGCATTCCCAGCCATACCCTGCCGATTATCGACGGGAACCGGCCTGACGACTATGCCGTGACGGTTGCTTGGGCGGGTGCCGTTGCAACACCGTCAAGGGGGGCAGGCCGTGCCGACGCCCTATAGCATTGCATGAGGCTGGGTGCTGTTTTGTTGGAGGGAGGCGGAAGCGGGTACGCTTTTGGAACAGGAGCACGAAGGGATTGGTCTGCGCTGTAAGCCGCACGCAAAAGAGAAGGGATTGTATGGCCTGTTGAGCGGCAGTGCTCATCAGGCGGCGGGCAAATCCCTTTTCCCTTCTTCTTTGGACGCTACGCCGAAACATATTTTTGTCCCGCAGCCGAGATGGAATGTGGATATCGTATGCTGTTTATCGACATACGGCGTTATAAAAAGGATCATGCCGCTCTCCGCCAACAGGCCGCATTATCAGGATAAATGCTCTCCGCAAAAACGAATGCCGGGAATCCACGGCCCGGCTGGAGCCGGCGGGCCTTCTCCAACCTGCTGTCTCTATTTTCTTATTGTGGAAAAAAGCAAAATATGGCGGAACGCTTGTCATAAAAAAACCTCCGTGCTATTATTCTCACAATCACGGATATCCGTAGCGGAAATCTCTCCTCCTGAGTGGAAACGAGGACGTTGCGCATAAGCGCCGCACCGCTGTGGACTCCCGTGCACCAGTGAAGCTTGTTGTATCGGGAAAACGTATGACTCTCTTGGAAAGACAGCGCCGTGAAACCTTTATGAAGGGAATGTTCATTCCTTTCGTGATGCTTGCGCTCGTTTGTTCCCTGCTTGTCGATACGAATATGCTTCAC
The DNA here is from genome assembly GCA_900553145.1 of uncultured Desulfovibrio sp. GTDB lineage: Bacteria > Desulfobacterota > Desulfovibrionia > Desulfovibrionales > Desulfovibrionaceae > Bilophila. The sequence goes on from USCL01000125.1 coordinate 3,297, forward strand.
GCGGATGTGCAGAAGGTCGTCGTGTACGATTCGGGCAGCGCCCTGAACGACATGCAGAAGCAATCGCCCGTCATCATAGAATCCCTTGAGGAGTTTATGGAGACGATCGCTTCGAAGACCCACCTGAAGCATCTTGTCCCCCTGATGGCCCTCTTCATGCTCCAGCTCGGGTTCGCCGTTTCCTATGTGGTGCGGCTGTTTGTGCGGCATTATGTGCCCACGCTCCGAAAGTCCGACTCTTGGGGCCTGCTTCCCTTCTCCCTCGCCCCTCCGCGCTTCGCGTAGCCGTCAGCGGATCGCCTGATCCGTCATGACGCGCGTCCCCACGGCTTCCTTCCTCTTGGAAGCCGCGTTTGTTTGCGCCCGTTCCAGACCCGGGCGGGTTCTTCCCAATCAATAAGTTATAAAAACTGTTCTTCTCAAGAGGGATGGTCTTTTACGATGGTTTCCTGTCAGGCTGCGGTTCGGCTAGGGATCGCCCCGCCTGCTCGGATACAGGTGGACGCTTTCGCCACGGTGGCGGAGTCAGCCGTTCGGTACAGTTTTACAAGAGGATATGGCTATGGCAAAGACCAATCTGAACGAAGATAAGATAGCCCTGCTCACGGGGTGCTTCATCTTCCTTTTGGCCGCGTTGAATCTGGCGCACCTCGACGTGTTGGGCTGGGTAGTCAGCACCAATATGTGGACCAGCATGGACAAGGCCTTCTCCGCCACCACCGGCGCATACAAAGAAACGCTCTCCGGCGTTGTTTCCCTGCTGTGCACCTACGTGGCCCTGACGGCGCTCCTGTCGTTCGGCATCAAGCTGCTCGGCGGTAATGTCGCTCGCTTCGTCAAGTCGTTTACGGTCGTCTTTTTCGTCAGCGAAATCTGCTACATGTTCGGCGCGAACGCCCACATCGCGGCTACGCCCGACGCGCAGGCCAAGTTCGGTATCGACTGGTCGATCGGCCTGACTACGGAAGCGGGTTTTATTGTGGCGCTTGTCGCCGGTATTTTCATCAGCAACGCGTTCCCCCGCATTGCCGAAAGCTTGCATGACGCCTGCCGTCCCGAATTGTTCGTCAAGATCGCCATCGTGGTCCTCGGCGCCGAACTCGGCGTGAAGGCCGCCGCGGCTTCCGGCATGGCCGGGACGATCATTTTCCGAGGCCTGTGCGCCATCGTGGAAGCCTATCTCCTGTACTGGGCCTTTGTGTATTACGTAGCCCGAAAGTACTTCAAGTTCAGCCGTGAATGGGCCGTCCCGCTGGCTTCCGGCATCTCCATCTGCGGCGTGTCCGCCGCCATCGCCACGGGCAGTTCCATCCGCGCCCGGCCTGTGGTGCCCATTATGGTGTCCTCGCTGATCGTGGTGTTCACCTGCATCGAAATGCTGATCCTGCCCTTCATCGCTTCCCACTTCCTGTACAGCGAACCTATGGTGGCCGGCGGCTGGATGGGCCTCGCGGTGAAGTCCGACGGCGGCGCCATCGCTTCCGGCGCCATCGCCGACTCCCTGATCCGCGCCCGTGCGCTCGAACTCCTCGGCGTCCACTGGGAAGCCGGGTGGGTCACCATGGTCACCACGACCGTGAAGATCTTCATCGACGTGTTCATTGGCGTGTGGTCGCTGGTCCTTGCCTGGGTGTGGACCGCGAAGTTCGATAAGACCAACAGCGGCCGTACCATGAACTTCGGCGACGTGCTCGCCCGTTTCCCCCGCTTCGTGCTCGGATATCTGCTGACCTTCGTGATCATGCTGTTCATCTGCGTGAACGTGGAATGGCAGCCCCTCGGCAAGAGCGTGATCAGCACCCTCGGCCCCCTGCGCACCATCTTCTTCACCCTGACCTTCTTTACCATCGGTATGGTGTCCAACTTCCACAAGCTGATGGAAGAAGGCATCGGCAGGCTCGCCATCGTGTACGTCGTGTGTCTCTTCGGCTTCATCATTTGGCTTGGCCTGTTCATCTCGTGGCTGTTCTTCCACGGCATGACGCCTCCGGTTATCGCTGGCTAACCTTTTCCCTTTTCAGCCATAAAGGAGACTGACATGGCAGAAGATACTAAGAACGTGAAGTTTCACGAAGAAGTACAGAAGATGGAGTATGAGCCTCTGGACGCTACCGAACTGAAGCTCATCCATTGGAGCTGGGCTCTCGGCGTGTTCCTGCTTGTAGCCCTCTATTTTCTCAGCGACTTCATTGCCCCCGGCGCCCACGGCTAAGCCGCCGGAGCAGGGAAGGGCGGACGGAGCTTTTTACGGGGGCTCCGAAGGAATCACGGGGCGTGGCACGCCTTTGCGCCCCGCCGTCGCCGCCTGCCAGCAATGATGAGCCCTCGGAACGCCTTCCCGGAGACTCCTCCTCCGGGAAGGCAGGGAACCCGGCCCCCTACGGGTTCTCCATCTTTCGCCTTACAGGATATGGCGCAGCATGAGCCGTTACAGAGTCCATTACATCGAAGGTTCCAACGGGGATCTCAGGATCCGCAAAGAGCGGATTGTTGAAGCTCCTTCGTTTCAGGATGCTCTGGAACGGTTCACGTACTGGCCGGCAACCGAGGGCCGCGAACAAGCCCCGGCCTGTGCCCCGCATTCCGGCGCCGATCTGCGCCATATGGAAGCGTGGGAAGTGTTTCCTGCTGAAGGCATTTGATTTTGAGGGAGGCGGGGGAGCCTTTTGCCGGAGCGGCAAACGCCCGCATGGTTCCCCTCCCTGCCTCAATACCCCCTGTCTCCGCTCCCAAGCGTGTCTTCCAGCCGGCTGCCGGGAGGGACGCCCGGCACAGGCCGGGGGAAGGGGAGGACGGGGCTCTCACTGTGGATCGTGGAAAAAAACCGGAAAAGGGCCCGGATGCGTCGTGCATCCGGGCCCTTTTCTTTCTGAGGGATGGCAGGGAGGACGGCTGCCGGGGCAATGTTGCGGAAATTCCGGGCCTGCCGCAACGCGTCCTCTCCATTGGCCAAAAGGCTTTGGAAAGGGAAGGATGGCCTCTGCGAGGGCAGGTTCGGGGAAGGAACGTTTTCCTTCAGAAAGGCTTTCCCTCCCCCAATGCCCCGTTGCCCTAATACAGGCCCTGTTCGATCATGGAGTCGGCCACCTTGCGGAAGCCGGCGATGTTGCCGCCGAGGACGTAGTTGCCGGGCACGCCGAATTCTTCGGCGGTTTCGTGGGCGGCCTTGAAGATGTTGGCCATGATGTTCTTGAGCTTGGCGTCCACTTCCTCAAAGGTCCACGCCTGCATGCTGGCGTTCTGGGCCATTTCGAGTTGGCTGGTGGAGACGCCGCCCGCGTTGGCGCACTTGCCGGGGCCGAAGGCGAGGCCGGCCTGAAGGAACGCTTCCACGGCTTCGGGCGTGGAGGGCATGTTGGCGCCTTCGCACACGAGGACGCAGCCGTTCTTGACGAGGTTGGCTGCGTCGGCGCCGCTGACCTCGTTCTGCGTGGCGCTCGGGAAGGCGAGCTTGCAGGGGACGTTCCACACGGGATGCTGATCCTTGGGGTATTCCTTCGCGGGGATGTACTTGGCGTCTTTGCAGAGTTCGGCGTAGCGGGAGAGGGAAGCGCGTTCGACTTCCTTAACCTGCTTGAGCGCGTCGAGGTTGATGCCGCCGGGGTGGTAGATGCAGCCGCGCGAGTCGCTGGAGGTCACGGGCTTGGCGCCGAGCTGGTACAGCTTTTCGATGGTGTAGATGGCCACGTTGCCGGAGCCGGACACGGCGCAGGTGGCGCCTTCGAGATCCATGCCGCGGGCCTTGAGCATGTTGGAGGCGAAATAGACGCTGCCGTAGCCGGTGGCTTCCTTACGGGCCAGCGAGCCGCCCCACTTGAGGCCCTTGCCGGTGAGCACGCCTTCAAAGCTGGAAGTAAGACGCTTGTACTGGCCGAACATGTAGCCGATTTCGCGGGCGCCCACGCCGATATCCCCGGCGGGCACGTCGATGGTGCTGCCGATGTAGCGGGAGGCTTCCGTCATGAAAGCCTGGCAGAAACGCATGACTTCGGCGTCGGACTTGCCCTTGGGATCGAAGTCGCTGCCGCCCTTGGCGCCGCCGATGGAGAGGCCGCTCAGGCTGTTCTTGAAAATCTGCTCAAAGCCGAGGAACTTCAGGATGCTCAGGTTGACGCTGGGGTGGAAGCGGAAACCGCCCTTGTAGGGGCCGAGCGCGGAGTTGAACTGGACGCGGTAACCGCGGTTGACCTGCACGCGGCCCTTGTCGTCCGTCCATGCCACGCGGAACATGATCTGGCGTTCGGGTTCGACGATGCGTTCGAGGATGCCGTTCTGCTGGTACTTGGGGTCCTTCAGAAAAAGCGGTTCCAGCGAGTGGAGGACTTCTTCCAGCGCCTGAATAAATTCCGGCTGGTGGGGGTTGTTCTTCTTCACGCTGCGGATAACTTTCTGCACGTAACTCGAAGCCATGACGTAAGCTCCTTGGCGGGGACCCCTCCCTTTCTCCGTGGGAGAGAACTCCTGTTTTGACAATTTGCGAAACACACAATCCCGTGGCATGCCCTGAAACAGAGTTTCAGGGAAAATGTGGGCCGTTTTTATGCCTTTTTGGTATTTATGGCAAGGCATTTTTGCCATTTTTTGCATAACTGCGCCTATCTCAAAGGAAATATTGTTATTTACAAAAATGTAAAATACGGTTTTGTAAGAACGCCGCGCCGCCGTTTGGGGTGGACTTCCCGAAAGCCGCAAAAGCCGCGTGCCGGGCGCGCTGAGGGAAGCTGCCCGGGCCGTGATTTTGACAAACCCTCAGCCTCGGCATAAGGTCTTCCAATTTATTTGGCCTGTTGGATGGGGCCGGCTCCCCGCTTCGGCGGCCCCATGCGTTTGGGAAGCGTTTCGGAATCCTTTAGTTAGAGGAGAATGGGTATGGCGGTTCATGTAGTTGATCATCCTCTCGTGCGGCACAAACTGGGCATCCTCAGGAAAGAATCCACTTCCACCAGCGAATTCCGCATGCTGGCCAAGGAAATCGCCCGGTTGCTCATGTATGAAGCCACCAAGCAGTTCAAGACCGAAAAACGGACCATCAAGGGCTGGGCGGGGCCTGTGGAGGTGGAATCCATTTCCGGGAAGATGGTGACCATCGTCCCCATCCTCCGGGCGGGGCTCGGCCTGATGGACGGCGTGCTGGACATGGTCCCGGGTGCGAAGATCAGCGTCGTCGGCCTGTACCGGAATGAGGAAACGCTGGAGCCCGTGGAATACTACGTGAAGCTCGCCAAGGAGATCGAACAGCGTATCGCCATCATCCTTGATCCCATGCTGGCGACCGGAGGCTCGCTCATCGCCGCCATCGACCTCCTCAAGAAGCGTGGATGCAAGCGCATCCTCAGCCTGAACCTCGTCTGCGCTCCCGAGGGCATCAAGCGCGTCGAGGAGGCGCACCCCGACGTGGACATCTATACGGCCGCCGTCGACTCCCATCTCGACGAGCACGGCTACATCATCCCCGGCCTCGGCGACGCCGGGGACCGCATCTTCGGCACGCGGTAACGGGTAGGCAACGGGGCGCTGCCCCTGCTCCGGCTGAGGGGGAGCCTTTCCCCTCACGCCCGGCGCGCGAGCCGCCGAGTCCGCATGGATGCTGAGGGCATCGGAACGGACCCAAGCCACGGCGCGCACGGGCCGCCGGGGGCAGGGGACGCACTGCAATTTTTCTTTTTCTGAGGAGTGGAGATGGAGTCGGATACGACGTATTCCTTTCGGTTGAAAGATTCCCTGCTCGGCGCGCAGATGCTTTTCGTGGCGTTCGGCGCGCTGGTGCTGGTGCCCATCCTGACGGGCATGAGCACCAACGTGGCCTTGTTTACGGCTGGGGTGGGCACGCTGATCTTTCAGGTTTGCACGCGCGGCAAAGTGCCCGTTTTCCTCGCTTCGTCCTTCGCGTTCATTGCGCCGATCATCTACGGCGTGCAGACTTGGGGGCTTCCGGCGACGCTCGGGGGCATGGTCGTGGCCGGTGCCGTCTATGTGGTGCTGAGCTTCATCATCCGCTGGCGCGGCATGGGGATCATCATGCGCCTGCTGCCGCCCATCGTGACGGGGCCCGTTATCATCGTCATCGGCCTTGTGCTGGCTCCGGTGGGGGTGAACATGGCCCTCGGCAAGGCCGGAGACGGCAGCGCGGTGCTTGTCCCAGAAAACACGGCGCTGATCGTTTCGATGGCGGCGTTGGCGACGACGGTGCTCGTTTCCCTGCTCGGGCGCGGCATGATGCGCCTTGTCCCGATTCTTTCCGGCATCGTCGTAGGGTACCTGTGCGCCATCGGGCTCGGCATCCACGATTTCAGCAAGGTCGCCGCCGCGCCGTGGTTCGGCGTCCCGGATTTCGTCTTCCCCGAATTCCGCTGGGAAGCCATCCTGTTCATCATCCCGATCACCCTTGCCCCGGCCATTGAGCACTTCGGGGACATCATCGCCATCAGCTCGGTGACGGGGAAGGATTTCCTCAAAGAGCCCGGGATCAAGAACACCATGCTCGGCGACGGCATCGCCACGATGGTGGCGAGCTTCATCGGCGGGCCGCCGAACACCACCTATTCGGAAGTGACCGGGGCCGTGGCCCTGACCCGGGCGTTCAACCCCGGCGTCATGACTTGGGCCGCCATTTGGGCCATCGTGCTTTCGTGCGTGAACAAGCTCGGCGCGTTCCTGAGCTCCATCCCGGTCCCGGTCATGGGCGGGATCATGATCCTGCTGTTCGGGGCCATCATGGTGGTGGGCCTGAACACGCTGGTCCGCGCGGGCGAAGATCTGATGGAGCCCCGCAACCTCGCCGTCGTCGCGTTGATCATCATCTTCGGCGTGGGCGGCATGACCTTTAATATAGGCTCGTTCCGCCTTGGCGGCATCGGCCTGGCCGCCGTCACCGGCGTTCTGCTGAACCTCTTCCTCCCCGAGGCGGTCCATACCCGCCGCAAGAAGGCGAAGCCCGAATAAAGATGGAGATCGGGAAGGATGTTTGACGGAAAACGTCCTTCCCGATCTTGTCCGGGAACGCTTTCGATCGGCGG
>USCL01000126.1 GCA_900553145.1 uncultured Desulfovibrio sp.
GGGGTTTGGGGAAGGGGGAGGAAACTTTCTCCAGAAAGTTTCCTCCCCCTTCCCCAAATCTTCATTCGACTTCTTAATCATTCAACCGCAGATCGGTAATGCGCTTGGCTTTCGAGAAGGTGCGCGGCAGCGCGCCGGGATCGACGATCTCGACGCTGATGCGGGCCATGATGCGCTTGTGCATCTCGTCGCCGATGGCGCGGGCGAGCCCGGCGTCGTTGCCGGAAGTGACGCCCGACTGGCGTTCCACGCGCAGGCTCATGTAGTCAAGCCCTTCCGAACGGGTGAGCTCGACGTGATACTCGCCGCCGACATCGGGATAGAGGTTCAGCACGTCGGCAATCTGGCCGGGATAGATGTTCACGCCGCGGAAGATGATCATGTCGTCCGAACGCCCGCGGATATGCCCGTGGCGCGGTATGGCGCGCCCGCAGGGGCAGGGCTCGGGGATGAGGCGGCTGAGGTCGTGCGTGCGGTAACGGATGAGCGGCACGGCTTCCTTGGACAGCGAGGTCACGACCATTTCGCCGACCTCGCCCTCGGGGACAGGCTGGAGCGTATAGGGATCGATGATCTCGATGTAGAAAAGGTCGGCCCAGTAGTGGATGCCTTCGCCTACCTCGCAGTTCAGGCCCGTGCCGGGGCCGTACATCTCGGTCATGCCCGCAATGTCGTAACTTCCTTCAAGGCCAAGCTTTTCCGTGAAGTTCTGGCGCATTTTGAGGCTGTGCGGCTCGGAGCCGAAAATGATCTTCTTGAGGGCTATCTTGCTGCGCAGGTTGTGGCGCTCCACTTCTTCGGCGAGGAGCAGGGCCATTGAGGACGTGCAGCCGATGCAGGTGGTCTGCATGTCCACAAGGAGCTGGAGCTGCATGTCGATGTTGCCGGGGCCCACGGGGATGGTGAGCGCGCCGAAACGCTCGCTGCCGAGCTGGAAACCCGCCCCGGCTGTCCACAGGCCATAGCCCACGGCGATCTGCATGCGGTCTTCCGTGGTCAGCCCGGCGAGCTCGTAGCAGCGGGCCATCTGGAGCGCGAACGTGTCCACGTCCTTCTGGGTGTAGGCGAGGATTTTGCGCTTGCCGGTCGTGCCGGACGAAGCGTGCACGCGCACGACTTCGGACGGCTCCACGCAAAGCAGGGGCAGGGGGTAGCCGTCGCGCAGGTCGGTCACGTCCGAAAAGGGCAGGCGGCGGATGTCGTCGAGCGTCTTGATGTCCTCGCCGCCGGAAATGCCCGCGGCGGCCAGCTTGGCCCGGTATTGGGGGCTTTTCATGGCCTGCCCCACCGACCATCGGACGCCCGCGAGCTGGTGTTCGGCAAGAAAATCGGCGGGAAGATGGGGAAGGAAACGGGGCTTGGCAGGTGACATGGCGTCTCTCCGGCATGGGGCGGCAACAGGGTTGCCGGTTGTCTTTTCGACGGTAAACAGCTAGTGTCGGTCGATTCAAACAAACGAAAGTTTGCTATTTAGCAGAAAATATTTTGGAGGGAAAGTACATGCGCGTGCTCATCATCGGGTCCGGCGGACGCGAACACGCTCTGTCGTGGAAGGTCGCCCGGGGCGGAAAAGCCAAGAAAATCTACTGCGCTCCCGGCAATGGCGGAACCGCGCAGGAAGGCGAAAACGCCCCCCTGAAGGACAGCGACGTAGCCGGTCTGGTGGCCTTCGCCAAGGAAAACGCCATCGACTTCGTGATCCCCGGGCCGGAGCTTCCCCTCACCCTCGGCGTCGTGGACGCCATGCGCCGGGCGGGCATCCGCTGTTTCGGCCCGAGCCAGTGGTGCGCGCAGCTTGAAGGCAGCAAGGCCTTCGCCAAGGACATCATGGAGAAGGCGGGCGTTCCCACCGCCGCCTGCGGGGTGTTCACCGAGCTGGAAGCCGCCAAGGCGTTCGTGGAAGAGAAGGGCGCGCCCATCGTCATCAAGGCCGACGGCCTTGCGGCGGGCAAGGGCGTCGTCGTGGCCCAGACCAAGGAAGAGGCGCTCGGCGCGCTCGACCAGATCATGGGCGGCGTATTCGGCGAAGCCGGAAGCCGGGTGGTCATCGAAGAATTTCTTGTGGGCGAAGAAGTTTCTCTGCTGGCGTTCTGCGACGGGAAAACGGCCCTTCCGCTGCCTTCCGCGCAGGACCATAAGGCCGTTTTCGACGGCGACACGGGCCCCAACACCGGCGGCATGGGCGCGTACAGCCCGGCCCCGATCCTGCCCGACGCCGATCTCGAAAAGATGGCCGACGTCGCCATCCGTCCGATCCTCGACGAAATGGCCCGGCAGGGGCATCCCTTCACCGGCATCCTCTATGCAGGCCTGATGATGACCAAGGACGGCCCGAAAGTTTTGGAATACAACGTCCGTTTCGGAGACCCGGAATGCGAACCTCTGCTGATGCGCCTTGAAACCGATGTGCTGGAGGTTATGGACGCCTGCATCGACGGGCGGCTTGCCGACGTGAAGCTGGACATCCGGCCCGAGTCGGCGGTCGGGGTGGTCATCGCCGCCGAAGGGTACCCCGGCAGCTATCCGAAAGGAATGGAAATCAAGGGGATAGACGCTGTTGACGCCCTGCCGGACACCAAGGTGTTTCAGGCGGGCACGAAGCGCGAAGACTCCCGTACCCTGTCCAGCGGGGGCCGCGTGCTGTGCGTGACCGCGCTCGGGAAGGGGCTCGCCGAAGCCCAGAAGCGCGCGTATGAAGCCGTCGCGAAAATCGATATGGAAAAGAGCCAGCACCGTTCCGACATCGGAGCGAAAGGCTTGAGGAGATTGTAATATGGAAAAGGCCAAGGTAGCCGTCTTTATCGGCTCCGCCTCCGACGAGGCCACCGTCGCCCCCTGCGCCGACATCCTGAAGAAGCTGGGCATTCCGTTCCGTTTTACGGTGAGCTCCGCCCACCGCACCCCGGAACGCACCGCCGAGCTCGTGGATTCGCTGGAAGCCGACGGCTGTGAAGTGTTCATCTGCGCCGCGGGCATGGCCGCCCACCTCGCCGGTGCCGTTGCCGCCCGCACCATGAAACCCGTCATCGGCATCCCCGTCGCCGCGTCCCCGCTCGGCGGCATGGACGCGCTGCTCGCCACCGTGCAGATGCCTCCCGGATTCCCCGTCGCCACCGTCGCCCTCGACAAGGCCGGGGCCCGGAACGCCGCTTGGCTGGCCGCCCAGATCCTCGCGCTCCACGATCCCGGGCTTGCCGGGAAGATCCGCGCCGCCCGCGATCGCTTCAAGGCCGACGTGGCCGCCGCCGGGGACGAGATCGAGGCCAAGTACTGCTGATTGCATTGCAATATCCCTGCGGGGGAGGGCTTTTCTGAAAGAGTGCCCTTCCCCGCGTTCCCTCCTTCAACGCTCGTGCCTCAGGCCCGGGAAAAGGCATCCGCCGCTCCCAAAGGGATTGAAGGTACTTTTCTCAACGGACTCCCTCCTTTATGAATGAACAACTTTCTCTCATCCAGAGGTTTCGCAAGACCGTGATAGGGGAATACGCCGAGGCGCTCATCTGGGCGGTAGCCCTGGCTCTGGTGCTGACCACGTTCATCGTGCAGGCGTTCAAGATCCCGTCCGGCTCCATGCTGGAAACGCTCCAGATCGGCGATCATCTGCTGGTCAACAAGTTTATCTACGGCTTGCGGAATCCCTTCAACGACGCCTATCTGATCCGCGGCGTCGAGCCCAAGGTCGGCGACGTCATCGTGTTCCGCTACCCCAAGGATCGGAGCCTCGACTACATCAAGCGCATCGCGGGCGTCCCCGGCGACACGCTGGAGATGCGGAACAAGGTTCTGTACCGCAACGGCGTCGAGGTGAAAGAGCCCTACACGCAGCATTCGCAGCCGCTCATCATGATTCCGGGCCGCGACAACTGGGGGCCGATCACCGTGCCCGCCGATAAGTTCTTCGCGCTCGGCGACAACCGCGACGATTCGGCGGACTCCCGTTTCTGGGGTTTCCTCGACCGCAACGACATCCGGGGCAAGGCGTGGCGCATCTACTGGTCCGCCGACGGCCTCAGCGATATCCGCTTGAACAGGATCGGGAAGGCTGTCGAGTAAGAGGAAGATTGGGGAGGGGGAACCCTTCTGAAGAAGGGGGAGTACCCCCACGGTTCCCAGCTCTGCTATCGATGCCCGTAAGTCTCGAAGGCTCGCCAACGGGCACGGCCACTTCGTGGCCGCCATCCGGTCGTTCTCCCCTCCCCAAAACCCTCCTCTCTCCCAAGACTTTCGGCTTTATCGAATCCCTCTTACCCCTTCCCTGTGGGCAAAAAGAAGAGCCTGAACAAGATATGTTCAGGCTCTTTGTTGTTGGAAAGGGATATTTTGGAATGGATATCAAAAGGTTGCCGGAGCGTTGAGCCGGCAGAAAGCATTCAATCTTTCTGCCTTGGAGCGGAACGAACTCCTGCCGCGCGGCCTCCCCACCGGTCGAAAATCTTTGAAGAGGATGGGGGAGTTTTGGAGGGGAAAGGGAAAGGCTTGTCCCCTTTATGGGGATTCTTCAGAAAGTTTTCCCTTCCCCCTCCAATCTTTACACGTCCTTCAAGACCAGCTTCCACACATGCGGGACGTCGTCCTTGTTCGTGAGGGCGTGCTGCGACGCCCACGGCTTGCACGCGGCGCGGACGGAAGCCCACCAGCCGGGCACGTCGTCCCATACTTCGGCGGCCTTGGCGGCGGCGGACTCCGGCGTATCGTGCAGGATGCCCGCCTCGCGGAGCTTGTCGAGCAAGGGCAGGGCCTCGGGGGTAAAGCTTGCGGTATCGGGATTCCAGTACAGCAGGAACGGGATGTTCGCGGCAAGCGCCTGCGCCAGCGTCGTCCCCGCGTGATCGAGCACGAGCAGGCGGCAGCCGAGCATGTGCGGCTCGAGGGGGCCGGTGCAGCGCGCCACTTCGGGGAACTTCCGGAGCAGCCACGGGGCGTCCTCAAGCGAAGAGGGGACATCGAAATAGGGCCGGTACCGGGATTGCTTGCGGAGCGCTTCGGGCAGGGCGGCCATGAAGCGGGCCTTGTCCTCCCGGTAGGCGAATTGCTGGCGTCCCCGGAGCATGGACTTGAGCGTATAGGGCAACAAGGCCATTTCCGTCCCGACGAAGAGCAGCGTGGGCGACTTTTCGCGGTGCGCGTCGCGCAGGGCGGCAAGCTGGGGATGCGGCAGGGGCAGGAAGTTTCCGGGCATGAGGCCGTGACGCTTCCATCCCCATGTGATGAAGCGGTGCTGGCAATACTCGACGAGCGGATAGGCTACCGACGTCCTGACATACCCGTATTCGCCGCCGTGCTGGATGAAGATCATGCGGCAGCCGCGCCCTCGGTGCAGGGCCATTTCGATGCGGTAGGCGTCGTCCTCGCAGGCCGCCACGCTGACCACGCGCGAACGGATGCGGGCCTGTTCGTGGCCGAGGGTGTGCGGGATGGACGCCTTGCGCAGGGATTCGGGAAGCAGGGAGACGACGAGAGCGAATGCCTCGTCTTCCGTGAACCCGAGGGGCAGGGGCGGTGCGGACGGATCGCCGAGCAGGCGGAGCGGGATGGAGTCGTCCCGGCGGTCCCGGTTGAGCGTGAGCACGACGGACAGGTCGAACGACTGCCTGAGGCTGAATCCCTTGACGCGGGGGAAGGGCAGGCTGAACAGGATGTTCCGCGCAAAATGCTTCAGGAGGTTTTCCCGTCTGGCGGGGGCGGCTTCGCGCCGGACGGGAGGCAGCTCCTCGGCGGTCCATGCCGCGGGCCAGTCCCGTTTCAGGAGGCGGGAAAACAGCCAGTGGTTCCACTGCGGGTTGAGGATGCCGCCCATGATGAAATCCTGCGTGTCCGCGAAGGCGAATTCCGAAGAGCCCAGAACGGGCACGGCAAGGGGGCGGCCGCCGAATGTTTCCAGAATCCCGGCGGTACGGTACAGGCGGTCGATCAGGGTTTCCACGGCGCGGACGAGCCACGGGGCCAGCACGAAGTCCCAATAGCGGTCGTCGTGCCGCGTGCCGTAAAGCCCGTTCAGATAATCCCGGAGTCTCGGGGCCAGCCGCGTGACGAGCTGGCGCGCCTGTCTGGCGGCGGTTTCCAGCCGCTCGGGATCAGCCAGCGGCTCGGGTGGCATGTCGAAGCCGGTTTCTTCGGCCGAAACCGGAGCCGTACACCACGGCCCGGCCAGCACGCAGGCGGCCGGGGTCGCGTTTTCCGGGGCTATACCAAGAATCAGCGTCGTGATGGCTTGAGTGGTCACAGGAGGCCTCTTTCCGCGCCGCGGGCAATCAGAGATTTGTGGGCGCTTCTGGTTTTTCCTTGTTGTACTGCCGCATCTGATCCCGGAACAGGTTCATGGCGTCGTCGAACAACTGCGGAAGCTGATTGTTGATGGAATCCTCAAGCTTCGAGCCCAGTTCCTTGCCGTCCTTCTTCGCCTTCTCCATCGTCTCGGAAAGGCTGTCCTGAAGGCGCGGCGCTTTCGCGGCCGCGTAAAAGGCAGGGGCTACGTTTCCGGCCGCCTTTTCGATTGCCTTGCACTCGCCGACGGTGATTTTACCGTCTTTCATGGCTTCGTCGATGAGCGGCATCAGTTTCGTGCGGAACATCACGGGATCGATGTCCCGCAGGCCGAGCAGGGAGGCATATTGCAGGGGCGTGATCTCGTCGGTGTCCTTCGGGCCGTCCGAACCGAACAGCGACGCGCCCGCATAGGCCGGGCTCAGCAGCATCAGGCATGCGGCGGCAATGAGCATTTTTTTCATGGCATTTCCTTTTTGGATGTGTGTTGTGGAATCCCGGGGAAGGGAGAATCTTTTCTGGAAAAGGCCCTTCGGCTTTCCCCCTCTCTCGGCCCCGCCTCTTCCCAAGGCGCACGTATGCGTCTCTTCGTTTCCTTTTTTCGGAAACGCCGGGCCGCGCCCCGGGGCTTGAGGAAGATTGAAACACAACAAACCGAATGCTCAATGATTGTCTTGCCGCCGCGGATCTTCCCCTTCCGGGGCAGTCGCCTCCATCGTGGCGGGCGTCCGTCCCCGCAGCCGCCGGAAGCTTCCCGTTCCGCCTCTTTTCCGCACGGAAGGGAGGAACGGGAGCCGTGCCGGCGCGTTTGGGAAGGGGCGCGTTCCCAGAAAAAAGGCTTGCCCTTCCCCAAGCGCGGGCGTTTTTACTCCAGATGCGACCACTGGAGGACGGTATCTTCCTCAATGTCGGCACGGGCGGCCATGCCGAGCACTTCATAGTAATGGCGGGGGCTGATGCCTCCCGCGGGGCGTTTCCACGTGAGGTCGTCCTTGTCGATGATCTTCCCGGCGGGGATGTTGCGGTTGGCGACGAGGGAGCGGCGGGCGTTCTGGCGGGCGGGCTCCTCGGAGGCCAGCGCCTCGATGCGCATTTCCCCGATCATGCCCATCGTCCGCTCGAAATTGCGGCGGAACAGCTGGAGATCCTTGTAATCCATCGCATGGTAATGGTCGTTGCCGGGCAGCGTCTTGTCGTGGCTGAAATGCTTTTCGAGGATCTGCGCGCCGAGCAGGGTGGCGACTTCCAACACCTTCATGTCGTTGGGCAGGGTGTGGTCGGAATAGCCGATGACGTGCTGCGGGAAGTGGCGGACGAGGGCCGGGATCATGCCGAGGGCGGCGTTCTCGTCCATCGTGGGGTAATTCAGCACGCAATGAAGCAGGGCCAGCGGGTTGCCCTTGGCTTCGATCCAGCTTACGGCCTCGGCGATTTCGGCAAGGCTGGCCGCACCGGTGGACATGATGATGGGCTTCTTGAAATCGCACATAAATTCAATGAAGGGGCGGTTCGTGAGGTCCGAAGAGGAGATCTTGAACACGTCCATCATGTCGTTGAGGAACCGGGCGGACTCCACGTCGAACGGCGTGGACATGAAGGCGATCCCGGCCTGATCGCAGTGTTTCTTCAGGGCTTCGAATTCGCCTTTCCAGAACGAGTCGTGCTTCTTGAAGAGTTCGTACTGGCTCGGGGTCGGTTCCTTGGTGGTGTCCCAATAGGCCGGGGAGTGCTTGGAGGCGAGGGTCCCCGCCTTGTAGGTCTGGAACTTGATGGCGTCCGCGCCGCCGAGGGCGGCTTCGTCGATGAGGCGGCGGGCGATGTCCATGCTGCCTTCATGGTTCACGCCGGCTTCGGCGATGACGTAGGGACGCTGGAAACGGGTGGCCGGGACGGGGTGGTTGCTGATGAGGTCGATGAGGTTCATAAAACGCTCCGGGAGAAGGTGCGGTGGTTGCGAAAAAAGTGGGGGAGAAACTCCCTGCCTTGTACCCTTGCCGCGAACGCCGGTCAAATGGAGCGGGGCGGCATCAAAGCCTTATGGTTTGCCGGGCTTGCCTCGCCTTCCGCCATGCGGTAGCCTTGAAAGGCCCATGAGGAATACATGGGCTTTTCCGTCCGGAGCGTTTTAGGCCGCGGGGCCTGTTGTTTGCGGGCTTGTCTTTTCCTGTGCGGCGCGCCGCACGTTGATGGAACCATATTTCTGGGGGAATCATGAACGGTTGTCTGAAACGGCCTGCACGGGCAGGCGCTTTGATGGTTTTGGCGTGCCTGCTGCTCCTCGCCGGGTGCGGCCGCACCGTATTCGTTTCCGGCGGGGGGGGCTATCCGTCTTCGTCGCAGCCCGGCCACGCCGTCAGCGGCCAGCCCCTTTCCCAACAGGCCGATGCGGCGTGGAAGGCGGGCAATTATGCCGAGGCCGAGCGCCTGTACAATGTGGTGGCCCGCGATGCGGCGCTCCCCACGGACCAGCGCGCGCTGGCGTGGGAGCGCGTGGCCCGGGCGGCCCTTTCCAGCGGCAATGTGCAGGGCGCGCAGAACGCTTTGAAATTCTGGAAGGATCTGGTTCCCGGTGCGGAAAACAGCCCCGCGTGGCTTGAGGTGCAGGGCAAGCTTTCCGCCACGGGCGGCACGGCGCAGCCGTCGTTCAGTTCCGGGTGCGTGGCTTTGGCCCTGCCTTTGAGCGGTGCCTATGGGCCGTTCGGCAACAAGATCGCCGCCGGGGCCACGGCGGCGCAGGGCGAACTGTCCAAGTCCGGCATGATGATGGACGTCCGGATGATCGACACGGAGGCATCCGGCTGGCTGGACAAGCTGTCCCAGCTGCCTCCGCAGTGCGTGATGGTGGGCGGCCCCTTGCGCGCGGATCGCTATACGGCGATGAAGTCCCGCAACATCCAGCAGTCGCACGCCGTCTTCGCGTTCCTGCCGAGCCTTGAGGGGAGCGACGAGGGCACGGTCGCGTGGCGTTTCTTCTCCAGCCCGCAGGATCAGATCGATGCGGTTCTCAACTTTACGCGCAGCCTCGGCATTTCCAGTTACGGCGTCCTTGCGCCGACGGACACCTACGGGCAGCGCATGGCGGATCTGTTCCTCAAGGCCGTGCGCGCCAACGGTTCCGCGGCCAAGATCGCCACCTACCCCTCCGGCGATACCTCCAGCTGGGGCAACGTGATGCGCGATTTCGTGGGTGGGACCATGCGCGGCAAGATCCCCGTCCCGACGTCGACCTTCCAGGCGGCCTTCATCCCGGACAGCTGGAAGAACCTGGAACTGCTCGTGCCCTTCCTCTTCTATCAGGGCGAGGATCGCCTCGTGCTGATGGGCACCTCCCTTTGGGAGCAGGGGCTTTCCAACCGTTCGAGCGTCAACGTGGCGAACCTCGATCTGGCGATTTTCCCCGGCGCGTGGAATCCGGCTTCTCCGTCCCCGGCGGCGAGCGCCCTTGTACGGGCGATGGCCGAGGCAGGCAAGGGCATACCGGACTTCTGGGAAGGCATCGGGTATGACTTCGTCCGCATGGCGTCCGTCATGAACCTTCAGAGCCCGTGGACGCCCGGGCAGGTGAACCAGCGTCTGGCCTCCGCCCAGAACATGGAGTGGAGCATGGCGCCCATGAGCTGGGCCGGCGGCAGGGCCTCGCAAGCCCTTTTTGTGTTCCGCCCGGTGCAGTCCGGTTTCGAGCTTGCCGATCCCGGGGCGTTCAAGGCCCGCTACAACGAAATCCTTGCCCGCCACTCCCGCCGGGTGGGGCGGTAAAGGCTGAATGCCTCCGGCGGGCAGGGCTCTGCCCTGCACCCGCTGGGGGGCATGATGCCCCCCAGACCCCCTCAGGGCGAATGAAAAGGGTTCCGCATCCGGCTTGCGCCGGACACGGAACCTTTTTCATTCGCCCCAATGCCGTCGGGAGTTGCCTTTTTTGAAGGCTTGGCGGCTCTGAGATTGTTTGATC
>USCL01000127.1 GCA_900553145.1 uncultured Desulfovibrio sp.
GAATGACGAAGTGGGTCTGCTTCCCGGTGGTCTCGGTGCACTTGTCCACCACGCCCTCCAGAAAGGCCACGTCCTCCTCCGAGATCTTTCCCGTCAGCCCGGCCGCACCCTGCTCGTCGCTGGCCAGTTCCGCCCCCAGGGCGAACAGCCGGCCCTGGATGCGGTGAACCGTGGTGCGGATATATTCCCGGTCGGTCTGGGCATACGCCAGCCCCAGCATGGAGTTGGCCTCGTCAATGGTGCCGTAGCACTCCACCCGCAGGCTGGACTTGCTCACCCGGGAGCCGCCTACCAGGCTAGTCTGGCCCTTGTCTCCGGTTTTGGTGTAAAGATTCGCCATCAGCCCACCTCTACCGTATCCACAATGCCCACGATGGAGGTATCCACCGGGGCGTCACCCTTGCCGAACACATAGCGCGCGGAGCTGCCCTTGCAGACAATGACAATCTCGCCGGTGCCCGCTCCCACGGAGTCCACGGCCACCTCGCTGGTGCCTTCCCGCTCCAGGCGCTCCGTCAGCTTTTCCACAACCAGGAGCTTCATCCCCACCAGATGCTCGTTCTTGCTGGTGGAAACCACCGTCCCGATCACTCTTCCCAAATACATTTTGCCACCTGCTTTACGTCTCTTTTCGGATGCAGATGTCCCGGCGGCGCGCCTCATCGGCGGCCAGTTGGGTAATCAGGGTCTCCCGCGGCACCCACAGGGTGCTGTGAGGCGGGCAGCCCTGGACGTGGCGTCCGCTCAAAACCCGGCCCTCCAGCCGGATGCGGGCAGCCCCCTCCTGCTTCCGGGGCGCGGCCTCCGGCCTCGCAGCCGGTGCCGCCGTCCGGGCCTGTGCCCCGCCAACCGCCCGCAGCGCCTTGTCATAGAGGCCGCCGGAGGTGGTCAGGCGCGCGCCGAAGGAGCGCAAGGTCTCCAGATTGTTCCGAAGCGCCTGCTTCAGCGGCTCCGCCATATGGAAGCCGCGCTTCAGGCGCTCGGCGTGATCCGGGCAGCAGCCGTCGATGTTCACCACAACGTTCTTTCCCCGCATCAGGCCGTCCAGGATGACGGCCGACGCCGGTGTATCCGCCATGCAGGCGGCCACGTGGGCGGCGGTATGTACCGTCATGGCCGGAACCAAAATGGTGTCGTACCGGGCGGTCAGCGCCTCCGGAGTCTCCTCCGGAGTCTCCACCCACAGCTTCTCCGGCTCCAGAACGGAGCGGAGCCGTTCCACGTCCAGCAGGCCGGACGCCCCCCGGGAGAGGAGCACCCGGAACGTGAAGCCCTCTCCGCGCAGGCGGCCCATGGCCTCCAGCGCGGCGGCCTCACCGATGTTGGAACCGGTGTAGACTACCAGCGCCTGCTTCTGCCGCGCCAGGAGCTTCTCCACAACGCGCTGGGCCAGAATCTCGACAAACGCCTCGTCCGCCATTCCGCGCAGTTGGTCCGTCGTCAACGGTCCTCACCTACTTTACAGCTTGCAGTTTACGGCAATCCCCAGGGGCGTCACCAGCAGCGGAGCCGCCGGCTTGACCACGGGGACACCCAAAAATTTCTCAAATACCGATTCAAATTGGGTGAAGCAGCACGCGCCGCCCACCACATAGACCGTCTCCACCGGGTACTCCCGGAGGTAGTTCCGGACAATGGACGCCATTTTCTCCACAACCGGCTTGATCACAGGAAACACATTGGCCTCCTGCGCCGGATCCCGCTTGGCCAATTCGGCCTCCTGGGTATTCCAGCCGTGGAAGCCGGCCAGCACCAGTGTCATATGGGTGCCTCCTGTGGGCTCGTCGCCCGTGAAGATCACCTTTCCGTCCTTCAGGACGCTGATGCCTGTGGTGCCGCCGCCCACGTCCACCACCGCGCCGTCGGAAATACCCAGCACGGAGGAGGCCGCCGTGGGTTCATCCACGATGTTGGTCAGGCGGAAGCCCGCCGCCTCCACGACGTTTCCGATGGCCTTCACATTGCCCTCAAGGATGCCGGGCGGAATGGCGCAGGCTCCGGCGTCCAGCATGACGCCCAGGCGCTCCTCCAACTGTCCTTTCAGATGTGTGACCGCCCGAACCGCCCCCATATAGTCCACCACGATGCCATCCCGCACCACTGTGGAGGGATAAGAGGCCCCGGCCACCGGCCGGTTCTGTTCATCCACCACCGCCAGCACAATGTTGGCGGTACCCAGATCCACCCCGGTACGCAGCACGCCCTCCCAGGCATTGCAGCCGCCGGTTTGAATCAGCCGCTCAAATTCCAGAAGGGTTTCGTTGGCTTGCGTCAGCTCCTGGCCCATCTCTGCCCTGCCTCCTTCCCGGCTCAATCGTCAAGGAAAAAGGCCCGGTCGCCGTTTTTGACGCCCAGAGCATTGGCCTCTTCCACATCAATGTGCATTTCCAGCGCGTACTTGTCGGAGACGCGCACCAGCACATTGCAGAGGATCGCTCCCCGCAGGCCTTCGATCTCCGTTTGGATATACTGGCCATCCTTCACGCCGAAGCGCGCCGCGTCCTTCGGAGTCATGTGCACATGCCTTAGCGCCGCGATCACGCCGCTGTCCTTCTTTACACTCCCGCAGGGCCCGATGATCTCAATGCCCGGGGTATCCTTCAACTGACCGGACTCGCGCACGGGGGGCTTGACCCCCAGCGTGAAGCCGTCGGCGATGGAGATCTCTACCTGCGTCTGAGCGCGCAGGGGCCCCAGCACGCGCACGCGGCTGAGCTCCCCTTTGGGCCCGCGGATGGTGACGGTCTCCTCCGAGGCGTACTGCCCCGGCTGGCCGAGCATTTTTTTGACCGTCAGCTCGCTGCCCGGACCAAACAGGGCGTCCATGTCCGCCCGGTCCAGATGGACATGGCGGTTGGAGACCCCAATGGGGGTGGAGCGCTCCAGCCGCTGCTGCTTCTGGAGCTCCTCCACCACCATGCGGGTGATCTGGCGGACAATCTCTGCTGAAACCACGTTGTTCTTGTCCATGCCTCAAGCCTCTTTTTACAGGCCCTTCGGCAGAATCTTCTCCACGTCGGTGTGGGGACGGGGGATGACGTGCTGCGCCACGATCTCGCCCACCTTCTCGGCGGCGCAGGCGCCGGCGTCCACCGCGGCCTTGACCGCGCCCACGTCGCCGCGGACCATCACGGTCACCAGGCCGCCGCCCACGTGCTCCTTGCCGATCAGGGTGACGTTGGCCGCCTTAACCATGGCGTCGGCCGCCTCGATGGAGGCCACGAGACCCTTGGTCTCGATCATACCCAGAGCTTGCATCATATTCGCCATTTGTGATCCTTCCTTTCACAGGTAAACCGCGCTGTACGCGGATGAGATTGGGTTACAGCTTCTGGAGCTTGCCGATGATCTGGCGGACGATGTCGTCCACATCGATGTTCTCCAGAGAGGGGGCCGTGCGGCAGATGCCGTCGGAGCAGTCCGGCACGGAGGCGCGGATCTCGTCCAGCTCCTTGAGGCCGTAGGCCACATACCGCAGGTTGAGCAGGTGCATGGGGCCCACGTTCTCCGAGGTGGCGGAGCCGCCCACGGCGCCGCAGCCCAAGGTCAGGGCGGGCTGGAGGGCGGTGGTGCCGCCGATGCCGCCCAGGGCGCTGGGGGTGTTCACCATCACGCGGGAGGCGGGCACCCGGCGGGCGAAGTAGTCCACCATCTTATCGTCGTTGGTGTGCATGGAGAAGGTGTGGCCCGCGCCTTCGTAGTGGAGGATCTCACAGACCTTCTCGCACACCTTCTCGTAGTTCTCGGCGGTGTAGAAGGCCAGGATGGGTCCCAGCTTCTCGTTGGAATAGGGATGGCCGCGGCCCACGCCGGTCTCCTTGGCCACCAGCACGCGGGCGGTGGCGGGAACCTTCTCCAGGCCGGCCAGATTGGCGATGGTCTTCACGCTGCGGCCCACGATCTCGGGGTTCATGGTGCCATTGGCCCGCAGAATGAAGCGGCCCAGCTTCTCCCGCTCCTCGTCGTCCAGGAAGTAAGCCCCCTGGCGCTCCATCTCGGCCTTGACGGCGGGCACCATGTCATCGTCGCAGATGATGGACTGCTCGCTGGCGCAGATGGTGCCGTTGTCAAAGGTCTTGGAGTCCAGGATGCGCTTCACTGCCAGGGGCAGGTCGCAGGTCTTCTCCAGGTAGGCGGGGCCGTTGCCGGGGCCCACGCCGATGGCGGGGGTACCGGAGGAGTAGGCCGCCCGCACCATGGCGGAGCCGCCGGTGGCCAGGATCATGGCCACGTCGCGGTGGCGCATGAGGTTGTCGGTGGCCTCCATGGTGGGGATGGTGATGCAGGAGACCAGGTTCTCATTGCCGCCCGCCTCGGCCACCGCCTGCCGGATGACCTTGACGGTCTCCAGAATGCAGCGCAGAGCCGTGGGGTGGGGGGAGAACACGATGGCGTTGCCCGCCTTGACGGCCATGAGCGCCTGATGCGCCGTGGCGGCGATGGGGTTCGCCACGGGGGCCAGCGAGGCGACGACGCCGACGGGCACGCCGATGTCCATCAGCTTCTTTTCGGGATCTTCCGTAAGGATGCCCACGCAGCGCAGCCGCAGCAGGGCGTCGAGCACATCCCCGCAGACGAAGCGGATCTGCGTCAGCTTGTCCCGCCACGAGCCGCAATCCGTCTCTTCATAGGCCATGACCGCCAGCTCTTTGGCCTGTTCCGCCACGGCCTTCCCCATGGCGGACACCACTGCGTCAAGCCTGTCCTGCGTGAAGCCCGCCAGCAGCTTTTGCGCTTCAAAGGCGTTTTCCGCTGTGATTCTCGCATGTTGTATAGAGAGTAAATCGTTGTCCACGATCATGGTCCGTACTCCGGATATTGCGGCGTTCAAAAGCTCAGGACGTCAGGCCTTCAAGCGAGTACCGCTTGAGAATGGGCGCGATCTGGGGATGGGGCGAGGGAATCACCACGGAGCTGTAGACGTGCGCGCCCATGCGTTCGACCGCCAGCACCCCGGCGCTCACCGCCGTCTGGCAGGCGGAAACGTCGCCTTCGACCAGCACGGAAATATAGCCGGAAGCCACGTTTTCGTAGCCGATGAGCTCCACGCCGCTGGATTTGATCATGGCGTCCACGGCTTCGAGCACAAACACGATGCCGAAGGTTTCGATCATGCCGAGCGCCTTGAGCTTCGTGCCGGGGAGGGGGGCGATGGCGTGCGTTTCCACGATGGCGTTCACGCCCCGTTCGGGGCGCGGCATGACGTTGTGCGCCGTGAGCTTGCCCACGGACGCGGCGGCGGCCACGCCCGCCTCGGCGGAAGCCTGACAGGCGGCCACGTCGCCCTGCACGATGATCGTGACCAGCGTCGAGCCCACGTTTTCGTAGCCGACAAGCTCCACATCGGCGGCCTTGAGCATGCTGTCGGCGGCATAAATGGCTGGAACCATGCCCTGCGTTTCCACAAGGGCCAGCGCGTCCCCAACGTGATGTTTCATTCGTGTGTCCTTTGTTCCCGATCTCGGCGGCGTTTCCCCTTCGTGGAGAAGCGGCCCGCTCCCGTCACGCCCTTTGCGTGCTCCTGTTGCGCCTTGTGCGACTCCAGACAATGTGCAACTCCAGACAATTTGCAACCCCTGTGCCAGCGGGCCGCATTCCCTTGATGTGAGGCGTTCCGGCAGGGAACAGGGCGGGAGAGAAGCGGCCTCAGCCGTGCGGGCTTGGCGGCTTACCGCATAAAAGGCCATATGTGACAAAAATGTCGCCATAGATGACATGATCTGCCGTATACGCGGCAGGCCGTACCTCGTGCGGATTCAGGCGCGCAGGCAAGCGGCCCCGTTCGTTTTCATGCCGCCCTCCCTGCGGGCTGCTGATCCGGCATCTTGGAAGAATGATTGATTTCATGGCGTATTCAGGGCCGGCGCTGAAGGAGTAGGCGGAACCGCCATCCCCGCAATGCGCCGCGTATCCCTTTCCCCTGCGGCAGGGTGAAAAGACTTCAACGCGACAGTATTGTCGCAGAGGCACAGGCCGCGCGGTTCCGGTTCGGCGCATCCGCCCCGAAGCAACGTCCTGCCGCGAACGTCAAGGACGGGCCGCACGATCCCGCCTCGGTAAAGCACGGGCCGCGCGATCATGCGGCTGGGCCGGTCATGGAGCACCTTGGCCTCTGCCGAAAGGCGAAACGCCGGTTACAGGGCCGCTTCGACCTTTTTTCTGCCATGCCCGGTGAGCGTGTACGTCTGGACCAGATTGCCGGACCCGTCGAGCGATTCGGCTTCGACGCGCGCGATGCCCACGACCTTGAGAGCCTGCAAATGCCGCTTCACGGACTCGGGGGAAAGCTGGCGTTCGCCGGGATAGTCCGGCAGCAGGGCCTCGAAAACGGCCTGCGGCGCACGCGGCGTCCCGTCGAGCAGGAGTGCGCCGATGGCGAGGCGGAGAGGTGGTTTCATCCCGAACATGGCGTTCCTCAGT
This sequence comes from uncultured Desulfovibrio sp., assembly GCA_900553145.1. Classification (GTDB taxonomy): domain Bacteria; phylum Desulfobacterota; class Desulfovibrionia; order Desulfovibrionales; family Desulfovibrionaceae; genus Bilophila. The sequence goes on from USCL01000127.1 coordinate 6,421, forward strand.
TCACGTTGCGCAGGTTGGCGGAATCTCTGGGGTTGCCGATGACGAGGCACATGCCCGCGAAGATGGCGGCGGCCCCGGCGATGAGGCTGCGCGTGATCTCCGTGTCCGTGAACAGGGCGCTGAACAGCACGCCCCAGAGCGCGTAGGTGATGTTCAGGGCCATGGCGCGGCTTACGCCGGTCATGTTCATGGCGTTGTACCAGCAGCGGTAGGAGATGCTGCCGATGACGCCCGCCAGCGCGAAAAAGAACATGCCGGGGCTGGCGAGGGACTCCGCCAGCAGGCCGGGGACGTCGCAGCCCTCGGTCAGCGAAAGACGGATCAGGACCACGGGCACGATGACGCAGGCGTACAGCAGGCTCGAAACGAGCTGGTAGATGTTCAGGGCCACGCCGGGCTCGATGAGGTCCATGCTCGAAGTGACGCAGACGCCTTCCGCCGCCCAGCCGAACGCGGCGAGGAACGCGAAGGCGATGCCGAGATAAAACGCGGTGCCTCCGGCTGATTCCGGCGGGGTGTAGCCGATGGCGATGGCCCCGGCGACGCACAGCGCAAGGCCGCCCCACGCGCGCAGGTTGACCCGTTCCTTGAGGAAGATGAGGGCCAGCAGGGCGGCGATGGCGGGATAGAGCGAGGTGATGGGCAGGACGTAGGCGGGCCCGGCGAGCGAGAGGGCCATCAGGTAGCCGCCCATGCCGAGAGGCGCGCCGAACAGCGCTCCGAGGATGCAGAAGCGTCCGGGCTTGCTGAACAGGGTCCGCAGCAGTTCCTTGCCCTTGCCCTGTGACGCGTTCACCGCGAACGAGAAGCAGGCCCCGAAGAAATCGTGCAGGCCCGCCGCCAACAGCGGGGCGAACAGCCACAGCGCGGGAGAGTCGAAAGGCTTCTCCGCCAGCCCCTTGCCGAGGGTCAGGCCGTCGAAGCTCCAGATCATGCCGGAGATCAGGGCGAGGGCCAGCCCCTTTCTGGCGAAGCCCAGTTCCTGCCGTTCGCGCAGCCGTGCAAGATCGTTCATGGCGATATCCTTTGGGAAGTTGCAAACCGGGGGAGGGGAAAGGGGGAGCTGTTCCGAAAAACAGAGCCCTTTCCCCTTCCCGTTCCTTCCCTTTTTCCTTCAAAGACGTTTGACGGGCGGGGACGGCCTCAGGGGGCCCCCCGGTGACGGCTGGAGAAGAGGAAAGGCCGCCCCGGAATCGGCTATGCGCCGAGCTGCTTGCGGTAGGCGGCGGCGTCCCACAGGGCGGCGACGGCGGAGGCGTCGTCGGGGCGGATACGGATCATCCAGCCCTGCTCGTAGGGGGAAACGTTCACCAGCGTAGGCGTGCTTTCCAGTTCCTCGTTGACGGCGACGACTTCGCCGGAAACGGGCATGAACAGCTGGTTGACGGATTTCAGGGATTCGACCGTGCCGAATTCGCCGTTGGCGTCGAAGCGGGCCCCGGCTTCAGGGAGATCCACAAAGGCGATTTCGCCGAGCTGATCCTGTGCGAAGTCGCTGATGCCGATGACGGCTTCGTCGCCGTCCATGCGGGCCCAGATGTGCTCGACGGTGTAGCGCAGGGATTCGGGGAGATTGAGTTCTTCAAGCGTTTTCATGGGAGGCTCCTTTTAGCGGTCAGCGAGGGAAAGGGCGGCTTCGTAGAGCCCCTCCGCCAGCGTGGGGTGAGCGTGGATGGTAGAGGCGATGTCCTTTACGGACGCGCCCATGTGCAGGGCCAGCGCGGCTTCCGCGACGAGGTCCGTGGCGTGGGCTCCGGCGATGTGCGCGCCGAGCGCCTTGCCGGTCGCCGCGTCGGAAACCAGCTTGAACACGCCGGGAAGTTCGTTCATGGCCTGCGCCTTGCCGAGTTCGCGCATCTGGAAATTCGCGACGCGGACTTCGTGGCCCGCCGCGGCGGCCTGCGCTTCGGTGAGGCCGACGCAGCCAATTTCCGGCGAGGTGAAGATTCCGGAGGGAACCACCGAATAGTCCATGCGTTCGTCTTGCCCGAGGCAGTTGCGGACGGCGCACAGGCCCTCGACGGCGGCGACATGGGCCAGCATGATCTTGGAGGGGCCGAGCACGTCGCCCACCGCGTACACGCCGGGCAGGGAGGTGGCCATATGATCGTCGGCCTGGATCCAGCCGCGTCCGTCCACGGCGATTCCGGCTTCCGCCAGGCCGAGGCCGGAGGTGTTGGGCACGCGGCCCACCGTGACGAGCACGGCTTCGGCTTCAACGGGCGTTTCCTTCTGCTGGGCGGGCGTGGGTTCGCTGATGAACGGCGAAGGGCCGAGCACGGCCTTGACCGCGCCGTCCTCCACGCGGACGTCCTTCAGCGTGCGGCCCAGTTCGCAGCCGATGCGGCGTTTCTTCATTTCGCGCTGGAGCAGGGCGCCCATGTCGGCGTCCACGGAGGGCAGGGGAAGGAGGCGGTTCTGGCCTTCCACCACCGTGACCTTGGCCCCGAAGGCCTGGTAGATGAACGCCAGTTCGCAGCCGATGACGCCGCCGCCCACGATGATGAGCGAGGACGGGATGCGGTCCAGAGCCAGCGCGTCGTCGCTGGTCATGATGTGGCGGTGGTCCACGGGCAGGCCGGGAAGGTGCAGCGCGCCGGAACCTGTGGCGATGATCACGTGGTCGCCTTCCACGGCGACGGTACCCTCGTCCGTGGCGGCTTCCACGAGTCCCGCGTTGACGACGCGGCCCCGGCCCCGGACGAGCTTCACGCCGAGGCCGGCGCAGGCTTTTTCAAGGCCGCCGCGCAGGGTGGCGCAGACCTTTTCCTTGCGGGCGAGCACGGCGGCGGGATCGGCGGACGGCGTCCCCTGCCCGACGATGCCGAACTGGGACAGGCGCAGGGCGAGCTCCAGCGCATCGGCGGACGCCTTGAGGGTCTTGGTGGGGATGCAGCCGTTGTTCAGGCAGGTTCCCCCGATGCGGTCGCTTTCCACGAGGGTGACGGACATGCCGGCGCGGGCGGCGGCGAAGGCCGCCGTGTACCCGCCGGGGCCTCCGCCGATGACGGTCAGGCGTAGGGACATGGCTCGGCTCCTAGTCTTCGTCGCATTCGAGGTTCAGGTTGTATTTCACCGGGAAGGCCGCTTCGAGCGAGCCCGTGATCAGGCAGCCCTGCTTCATGATCTTTTCCACCCGGTCGAAAATGAACTCGTATTCCTGATCCATGAACACGGTCACGTCCAGATCGATCCCGGTGACCCGTCCCCGTCCCTTGTCGTCGGTGCCGGTGTGGACCGTTGCTTTGCCCTCGATGCGGCGGTACTTGGCGCTGCGGGTTTCGAGCGCCTTGTCCAGCGCCGCGCAATAACAGTAGAGCGCGGAGGAGGCGAGCAGCTTTTTGGCCGTTCCCGGACGTTCTTCGGCGGGAATCTTTTCGCCGTCGATGGAAATGACGCCGAATGCGCCGGATTCCATATCGAGATCAACCTTGCTTCCCTGACGGGTGATGGCGACGCTGAGTTCGTGGGACATGATATCCTCCCGGATGAATTGCGGAAATAAGGCGGTACGGTACCGCGTCGTCCTCTTTTTAGCATTTAGCGTGCCAACAATGCCGGGACAAGGCTTCAGCCGCCTTTTGCCGGGGCGGATCGGCGGTGTTTTCTATCTCCGTATGATTTTTGGGAAAAAACGAACGTACGCCGCACCCCGGAGGGTGCCT
>USCL01000128.1 GCA_900553145.1 uncultured Desulfovibrio sp.
GGGGGGAGTTCGGGCCTCCGGCATGTCTGCGCCCCGTCTTCATAAAAAAACGAAGGATGTATGGGGACGGAATCCCCACGCATCCTTCGTCCGTTCTGGCGGCAAGGGCTATTTGGAAGGGGCAGGCAGCTGCTTGCCGTTCTGCTTGCCGGAAAGGCGCATGAAGACCGTATAGAAGAACGGGGCGTACAACACCGTAAGCAGCGCCGTCGCCACCATGCCCCCGAAGACGGCGGTCCCCAGATATTGCTGGTTGATGGCCCCCGCGCCCGTGGCCCAGAGCATGGGCAGCGCGCCCACGGCGTAGGCCAGCGAAGACATGAGGATGGGGCGGAAACGGACGCTCGCGGCCTTGTGGGCCGCCTGCATGTGCGTCATGCCCTGCTCGCCGTAGCGGCGGGCGTACAAGACCAGAATCAGCGCGTTCTTGCTGGACATGGCGATGAGCAGGAGCATCCCGATCTGCACATAGATGTTGTTGTCCATGCCGCGCAGCATGATGGCGGCCACAGTGCCGGACAGCGCCAGCGGGATGACCAGCAGCACGCCGAAAGGCAATATCCAGTTGGCGTACAGCGCGGCGAGGATCAAATAGACCAGCAGGATCGCCAGCCCCACGGCGACGGCGGCCTGCCCGTGGCTTTTTTCTTCCTGAAAGCTCATCCCCGTCCACGCATAGCCGAAGCCTTGGGGGAGCACCCGCCCGGCGATTTCCTCCATGGCCTTCATCCCGGTATCCGTGCTGACGCCGGAAGCGGGGCTGCCCTGCATGGATGCGGAGGAGTAGAGGTTGTAGCGCGTCACGATGCTCGGGCCGCTGACCTGCCGGACGGAAGCGAAGCCGGACAGCGGCACTTCCTCATCCTTGCTGTTCGGCACGCGCAGGGACAAAAGGTCGTCCGCCGTGCCGCGGTAGCGTTCGGCGGCCTGCACGCGCACCTGATAGTTCTGGTTGTATTTGCTGAACGTATTGATGTACTGGCCGCCGAAGGCCGTTTGGATGGCCGAGAAGAGCTGCGGCAGGGCAATCCCTTCCGTCATGGCCTGCGTGCGGTTCACATTCAGATAGAGCTTGGGCGTCGCGGCGGAATACAGGGACATGACATGCTCAAGGCGCGGATCTTTCGCCGCCGCTTCCTCATACGCCCTGACCGCCGCCTCCAGCGCCTGAGGCCCCCGGCTGGCCCGGTCTTCGATCATCATGTCGAAGCCTCCGGCATTGCCGATGCCCATGATGGGCGGGGGCGGGATGACCATGAATTCCCCTTCGGGGATTTGTCCGAACCCCCGGTAGAGTTCGTCCATGATGGCGTACTGGCTGAGTTTTGTTCCGCGTTTCGCCCAGCTTTCGAAAATGACGAAGGCCGTTGCCGCATTGGGCAGGGCCGCGCCTTCCAGCATCGAAAAACCGTTGATGGTGACCCATGTTTTCACGCCCGGCGTGTTGGCGAAAACCTCGTTCATGCGGGCCACCAGTTCCGAAGTGCGCGGGGAGGCCGCGGCGTCGGGCAGTTGCGCGCTCACGAGCACATAGCCCTGATCCTCTTCGGGCAGGAAGCCTTGAGGTAGGGTTATGAGCCCCCAGACGGCAAAGGCGGCGAGGACGCCGTACGAAAGTAGGGCGACGGCGGGCGAGCGCAGGGTAATCCCCACAATGCGCATGGCAAAGCCGTGCAGGGCGTTGTACCCGCGGTTGAAGACGCGGCAGAAGGCATTGCCGGTGGTCACGTCGGCCTTGTCTTCCGCAAAGGCGGGCCGTTCCCCTTGCGGGGCGTCGAAAGAGGCCGGGCGTACGGCCTTTTGCTGGCGCAGCAGCAGGGAACATTCGGTGGGCGTGAGCGATATGGCGAAAACGGCGCTGAGCAGGGCCGCGCCGCCTATGACCAGCGCGAACTGGCTGTACAGCTGCCCCGTGATGCCGGGAAGCGTGGCCGCCGGGAGGAACACGCTGGCGAAGACGAACATCACCGCCACGATGGAGAGGAACAGATCCTTCATGCCGGCGAGGGCCGCTTCAGGCGGGCTCAGCCCCCGCTCCAGATGCGACATGGTGGCTTCCACGACGATGATCGAGTCGTCCACGATAAGCCCTATGGCCAGCACGAGCGCGAAGAGCGATATCATGTTCACCGAAAAGCCGGCGATGTTCAGGAAGACGAATGCCCCCATGAGGGTCACGGGGATGACCACAGCCGGGCCGACGGCCGCCCGGAAATTCTGGAGGAAGACCAGCACCACGACCATGACCAGCAGGATGGACTTCGCAAAGGTCAGGTAGACTTGCGTCACGGCGATGGAAACGAAGTGCGACGTGTCGAACGGCATGGTCCAGCGCATGTCTGGCGGGAAATCCTCGGCCAGTTTTTCCATGGCGCTGCGGATATTGGCGGCGGTTTCGAGGGCGTTGGCGTCGGGCAGCTGGTAGATGGCTATAAGCGCCGCGTTGTCCCCGTGGATCTGGGACTGCGCCCCATAGGACTGTGCCCCCATTTCGATTTCGCCCACGTCGCGCAGCCGGATTATCTGATTGCCGGGCAGCGTCTTGACGATGATGTCGCCGAATGCCGCGGGGGTGTCCAGCTGCCCCTGCATGAGCACCGTCAGCTGCATGGCCTGCTTGCCGGAATTGGGCCTGCCGCCCACGTTGCCCGCGGCTACTTGGACGTTCTGCTGGCTGATGGCCTGATTGACCTCGTCCACGCTCACCCCGAGATAGTTGAGCTTGTCGAGATCCAGCCAGATCCGCATGGCGTAGGCGCCGGCCCCGAAAGACTGCACCTGCCCGACCCCCTTCACGCGCGCGAGGACGTTTTCGATTTGCAGGTTCGCATAGTTGGCCAGAAAAAGGTTGTCGTAGGAGCCGTTGGGGGAATCGAGGGCGATGACTTGCAGGATGGAAGGGGAATGCTTGGTGACCGTGACCCCCTGCTGCTGCACGACCTGCGGCAGCAGCGGGAGCGCGTTGTTGACCAGATTTTGCAGCAGCACCATGGCAATATTGGCGTCGGTCCCCAGCGCGAAGGTGACGGTGAGGGTATAGGTGCCGTCATCGGCGCTGGTGGACGACATGTAGATCATGTCCTCCACGCCGTTGACCTGCAATTCTATGGGCGCGCCGACGGTTTTGGCTACGGTTTCCGCGTCCGCGCCGGGATAGCTGGCGGAAACGGCAATCGTCGGCGGGGTGATGTTGGGGTACAGGGCCATGGGAAGGCGCGTCAGCGACACAATGCCCAGAATGACCGCAATGATGGCGATGACGTTGGTAAAAATGGGGTTTTGGACGAATAGGCGTGTAAACATAGGACGTTCCTCGTGCTGCGGGGGAGGTGCCGGTGGCGTGCGGCAAGAAGCCGTCATTGCGCGGTGTTGATGACGGGCCGGCCTTGCCGGATATGGGCCATGCCGTCATAGATAACCAGCGATTCCGGGGTAATGCCGCTGACAATGGCAATACGGTCGTTGCCTATGGCGGGCCCCGGCCTGACGGGGATCATGCGCGCCCGGTTCTCCTGCGCGATGACGTACACAAAGGCTTTCCCCTGATTCTCCAGCACAGCCTGCCGGGGGATGGTCAGCATCTCGTTCGTTTGCTGCGTAGGAACCCGGACGCGCACGAAGAGGCCGGGCAGGAGCTTGCCGTCCGCATTGGGGAAAACGCCGCGCAGGGCAAGCGTGCCTGAGGAGGCGTCCACCTGCGGGGAAATGTAGTCCAGCGTTCCCTTGATGGAATAGGGGGCATCGCCGATGGCCAATTCCAGCGGTATGGACTTGGCGCCGTCAAAACTGTCCATGAGCGGCAGGATGCTCTCCGCCGGGGCCGTAAAACTGGCATAGACGGGGTCTTGGGAAACGATGGTGGCGAGCGCGCCGGTCTGCGGGCTGATGACGTTGCCGACGTCCACCTTATGGCGCGACACGCGCCCGGTGAAAGGGGCCTTGATGACGGTGTATCCGAGCTCGATGCCCGCCTGGTTCAGGGCGGCCTGCGCGGCGGCCACCTGCGCTTCGGCATTGCCCAGCTGTTCGCGCCAGCTTACCACCGTCGCCTGCGAAGCCGCCCGTTCCGCATAGAGCTTCTGGTTCCGGGCGTACTCGACGGCCGCCCTGTTCCTCACCGCCTTCTGCGCCGCCAGCGTGGCCTCGGCCTGTTGCCGCTTGGCCTTGTACATCATGGGATCGATCACGAACAGCGTGTCTCCCTTCTGCACCAGCGCGCCGTCCTCATAGGCTATTTCCTGCAAGGTGCCTTCCACCCGGGCCACGATGTCCGCACTGCTCACGGCTTGCGTCATCCCCGTGCTTTCCACGAGCAAAGCCCCGTTCCCCCGTTCCGGTTTGACGGCCGCCACGGGCAGGGGTTCATCCTTGTCCGCCTTCTGCGGCGTTTCATTGCAGCCGGCCAGAACGAGGCAGAGCGCAACGGCGATTCCCGGCAGGACGGCCGGAAAAAAGGCTGGCATACGGGCGGGGTTTTGACGGAGGGCCGTTTGGGCGTTGCAGCTGTGCATATCAGTAACCTCGGTACGTTTCGGCTTGCCTGTTGCCGGTTTGCCTGTTGTCGGGCTGTGCGGCGGCGGGGGCGTTTTCCATATCGCGCAGCATGCCGCCCCAGTCGGTACGCTTTTTCATCGCTTCGATGGTGGCCTTGGGCAAAGGCAGGGGCTGGGGCTGCCACCCGCCGCCCAAAGCCCGGAACAGGGCCACGGCTTGCAGCGCCGTATTCCCGGCTGCCGCCGCGACGTTGTTTTCCTGCTGGTATTGCGTGGTCTGGGCCGAAACGACCGTGGTAAAATCGGTGCTGCCCGCGTTGTACTGGGCAAGGGCCAGCTTGGTGGAACGCCCGGCTGCTTCGGCGGCCTGTTGGAGCAAGGTCAGGCGCTGGCGGGAACGGATGAAGGAACCCATGGCGTTTTCAGCTTCCTGCAATGCCCGCAAGACCGTTTGCTTGTAGGCGACAAGGCTCTGCTGGAACACGGCGTCCTGTGCCCGCACCGCATTGTACAGTCGCCCATAGTTGAGGATCGGCAGTACCAAAGAGGGGGAGGCGCTTGCTGTAAGCGCGCGGTGCGTAAACGTATCCCCCAGCGTGAAGGCGCCAACGTCGCTCCCTTGGAACCCCAAAAAGCCGCTGATGGAAAACGAGGGGAACAGCGCCGCCTTGCTGATGCCTATGCGGGCGCCCTGGGCCGCCGCCTCCAGTTCCGCCTGCCGGACGTCCGGCCTCCGGCGCAGGAGATCCGCCGGGACGCCGATGGCTATGTCCAGAGGGACGAAGGACTGGACGGCGCGTTCCGGCGCGTTTGAGGCCGCCCCCGGAGGAAGCGTTTTTCCCGGGCCTGCGGGTACGGAAGATGCCCGCGGCGTGCCGGAAGCTGTCTGGGTCGTTTCCGGCATCCAGCCCAGGGACAGTTCCGGGACCGGGCCGGGAGGCATGCCGAGCAGGACGCAAAGGGCGTTGCGGTTAACGAGCAATTGCGCTTCCAGTTGCGGAATGTCGGCTTCCGTATTTTTCTGCATGGAGACGGCCTGATCGTAATCCCGCCCGCTTGTGGCCCCCAATCGGAACATGGCTTCGGTCAGGCGCACGGATTCCTTTTGCGCCGTGCTGTTGCGCTTGGCGATTTCCAGCTGTTTTTCCGTCATGCGGTAGCTGAAATACTGTTGGGCGACATCGGCGCCGAGGGTGACGAGCGCGAGCTCATAGCCAGCATGCGCGCTTTGCAGGGCTGCTTTGACGGCTTCGGCATTGCGCCGGTACTTGCCCCAGATGTCTATTTCCCAAGTCGCCTGAAAGCCGATGTTCAGCTGCTGGATGGTGCCGGGCTGCGCGGGCTCTCCCGGCTGGGGCGCATCGGCGGCCCGCCCGCTGGGGTGCTCGGTGGTGTACGTCCCGGTGAGCTCCTGCGTCTGCGGAAAGAAATTGCCTATGGCGATAGCATATTGCGCGCGGTATTGCGCAATCTTCAAGAGCGCCGCCTCGATATTGGGGCTGGAGAGGCGGGCCCGCATGATAAGGTGATTCAGGGCGGGGTCGTTGAAGCTTTGCCACCATGTATCCAGCGAAACATTTCCGGCGAGGGGATGAGCCGGATCTTCCGCGCCCCACTTTTCCGGCATGTCCTGCACCACAGGGCGTTCAAAATCAGGCCCCACGCTCCATGTGGAGCAGCCGGGCACCCCCATCAGGCATAGCGCCACAACGAGTGGCTTGAAGATGCCCGCCCTCAGCCCGTGCAAGCGCGGTTTGCGGGGATTGCTGCGGAATGGAAAGGAATCACAGGCCAATGCGGTGGAGAATACGTTGTTCGGCATACGGCACCCTGAGCGCAAAAGGATCACGGCAAGACGTCATGTGATGAAACGGGAACAAGAACCGGGCTCTTTTCATTAGAGAATAGCCCGTTTCAGGCGAAGTCACATGATTACTTGAATGATTCTCATGAGATATGCTGTGGGATGGGGACGTCGGCAGGGTGCCCGCCGGAAAAGGCCGATGGCTGGCCGCCGCGTGCGAAAAAAGGGTGCCCCGCTGTTGAGCGGGACACCCCGGGAAGGCTGCATTGACGGAAAAGGGCTGAGGCTCTTTTTTCCTCGTTACCGGAGCAGCAGGATGGCCGCCCCGGTGCAGGCGATGACGGAGCCGATGATGGAGTTGGTGGCGGGGATTCGGCGTTCCATGATGCCGGTGATGATGAGCAGGGCGATGGGCTGAAGCCCGATGAGCATCGCGGCGACGGCGGCGGGGAGATAGTCGAGGGCGACGCAAGACAGCCAGATGCCGCCGGCGGGCCCGAAGAGGCAGCCGAGCGGAAAGAGCTTGAGGATGCCGGGGTTGGCCCTGATGTTCCCGAAAGCCGGGCGGACGGCCCCGAAGGCGAGCCCGACGACCCAGATGCCTATGGTGGAAATGGCGTTGCGGTAGAAGGCCAGCGGCAGCGCGCCGATCCCTTCCTGAAGGGCTTGTTTGGAAAAGACGATGCCGAGTGCGACGAAGACGGCGGCAAGGAGGGAGATGACCACCCCTTTGTTGCGCTGCTTGCTGGACACGGGAGGATTGTGGGCGTCCCGCTGTTCGGAGAGGACTACGAGGATCACCCCGCACGTCGCCACGAACATTCCGAACCAGCCTTGCAGCCCGATGTATTCGTTCAGGTAGAGGGAGCCGAACAGGGCGGTGAAGCATGAGGACAGCGATTGGCACACCTGCGCCGGGCGCAAGCCGATGGTCAGCGCGCCCGCATACTGGCAGGCGTCGCCTATGATGATCCCGAACAGCCCGGAGGCCGCCGCCAGCCAGAACAGATGCAGCGACGGAAGCCAGAGTTCGCCCATAATCAGGCAAAAGATGCCGAGCACCACGCTCGCCAGCGGCTGCCGGATGAGCATGACCGCCGGTATCCCCACCACCCTCGAAGCCGTCGTATGGATGACGCAGCCAAGGGCCCATGAAAAGGCCGTCGCTATAGCCAGAAAAACGCCGAATCCGGACATATGGTTCCTGTCCTCCCTGAAGTTCTCGCCCTGCGTAGCATGCCTGTTGCCGCATGTCACCACCTCATTAGAGAGGTATCCGGGAACGCGTGAGGATTGTTCCTGAGGGCGGAATCCTGAATGATCCGTATATGAATGGAGAAGCCACGGCCTTTCCGGAAAAGTCGTGGAGGCCCGCCTGTGGGCGCAGTGGTGAGAAGTATGCGGCATTGTCCGCTTGTCATTGACGGGCAGGGGGCCTGTGGTGAAAAAAGGATAACGGATAGCCCAAACGATAACTCCGGGAAGGATTATGAGCAGCCCGCAACGTTTTTCCCCAGCCTTCTTGGCCCGGCGGATTTCCGCACGGGGAGCTATTATAGGACAGGTGCTTTGCTTTTGCCTGCTGATGCTTCCCATTGTGGCCTACAGTATGTGGGCGCAGCGGAATTACGAAAAGACGACGCAGCGTTCTCAGCTGCTGCATACGGCCAAGGCGCTGGCGGCCCGCCAGACCGCGCTCTACGTTTCCAAGGAAAACGGCAGGAGCCGGGTTTCCGTCTACCGGGACGCGGACAAGGGCTGATCGGCCGGGTTTGGAATCGGGATTGGATGAAGAGGCGCTCCCCCGCTGAGGCTGGAGGGGCGCCATCTTGGCCGTCAGGCGATGCCGTACCCCTCGGCGTTGGAAGGGCAAGGGAAAACCGTGGAGAAAAAGGAACTCACACCGTAAAGGAATAGCGGTCTTTGCCGTGCTGCTTGGAGGCATACATGGCGGCGTCGGCGCTCTTGAAGAGGTCGATGACCGTGCGCCCGTCGTCAGGGTAGACGGAGATGCCGACGCTGCACGAGAGGGGGAAGTTCTGATCGGTGCCGATATAGGACTTGTGCAGGGCGCTGACCACTTCGCCGGCTTTTCTGGCGAGGACTTCCGGCTTGTCCACGTTTTCGAGAAACACGAGGAACTCGTCGCCGCCGATGCGCGACAGCGCATCGGTGGGGCGGAAGATGGAGCGGATGCCGTCCGCCACCTCGCGCAGTACCGCGTCGCCGAAGACGTGCCCGAAATTATCGTTGATTGCCTTGAAGTTGTCGAGGTCGATCATGAACAGCGAGTGCCGCCCCTTGTGCCCGGAACCTTCAAGGGTGGAGGCGATGAGCTCGAACATGGCATTGCGGTTGAGCAGCCCGGTCAAACCGTCGCGGCGGGATTTGTCGATGACGGCGTCCTCGCGGCGTCTGCGTTCGTCGATGTCCACCACATAGGAGATCGCGGTGACCGTGCGTGTGACGTCGTCCTGAAGCGGTACCAAGGTGCCCGCGACCCAGTGATAGTTGCCCGAAGGTTCTTTGATGCGATACTCGAGGTACGTGACGGGCGCGTTTTCATCCATATTCTGGAGGGGCAGGTTTTTGCGGCAGAAAGCCGCGCTGAACGTCCCCCTGTCGTCGGGATGGACGTATTCCTGCATAAATTCCGTGCAGCAGTAGCTGTAGCTCTCACCCCGGGGGAAACGGGAAGACGTCCCCCACCGCTCGTACTCGGACAACACGAGATCGTTGGTGAGGTCCACTTGGATGAGCATTTCACACACCGACTGGAGTGCCCGGCGGTATTGCCGCTCCACGGCAATGCGCCGGTTTTCGATGATTTTCTGTTCGGTATCGTTGATAATGATGCAGACGTACTCGGGAATGCCGTCGGCATTGATCGTCATCCGGGAACTTTCCATTACCCAGCAGGATGAACCGTCCGCACGCTGGATGCGGTAGCTGAGGCGGTATTCGGGCTGGACCTTGCGCTGCTCGCCGAGGTGGGCCACGGTGGATGTGAAGTCATCGGGATGGACGATGTTTTTCCAGTTATTGCCATAGCGGCTTGTTATTTCCTCGCGGGAACAGCGCAAGAGCCGCAGCATGCCGTCGCTGACGAAGCGCAGTTCGAAATCCTCGGAACAGCAGAGCAGCCCGCCGGGAAGGTTGTGGGCGATCATATCAATGTGGGGGGCCACGAGCATGAGCTCCTTGCGTCCTTCCTGGATTTGGCACAGGAAGAGATTGACGCGTTCTCCAAGCAGGCCGAGCAGGCCCGGGGCCTTTTCAGGGCAGCGCACGGCGGAATCCCCCCGGCGGAAACGCTCGATGGCCGTGGCGATATGGTGGGTAGGACGGAGCATCCGGTTGACATAAAGGCAGCATCCCGCCCCGAGCCCCGCGGCGGCGAGCGTCAGGGCGATGAGCGTCGCAAAGAGCTGGCCCAAGGGGTAGAGCACCAGCGCGGCGGTAAGCGGGAGCAGCGTGATCAAGGCTAAACAACTAAAGAAAACCAGCTTGGACCGGATTCTGGCCCGCTCCGCCGAGGGATCGGACAAGAGGAAGAGCATGGATTCGCTTTTGCTGTCGACCCCGTTGGAAGAGGAAATGGGACTATTCAACATGGTTCGTATCCTGAAGAGAGTCTGCGGGAAGGGAAAACGGCTCAACTCGGAGGGTAGGCCGTGTCCCGATCAGTTTTGGCGGGGTGCGGCGTTCTCTCTCTCTCTCTCTCTCTCTCTCTCTCTCTCTCTCTCTC
>USCL01000129.1 GCA_900553145.1 uncultured Desulfovibrio sp.
AACTTTCTTCAGAAAGTATCTCCTTCCCTTTCATAATACACACACACACACACACACTCTCTCTCTCTCTCTCTCTCTCTCTCTCTCTTCTTACAGGGAAAATGTAAAAAATCCTGATACGGGGGAACCGCATCAGGATTTCTGTAAGCACAACGGGGGGAAAACAGCGTTTTTACCCTGTCGTATGGTGAAGTGTTAAACGTTATTCCTGGACTTCAGAAGGTTCTGCCGGTGAAGCAGGTTTGTTATGCTTTTTAACGGCATTTTTCTGCTGTTTTGTCCCTGTATGCTGCATGTTTTTCTTTTCCTGCTTCTTTATGGCGTGAGGAGCCTTCTTTTGCGGATGTGCCGAAGGAGCCTGAGCTGCCTGCCCATTGGCAGCGTTCATTCCTTTATTGGCTTCAGCAGCAAAGGTCATTCCACAAGTTGCAGTCATACCAAAGAACGCGAGAGCCAAAAGTGCAATCATTTTTTTCATAAAAGGTACTCCTTGGGCGCGGCTATAATCACTCTTCCTTTGAGAAGTCAACAGGATTTTTTTTATTTGTAACATACCGTAGCGTTACATGATTTTTTCTTAAAAAAGAGGCATGGGTGCGCTTGCGCGGGGAGTCTTGGGGAGGGCTCCGAAAGGCGGGGAACAGGACGGGAACAGCCGCAGCGGATGTTTCCGCCGCGGCTGTTGTATCGAGCCATAACTGTATGAAAAAATTAATACCAGATGTTCTTCAGCTGATCTTTGGTGAATCCCTTGCCTTCCATGCACCACTCGAAATAATTGCTCCATGAAAGTTCATCGCTCCACGAATAGCGGCTCCCGCCGATCATGGCATTGGTCTGTTCGGAACAGGAGTTCTGCGCCTCTTGGAAAACTTGCTCTTCGGGGGTGAGGGATGACTGAACGGCACAGCCGCTGAGTATAAGGAGGGAAGCGGCAAAAACGGCGGTCTTCAATAGCGTATTCATGGTATCCTCCTAAAATGAATAAAAACTTTGAGACAACGGGATGGCAATGGCTTTTTCTCGTCCATGCACCCGAATATACGGCGAACCGGAGGGACATCAATGAAAATCATCTTTATAATAAAAGTGTTAGGTGATTTCAAAGGATTGTCCGGGCATATTTACAACACGCCCTTTTTCTATCACACTGGAAATCTGCCTGAAAACAGGCTGCAAAAAAAAGAACGTCTGCTCTCGGCGGCGCACGGCGTCCCGGCGGCATTCCAGCGAATGGAAGGAGCAACACTGCATGTGCGGAATTATTGGTTATGTCGGGCATCGTCCGGCTGTTCCGGTCATTATTGAGGGCTTGCGGCGCCTTGAATACCGTGGGTACGATTCCGCTGGAGTCGGCTTCATTCAGGGCAGGGAGCTCAAGGTCATCAAGGCCGAGGGCAAGCTGGCGGCTCTGGAAGAAAAGCTTGCCCATTATCCCACCTCGGTCGCCATGAACGGCATCGGGCATACGCGCTGGGCCACGCATGGCGTGCCCGCGGAACGCAACGCCCATCCTCATATCGGCGGCGACAATGAACTTGCCATCATCCACAACGGCATCATCGAAAACTTTCAGGAACTGAAGGAAACCCTGCTCGCCAAGGGCTATGTCTTCAAATCCGAAACCGATACGGAAGTGCTGGCCCATCTTATCGCGGAAGGGCGCAAGCACAACCCCACCATGCTCGAAGCCTTTGCATGGGCCCTGCGGCAGGCGCACGGCGCGTATGCCGTGGCGGTCATTTGCCCCGACGAGCCGGGGACCATCCTTTCCGCGCGCATGTCGGCTCCGCTGATCCTCGGCGTGGGCGTGGGCGAGCATTTCATCGCTTCGGACATCCCGGCGTTCCTGCCCTATACGCGTGACGTGGTTTTCCTTGAGGACGGCGAAATCGTCCGCATCACGGATACCACGTGGCAGGTATTGTCTCTTGATACCCTTGAACCTGTCCGGAAAGAAGTGCAGACCGTCCAGTGGGACATGCAGGCCGCCCGGAAAGGCGGCTTCAAGCACTTCATGCTCAAGGAAATCTTTGAGCAGCCTAAAGTTATTTCGGACTGCCTTGCCGGGCGTGTGGACGAAGAGAAGGGCACTGTCATGCTGCCGGAGCTTGATGGGCTTCCCGTCCCTTCCCGCTTGCGGATCATTGCCTGCGGGACGTCGTACCATGCGGGCATGTGGGGGCAGCACCTGCTCGAGAACTGGGCGCGTATGCCGGTCGTCCCGGAAATCGCGTCCGAGTTCCGGTACCGCAACGTTATCCTTGAGCCCGATGACATGGTCCTTGTGATCAGCCAGTCCGGGGAAACGGCGGATACGCTTGCGGCGCTCCGGCTCGCCAAGGAAAAGGGCTGTATCGCCATCGCGTTGTGCAACGTCGTGGGGTCGTCCATCCCGCGTGAGGCCGACGCGGTGATCTATACGCAGGCCGGGCCGGAAATCAGCGTGGCGTCCACCAAGGCCATGTGCAGCCAGATGGTCATCATGGCGCTCATCGGGCTTTATTACGGGCAGCGCAAGGGCCTGCTCGACGCCAAGACCCGCCACGAAGCGCTCACCGCGCTGCACGGGTTGCCGAAGCAGATTGAGGATGCCTTGCCCGCCATGCGGGAAACGGCGCAGATGCTGTCCTCGTTGTATGCTTTTGCGCGCAGCTTTTTCTATCTGGGGCGTGGTCATGCCTTCCCCCTCGCGTTGGAAGGTGCCTTGAAGCTGAAGGAAATTTCCTACATCCACGCGGAAGGTTACGCTTCCGGGGAGATGAAGCACGGGCCCATTGCCCTGATCGAGCCGGAATTCCCGACCTTCGCGCTTGCGTTCGATGATGCGTTGTTTCCGAAGGTCAAATCGAATATCGTGGAAGTGCAGGCCCGCCGCGGGCCGGTCATCGCGCTGGCCAACCCGGGGGCGGATCTGCATGTGGACCACCTGTGGACGATTCCCGCCGCGTGGGGTCCGTTCAGTGCCTTTTTGGCGCTTCCGGCCATGCAGCTGTTCAGCTATGAAATGGCCGACTATCTCGGCAAAGACGTGGATCAGCCCAGAAACCTCGCCAAGAGCGTGACGGTCGAATAAACGGCGTCCGGCGAGGGGCCAGCCCGTCGCCGGATACCTCCCAAAGGAAGGCGGCGGAGCATCATCGATGTTCCGCCCTGTTTCATTCGGAACGTCTTCATGGAAAGCCGCCTTCGGGGAAGGGACTTCTCCAACGAACCTTCAAAAAAAGGAATGGCCATGCATACCACGGAAGGACTCGTGTCCAAGCGCTGTGTGGGAGATGTGGAAACAGTCTGGAACCGTCTGCTTGAAACGCTCAAGGCTTTGAACGTTCCGTTGTTCGCCACGGTGGACCACGCCGCCAACGCGCGCGCCGCCGGGTTGTTCATGCCCCAGACCCGGGTCGCCTTTTTCGGCAAACCGGCGGTGGGGACCCATCTGATGTTGGAAAGCCCGGAGATTGCCCTTGAGCTGCCTCTGCGCATCGTCATTTCCGAAGTCCCCGGAGAGGGGACTATGCTCTTCATGCCCGATATCCTCTGGCTCGCCCACCGCTACGGCATCGATCCGCAGCTCGACAGCCTCAGGAAGACCCTTGGTTTCATGGCCCTTGTTTCCGACAAGGTTTGCGAGGGCTAGGAAGCGAACCGGGGGAGGGGAGAGGAAACCTTTCTCCTCCCCCGGCCCCCTCCCCAAGACTTTCGGCGTTATCGAATCCCTGCTTGTAGGGGGGGGGAAGGTTGAAGCCAGCCTTTGCGAAAAGGATTTTGGAAAAACATCCCGGAGCGGCATTGCCCCGGGATGTTTGTTTTTTCAAGAAGAAGGAAAATCTGGAGGGAGCTCTGCTGACTTGCCTGTTGGCCAGCGGAATTTCCGTTGCGCGGCCTTCCCATCAGTCAAAAGTCTTTGGGAGGGGTGGGGGAGGAGCGAGCCGCTCTGGCAGTTTGGAGGGGGGGAGGAAGGCCGCTTGTCCCCTTTACGGGGATTTTTCAGCAAAGCCCTCCCTTCCCCCTTCAATTGCATACTACAAGTTCACTTCGCTCATGGGGATGCCTAGGGCATCGGCAACACCCTTGCCGTAGGCGGGATCGGCCTTGGCGCAGTTGTAGATGTGGCGGATCTGGATTTCCCGGGGCACCCCGGCCATGGCGCGGGCGGTATTGCCGAAAAGGGCTTCCTGCTGCTCGGGCGTCATCACCCGGAACAGCTTGCCGGGCTGTTCGTAATAGTCGGCGTCGTCGCAAGGATACTTCCAGTGATCGGCGTCGCCGGAAAGCTTCAGTGGCGGTTCGGAGAAATCGGGCTGATCCTTCCACGCGCCGTTGCTGTTCGGCTCGTAGTTGGTGTAGCTGCCGTAGTTGCCGTCAACGCGCATCTGCCCGTCGCGGTGGTAGCTGTGGAACGGGCAGCGGGACTTGTTCACCGGGATGAGGTGGTGGTTCACGCCAAGGCGGTAACGCTGCGCGTCGCCGTAGGAGAAAAGGCGCCCCTGCAGCATCTTGTCCGGCGAGAAGCTGACGCCCGGCACCACGTTGGCCGGATTGAAAGCGGCCTGTTCCACTTCCGCGAAATAGTTTTCGGGATTGCGGTTCAGTTCGAGCTCGCCCACCTCGATGAGCGGATAATCCTTATGATACCAGACCTTGGTGAGATCAAAGGGATGATAGGGCAGTTTTTCGGCGTCGGCTTCGGGCATGATCTGGATGAACAGGGTCCAGCGGGGGAAATCGCCCTTTTCGATGTGCTCATAGAGATCGCGCTGATGGCTTTCGCGATCCTTGGCGATGATGGCTTCGGCTTCGGCGTCGGTCAGGTTCTTGATGCCCTGCTGCGTCCTGAAGTGGAATTTCACCCAGAAGCGTTCGTTGTCCGCGTTGATGAAGCTGAACGTATGGCTGCCGAACCCGTGCATGTGGCGGTAGCTGGCAGGGATGCCGCGATCGCTCATGACGACCGTAACCTGATGCAGCGCCTCGGGCAGGAGCGTCCAGAAATCCCAGTTGTTCTTGGCGCTGTGCATGTTGGTGCGGGGATCGCGTTTGACCACGTGGTTCAGGTCGGGGAATTTCAGCGGATCGCGGAGGAAGAAGACGGGCGTATTGTTGCCCACGAGATCCCAGTTGCCCTGATCCGTATAGAATTTGATGGCGAAACCGCGGATGTCGCGTTCGGCGTCCGCCGCGCCGCGTTCGCCCGCGACCGTGGAGAAGCGCATGAACAGGTCGGTCTTTTTCCCGATCTGGGAGAAGATGGAGGCTTTGGTGTAGCGGGTGATGTCGTGCGTCACCGTAAACGTTCCGAACGCGCCGGAGCCTTTGGCGTGCATGCGGCGTTCGGGGATGACTTCACGGTCAAAGTGGGCCAGCTTTTCGAGAAACCATGTATCCTGCAGCAGCATGGGGCCGCGAGGCCCGGCGGTGAGGGAATTTTCGTTATCGACTACCGGAGCCCCGGCGTTGTTTGTAAGCAGATCGTTGGACATGGTTGCCTCCTTTGGTTTTTCCGGCTGGCCGGGTGGGGTTGAGACGTTGCAAGGAAACAGAAATGCCCTGTGTGAAAACCATGCGCGTTTCTCACAGATAAGTCAATAACAATAATCAATACTGATAATAAGGATTCCTTATTATCCTTTATTATCAATTTGTTAGTTTAGAAAAAAAGTATAAAAAGGCTATGATTTTCTCTTCCATTTTATGGAAGCCCTTTACATGATGGCGAGAAAAAGAGGCCGTGCCACCGGGTTGCGGTATGAGGAAAACGGAAGGGGCGCAAAGGCCAACGGAGGGGAAGGAGGTGGGGACGGGCAACAGGGGGGAGCATCCGGGGATGGAAGAGACTGGTCAGGGATATGGAAACCGATGTGCCCGCGGCGGAATGCGGGAGGGGGAGGGAAAACTCCCTCCCCCGTTTTAGAGCGGTTATTTCCCGTTGAGGATCAGCGACAGGACATCCTTTCTGAGCGCGTCCGAAGAGAGCAGGGCCAGCTTGCCGCCGCGCAGGGCGGCAACATGCTTCTTGTAGATCTGGAGCGAGGCGTTCTGTTTGACGAGGTGCGGGGCCTTGCCGGACATTTCCTGCCCGATGCCCTTCAGTTCTTCGTCAAAGAGGGATGGCGGGACCTTCCGCGTATTTTCCACTGTCTGCTTGTAGAACAGGAGCATGGACCGGAATTCGGCCTCCTGATTGTCGATGCCGGTTTTGGAGAGGGCGATGCCCTTGTCGAGGCTGGCGAGGACCTGTTTGTACTGCTTGGCTTCGGCGGGTTTCATCTTCGGCAGGGCCGCCGTGATTTGCTTTTTCTTGTCCTCGAAGTTTTGCAGTTCCTTGCCGATGATTTCCCGCTTGATCAGGCAGTCCTTGAGCATGGTCACAAGATAGACGGCCGAGCGGATTTCGTTGGACACCGTGGAGCGTTTCTGGCGTTCGAGCGAAATGTTGTTTTCGCGGATCAGGTTTTGAAGCCCTTTGAGGCTGGCCTTTTCAGCGTCGCTCCCGGCCCGCGCTTCAAGCTGGGCCACCAGTTCCAGCGGATCGCCGGACGGGTTCAGCTCGGCGGACAGCTCGATCCCGGCCTTTTTCCATTCCGCGGCCAGTTCGGCGGGCCGTGCGCCGCCGGGGGTATTGATGCCGGAAAGCGCGATGCGGAACCCGAGATCCCGCGCCTTGTTGGGTCCGTCCTTGAGGAACGGGGCCACTTCCTCGCGCCTGCCGGGCATGACCTCGTCCCGTGTGGACAGGAAGCTCCCGCCCTTGCGGATGAAGCCGCCCGTGGAACCGTGCAGGCGCCCGCCGAGCGAAAACTGGAAGCCGTCCTGCACCATCTCGGCGGCGTTGCCCGCCATGTCGTAAAAGCCCGCCGGGTTGGGCTTGCGGGAGCCGATGCGCTGGAGGGCCTCTTCCGATGTGCCCTCGCCGCCGCGGAACACGGCGTAGTCCCTGATGGCGTCGCCCGCGGGCATTTCAAAGAAATCCTCTTGGCTCAGGGACAGCGGGGAAACCATCTGGGCCCCGCGCGCCGCGTATTCCCATTCCGCTTCCGTGGGCAGGCGGACGAAGGCGGTGTTCCTGTCGTCCCCTTGGAAATGGGGCAGCGACTGCGGGGCGTTGGCGAGCAGCCATTCCGTGTATTTTTTGGTGAATGCCTGCGCTTCATGCCACGAGACGCCGACCACGGGGCGCGCCTCCCCGGCGTCGGGGGCGGGGAGGGCGTCCCCGTCCGCGCATTGCCCGCCCATGACGGCATCCCACTGCCGCCTGCTTACCTCGTATTTGCCTTCAAAATAGAACTGCATGGAGTCGGCGTCCGGGTTGGCGGCCTTGATTTTCCGCTGCCAGTCGGGCGGAAGGTCCCTCAGCACGAACGGCCCGGAGATGGAGGCGGCATACGGGCTGTCGTAATAGCCGCGATCGTCGGAACCGCCGTCCCTGCGCCCGAAACGGGTTTCGAGATCCCAGAGCAGGCCCTTGCTGCGCACGCCTACGGCCTTGAGGGCCATGCTTTGCCCGCAGGGCATGGGCAGGATGAGATCGTCCGGGGCGGGATTGGGGTTGAAGGCGTCCTCGGCCTTCACGTCGTCCCGGGCCTTGAGCGCGGCGTGCCCCGTGCCGGGGGCAAGCAGGCAGGCGGCAATCAGCAGGAAGCACCATTTATTCATTGCGGATAACCTCGGAAGGAGAAAGGCGGCTGCACGAGAGGCTCGGCGGCAGGGCGGCCAGCAGGGACAGCGCGGCCACGACGCCGACGGTTCCCCCGATATGCGCCCACGACAGGCGGCAGACCGCGCCGAGTTCCGATCCGAGCGGGAAGAGGGCGTTGATGACGCCCGCGATGACCGCATAGAGCGCGAAGGCCAGCCCCATGCCGAGCGCGGACGTGAACAGCGCCTGCGCCAGCGGGAAGCATACGATGTCCGCGCCGGAAAAGCCCATGAGCCGGATGATGCCGAGCACGCGGCGCTTGCGCCGGATGGCGGCGACAAGGTTGCTCGCCGTGGACGCGAGGAAGCCGACGCCCGCCGCGAGGCAGATCAGGCCGAACACCAGCGTGGTGGAGCGGTCCAGCATTTTGACGTTTTCGATTTCCTCGGCGCGCGTGTACACGTCGATGTTCCGTGCGCTCAGAAAGTCCCGCAGCGAGGCCACGCCGTCAAGATCCCCGGCGTACAGCCGGAACGACGGGTACAGCCGCTCGCCGTCCTCCCGCGCCGTTCCGGGCCAGCCGCGTTCGGGCACGGCCATGCCGTCGCGGTAGGTTTCGGCGTCCCCGGCCAGCGACGGCGGCACAAAGGCGGCCTCCTTCTGGAGCGCGGACAGCGGAAGCACGGCCTTGACGCGCAGCGGCGTTTCGGCCTGTTCCCGCGCCATGCCCCGCGCCCGCGTGACCCGCCCAACCAGCGCGTCCCCGGCCCGGACGCCGAGCTTGTCGGCGGCGGGCGCGGTCAGGATGATTTCATCGTCCTTCAAGGCGGCGCTTCCGGCAAAACGCTGCGTGAGCGGATCGCCCGCGCCGGAGGGGATGAGGCTGACGTTGGCCGGGTTGAGGGCCAGCCCCCCTTTTCTCCCGGATGCGGGGAGCAGGCCGATGGTCGCGGCGATGGCCCGCGTCTGGGGGACCACATAGCCCACGTCCGGGCGTTTTTGCAGCTCGTCGAAGAACGCCTTGCCGTACTTGCCGCTCCCCACGGGGACGATTTCAAGGTTGCGCGGGTCTTGGACCAGCCGTTCCTGAAGATTGCCGATGACGCCGTTGCGCACCCCGAACAGGATGAGCAGGGGCGCGAGCACGGTCGCCAGCGCGAGCACCGCGCACAGCGACAGGGCGCGTTCGTGCCAGTAGTCGCGCAGGGCCATGCCGCCGATAATGGAAAGCCGCATGCTCACCCCCGCAGCGTGGTGTTGATGGTCCCGTCGCCGCCGGAAACGTCCAGCTGCAGGCAGCGGAAGCCGTTTTCCTCGACCAGCCTGTGATCGTGCGAGACGACGACCAGCGCGCACTCCCCGGCCAGTTCCGTGAACAGGCGCATGACGTTTTTCGCGGTCACGGGGTCCAGCGCGGCGGTGGGCTCGTCGGCGAGCACCAGTTCAGGCCCCGGCAGGAGCGCCCGCGCGATGGCGACGCGCTGCCGTTCCCCGATAGACAGCTTGTCCGGCAGGGCGTTGAGCAGGTGCCCGATGCCGAGCCGCCCGGCCAGTTCGCCCAGCCGCCCGTCCACGGTTTTCGCGTCCATGCCCTTGGCCCTGCCCGGTGCCGCGATGTTGTCCCTCGCGCTCAGGAAGGGCAGGAGGCCGCCCGTTTGCAGCACATAGCCGATATGCCGCAGCCGCAGCCGGGCCATGCGTTCCCGCCCTCCGCGCCGCCAGAGTTCCGCCACGTCTTCCGTTTCGCCCCCCGGGGCCTTGAACAGGAACGTTTCCGCCCCGCTCGGGGCCAGTATCATGGCGAGGAGATCCAGCGCGGTGCTTTTCCCGCATCCGGACGGGCCGATCAGCGCGATTTTTTCGTCCGGGCGTATCGTCAACGACTCGATGTGAAGCCGGTAGGTATAGTCCCGTGCCGTCCGGGCGAGCGCGACGTTGCCGAGTTCATAAAGATTCATAGGGAGATGCCTCCTGCGGCAAGGGACGGCAGCCCACCCTGCCCGTGGGGGAATCGCTCTGCGTGCGATGCCCATAAGGCTTGCACGCTCGCCTGACGGTCACGGCTCCGCCCCCCTTTGGGCCGAATTTCCCCCGGCCCAGCTCAGTGCCGCCGTAAGGCGTCTCCGCCGAAACCACGCTTTTGAAATCCCTTGCGGCGATCCCGTGGGTGTCCGGCGCTTTCTTGAAAACGAGAAACTCCATTTATTACCTACTCGTCACTCAAAAAGAATTGCGTTTGGAAAAAGGACTCTTTTCCCCCCCCAAAAAAAACTCTCACCCCCTCAAAACCATACAACCATTTCAGGAAAAATCGTGAACAGGGATTCAATAAACACAAAAGTCTTCGGAGATGGAGGGGGTGGGGTTTGGGGAGG
>USCL01000130.1 GCA_900553145.1 uncultured Desulfovibrio sp.
AGAGAGAGAGAGAGAGAGAGAGAGAGAGAGAGAGAGTGTGTGTGTGTGTGTGCGTTGTTATGTGGATATGTATGTCAGGCGAGAAAGCCGGATGCAAAAGGCGGTTTCTGTGCGAAACAGGGAAGCAGCTCACGGATGCTCCAAACCGGGAACCCCGCCTGTTCCCATGCGAGAATACCGCCGCCGAGCTGATAGGCCTTACCCGATGCGCTTTTTTCCAACAGATCGGCTTTGTTCCGCGTCCTGTTTCCGGAACGGCAAAAAAAGACGATCGGCTTGCCACAAAAACGTTCGCCCAGCCTGCCCTCACGTTCCAACATGTCGAGAGGAACCAGCGAGCAACCGGGAATCGCCCGTTTGAGAAATTCCTTTTCGGTACGGACATCCACAAAAAAAGCGCCGCCATTGCGGAACAGCGTCATGGCTTCTTGTGGGGACAGTGTTTCCAGCATCAGAAAAATCGTTTGTTGAAGTCGGAGGCCGCGATTGGCATACAAACCCGGAAACATATTACACACGGGAACGGCCCGCACGAACGCAATACCACTCTGGACGGCGGAAGGTCCACCTCTTTTTCCAGCCTTTCCCGTCCCAACACGGGGGCGGACAGGGCATCCGAACGGATACCCTGCCTTCGCTTACTTCAAGTGTTCGCCGGTCAGCTTCTGCTCTCTGGAACGCTGGGCCTTCTGCACGTTTTCCTGCAATTTTTCCAGCAATTTTTTGCAGATAAGCTTCTGTTCCGGAGCGTACCCGCACAGCTTCTTGTATTCATCCGCGGAAATCCCGTGGGAAAGGAGGTGCTTCGCCGTCAGATTCTGGAATCCCCGGCCGCAGAGGCAGCACTGGACGACCTCATCGCCGATGGCTTCTTCAGGGCGGACAACAAGGCTACGCTTGGTGAACTTCTTCTTCGGCGCGGCGCTGGGGGCGGCCTCCGCCGTTTCCGGCATGGGGTCTTCGATGATCACCTGCTGTTCGCAGACGGGCTCTTCCATGTCCATAGCCGACAGCTTATTGTTGGCCTGAATAAGTCCGGATTTGAGAACAGTAAACTGTTCGATGATAAACGGGGTAGGCTGTTCGGGATATCTTTCCATAACCAGCTTGAGCAGTTCGGCATCACTTATCATGCATTTACCTCCGAGTAGATTGCCTAGCAATGTAATCGAGTTTTATCGCCTTGTATAGAGCGTCAGGTCACAGAGGGATATTTTTTATCTGATTGCAACAAAAAATAGAGCGTAGGACGGAAGATCGGCATTCCGTTTATCAGAAGTAATCCAAGGTAAAAACCTTTTCGTAGGGGCCTTGCTTTTGGAAGCGCAAAAGCGTTTGCCCCATTTCTTGCAAGAAGCAACATCGGCAAGAAAAAAGTTCTTCTGACGAGTCGATGGTTTCCAAAATACCCTCTTTCCCTGTTTTCCTCTCCATACGCCGCCACAGTTCAAAAAGATCGGTTCTTGACGTATGCCTGTCAAAACACAGCGCCCGGAACCGCTTGTTTCTCAAGCGTCCTTCAATGCCTTCAAGAAAATCCGCATCATGGAAAAAGGGAAAATATCTTTCCCGAAAAGCTGAAAAACTTTTCCCGGAAAAAAGGACACGTCCCCCGTTTTTCCCCTGCGCGAGGTTATAGCCGACAAGGAAGTTCATCCCCCTATTCTAAAAAAAAGATGCTTCCGTAATGAAACCTTCTCCAACGTGTTGCGGAGAATAAAATCAGAGAGCTTTTGTCTTTCAGGTATCCCATAAAACTCGACACGCTGAACTTTGGCGGAATACTACCAACATATGAATATGGTCGTGCATGAGGTAGACTTCTATAATATCAATATTTTTGTATTTATATGCTCTTGCAATATTCCCCGCATGCTTTACCGTAGTTGATAAATATTATTTTTTATCCTGTGTCTTGAAATAAAAATACTAATCCTTGTACAACCATTTTGTGCAGACTAAATTTTGAACATGAATATCTATAAACCATTACCTTATAAACATGCAATTATATTACATAAATTTTTCATACGATAAATAGCTATGTTGAACATATCATTTATCCATATCAATATACAACATAGCAAACCATATTCACATATAAGTATATTTATACAATATAACGTACGCATATTTTGATTTTATACTTGTTATATATTGTATTTTATGAAAAATATATGCATTCACGTTTATTTTTATTATACATTAAATAAGTTTTAATTCATTAACAATAAAATATACAAATAAATACACTTTACAATATAAATAGTTACAACAATATAAAAGGGAGGACGGCATGCCGTCCTCCCTTTTCATTGAACCGGATAAGGGCAAATCAGATGCGAATGCTGTTGCGAATGTCTTCGAGGCGGTTCTTGGCGAACAGCACATAAGAAATGATCAGTTCGCCGGAGTTGACCTTGGACGTGATGTAGAGCGCATCATAGGTGCAGATCCGGTTCATGTATTCCATTGCGGCGGCCATGTTTCCGGCGTTCCCCTTGCTGCGGATTTCGGGGTACAGTTCATAGAGCGCGTTGATGAAGTCCCGCACGACCAGCACGATGCCCTGCACTTCGTAAATACGGTTGTCGAGCGTGTAGAACGGCAGTTCCTGCGAGTTTTCGAGCAGACCGAGCGCGTATCCGAGCAGGTTCTCGCCGATCACGAGGTCAAAGGAGGCATACAGGTCGTCGGTCCGGCAGTTGTACACGCCGGTGCCCTTGTCGAGGCTCTCCTTATACTGCTCGACGAGCCTGAGCCCCTTCTTGTAGGAGGACTCGGCGGACGGGAACATGAAGCTGCGCGGATCGATGGCGAAACTGTTCAAACGGGCCTTGTAGAGCATTTCGCTCTCGCGGTCGTTGGTGCCGAGCTTGGCGATGGTCATGGAATACAGATCCATCAGCACCTTGGTGGCGTGGTACACGCCGTACTGGCGGTACGCCCGGTTGTCCAGCACGAACCGGTTGAACAGGATGTCGTTGGTACTCCAGCCGAAGGTGGAATCCAGCTCATAGCGCATCTGGTGCGTGATGGAGTCCACCAGCGCCTTGCCCTTGGCGTTCTCGTCAAGCTTGTCGGCATCGGCGATATGCATGGGCTCGGGGAATTCCGTGCGGTCGATCTTCGCATACAGGGCCTGGCTGCCCCACGCGAGCAGGAGCAGCGTTATGAACAGGCAAACCTGCACCAACAGCGTCTTGCCCACTATTTTGCATTTTTCCAAAAAACCAAATTCGGGGAGTTTCACTAAAACACCTCGTCTCGCTACATTTTTACGGAGAAAAAGGAGAGGAAGCCGGAGCGCCCGGCTCCGAAAGAAATTGTCCTTCTCAAACTAATATCATTTCGGCAAAAGACAACAGCCCCGTCCGCCCCGGTTCCGCTTTTCCCTATGCCAAAAGACCAAACAGGCCCGCCTTCCGCGCGTTCCGTTCCGCGGACAGGGATCCGAAACGCCGAAGCCTTTGACGAGCGAAGGGAACGCTCCGTGCCGGCAGGTTCGGGGATGGGAGGGGAAACGTCCTTCAGAACATTTCTCCTCCCATCTGCCATCAATACGCCGGGATGCGGTCGACAGCCTCGGTCAGCAGGAATTCGCCCTTCTCGATCCACGCCTTGAGCGTGTCGGCGATTTCGAGGGAAATCACATGGCTGGTCAGCGGCACCGTCGGGATCGTGCGGCCCTGAATCTCCACTTCGCCGGAAAGCAGGTCGGAAAAGCGCACATGCTGGATGACCCGGGGCAGGCCATTGGGATAATCGTATCCGTAATCCTTCACGGGCATCAGGATATCCTCGTTGGAAACCCCGGTGAAGGCCGCCATTTCCTCGTTGAGAATCGGAATCGGGATGCCCACGCCCACCGCCATCGACACGCCATACCCGGTAAGGGACAGGCCGCGCAGATAGCGGGGCTTCATGCCCTTGAGGTCACCGCGCACCATGAGCGTGCCCGAACCGCTGAGGGGCAGCCCTTTCTCGGTACGCCGGGGCGAGGGATCGTGCTGCGTGCCCGCGCCGATGACGTACCCCTGCCCGCCGCCGAGGAAAATGCGCGTCCCGGTGCCGATGGTGCGGAACCACGGGTCATTGAACAGCGGCGAGAGGCACCCCGCCGTGGCGAAGTTCACGTTCCGCATGTCCGGCTTGAGGGGCCCCATATAGGTGTAAACGGTGCGGCTGGTGCAGTTCACCGCCGCATTGTAGTTCTGATAGCAGTTGCGCGGATTCAGAAGCTGCGCGCAGGTCAGGTCCGCCAGCGTGATGGTGCGGTCGAGGGACCGGCGGGGGTAACAGTCCGTGCCGTACGAGGTCGCGCGCAGATGCACGCTGCGCCCGGACACGAGATCTTCGATGACGTGCGCGCCGCCGTATTTGAACTGGCCGGGATACACCTTGTTCTGCGGGTCGTCCTCGGGCAGCTCGGTAGCGCCGAGATAGGCGTCCACGGCGGCAAGCCCGGCGTAGGCGGGGACGTCGTTCATCCAGACGCGGGTGGTGCGGATTTTCGGGGGCTCGGGCTGGCCGATGTTGAACAGCAGCCCGGACGAGCACATGGGCGAGAACGTGCCCGTGGTCACCACATCGACTTCCCGGGCGGCCTTTTCAGGCCCCATGCGCCGGACGGCCTCGGTCATTTCCTCGGCGTTGAGGACAACGGCCTGCCCTTTTTTGATGCGCTCGTTGATTTCCGCAATCGTCTTGATCACTTTATGAGAAGACACGATATTTTTCCTCGGCAGATGTTGATTCCCACGGCGGGCGCCGTTTTGGCCCACTGCCTCTTCTTGTTATCATAAGCCCTTCCGGCAGTCCATGACCGCGCGGATACGACAAAAAGAAGTGTCGTTTCAGCGGTGAAGAGGCGGACCATGCCTTGGCGGACGGCACGGCTTTATGATAATACCCCATTTCGAAAACATGTCAGTCATGTCCATCACCAATCAATGGAGAATACATGAACCTTTCCAAATACGAATATATGGAGAGCAAGGAGGGCGAAGCCCCCAAAGACGCCTCCGAAACGCCGCAGGACGGCGGCACGGAACACAAGCAGCACCATACGCTGTTCGGCAAGCAGTTCACCGAAAAGGAACAAAAGACCCTGTTCCTGTACCTCGTCATCGGCATCGTCCTCATGGAACTCGCGGTGACGGTGGGCGCCATCATCATCAGCATCACCAACGCCCAGCCCTCGGCCAGCGGCGTGCCGCATTTCCAGTTCCCGTGGATCGGCTATCTTGTCGCGGTGGTCATGGTCCCTGTGCTCGCCATGCTGCTGGTCAACCTCGTAAGCCTCGGATTCTCCCGGGGAGCGCGCGGAGGCGAGGAGGTGAACCTTGAGGGCGTCCCCCAACGGATGCAGACGTTTTATGCGCTGGTCCGGGGCGCGCCCACGGTCATCCTCTTCGCGGGCTTCGTGCTCATGTGCGCCGCGATCTACTATCTCGACGGGGTGATGAGCCTTCTCCTCAAACTGGGGGAAAACTTCCATCTGGTCGCCATATGGGTCGTGGGCGGCTTTGCCGTGGCATGGATCGTCAGCTATGTGGTGCGGGCATGGATGCACTACAAAACCAAACAGATGGAGGCCGAATACGCGTTCCGCCACGAGGTTCTGGAGCGCACCGGCATGGTCATCCTCGATACCAAGCACGCGCCGACCACGGAACTGCGGATGCTGCCCACCGTTCCCGGCGGCCAGCCCGGGGCCCTGCCCCCCGCCGTGGATGTGGACGCCTCGGCCGCGCTTCCGCCCGCCGGGGAAAACGCCCCGCAGGACGACTCCTCACAAGCAACGATGGACGTCGGCGATGCAAAGCAATAGCGTGTTCCATACCGTATATCCGGAAGGCCCTACCGGGGTCTGGCCACGCTTTTCCGGCTAACGGCCCATCCCGGACTCACGCCGCCGTCGCGGCGAGGCATCAACAAGACGGGAAGCCCTTCCGGTCATGCATCGGAAGGGCTTCCCGTCTTGTGAAGTGAGGATGACGTGAACGGGAGGGGATTCTCCCGGGGAAAAACCAGCGGGGTTCTTTTACCGAGGGGCCGCGGCTGGTTCCACGGCCCCGCCTGCCTTTGAGGTTGCCCTCTCCCGCGACGCTGCCGTCACGGCATTGGGAGGAAGGAGCGGGAGGGAATCCTCTGCGGACGGTTTCCGCCATCGGGAAGGATTCCCCCCCATTTCGCGCTACTGGATCTTCTTGTTGCCTTCCCACATCTGGTCGGCCTTCGGCAGGGGCTTCAGGTACGCGAACCACGGGTGGGTCTTGAGGTATTCGGGGTCCTGCTGGAGCTTGCGGGTCATCTTGAGGATAGGCGGCACAATCTGCTTGATGTCGCCTTCCAGCTTCGGCGCGATGGCGTAGTTGGTCGCCTTGAGCGCCGCGTTGATGGCGTCCTGGCTCAGGGTGATGGAGCTGGTCAGCGTGTCGAGGGCCTTGGCGGGGTTATGGAACCCGACGCTGTTTTCGGCGGACACGAAATCCCAGAACATCTGGCCCTTGCGGACGGCTTCCTTGGCCTGGATGATCAGCTGGTCATAGTCGGCGGGCTTTTCGCCGGTGTATTCAAGGGCGAGGCGCACGGCTTCGTGGGCGCGCACGGAGTATTCCTGCGCAACCAGAAGCTGCTTGTACGTCTTGTCCTGCGTGTATTCGATACGCCCGCGCAGGTACGTCGCGGTCTTGTCTGCGTGGCACTGGCGGCAGGCGCGCAGCTCGGGGTCGCGCAGAGGCGAGGTCCACCAGTGGCTGGACATCTTCTTGCCGTCCTCGCGCTGATAAGGCATGTGGCAGTCGGCGCAGGCTACGCCGGCGGCGCCGTGCGGGCCGTCGATCCACGTTTCATAGTCGGGATGCTGCATCTTCAGCATGGGCGTCTGGGAAACGGGGTGCACCCAGTCGGCGAACTTGCCCTTGAAGCCGGGCATGTCCACGTTGCCGTTGTCTTCATACACGCTGTAGATCGCTTCGGGCGTGAAGCCGTTCTTCCACGGGAAGACCGGGCGCTTCGTGGGTCCGTGGCCGGGATCGGTGAAGTAGTACTCCACGTGGCACTGGGCGCACACGAGGGAACGCATTTCGCTGCGGGGGAGCTTTGCCGGGTCCTTGCCCACGGACTTCAGATAATCCTTGAGCGGCTCGCTGTAGAGCTGGAGCTGCATGGTTTCGGCGTTGTGGCAGGTCGCGCAGCCGATGGAGTCGTCGTCCTTGATTTCCGTACGGAACTGGTTGAAGTCCTTGGCCCAGAAATCGTCGCCGTACTGCTTGATCCACTGCACCATCTTGGGCGTCTTGCAGTTCCAGCAGGTGGCGGGCATGCCGCCCTTTTCGCCGTACCGGTTGATGCGGTCGATTTCGAGGATGTCGTGGATCGCGTAGGTGTGGCCGCGCGCTTCACGGTATTCGTACATGAAGGGGTAGCCGAGCCACAGGTTCTTGAGGTACGGCTGGGCTCCCTGCTTATAGCCTTCGGGCAGGGGGTTGACGTCGTCGTTCTTCATGAAGTTGACGGAGCCCTTGTACTTGCTCATGAACGTGGATTCGTTGTTCCGATCATAACTGGCGGCCTGCAAGGGGAAATCCTTCCGGAACGCCGAAGTCTTGTTGTCATCGGAATCCTTCAGGCCGGTCTTGTATACCGGGGTCTTCAATTCGGCCGTGGACACGTCGTCACAGCCAGCGGCAAGTCCCACGGCGGCGCACACCACCGCCAACCGGATCAGAGTGTAAAATACTCGGCTATTCATCGGCCACCATCCTTGTGCTGATGGGCTTCATGCGCATGTGCTGCGCACTACGGTGACAGTCGACGCAGTAGGGCTTGGCGTCCATGCTGGCGACATTCTCGTTGGTTGCAAAATGACAGGCCTTGCAGTTCGCGTTGACGACGTCCTTCGTCGCCATGCCCGCCACGATGGGAAGGTCCACATCGCCCAGAGTATTCATATAGAAATCCCTGGCGCCTTCCTTCGCCTTAAAGGGCAACTTCGACAGCAAAGCCGTCGGAGCGTGACATTCGTTGCAAGCCAGCTTGGCATGGGGGGACAGCTTGTGCGTCCGTGCGGCCTGTTCCATGATATGACAACTGGAACAGAAGGGACGCGCATCCGTCACCCGCATACCCCACGCCAGCCCTGCCAGCACGAGCACGCCCAGCGCAACGCCGCCCAGCAGTATCTTCAACCACGGGCACTTGCGGGGTGACACCTCAGACATCATTGCCTCCTCTTGCAACAGATACCAAAACCGCTTCCGGCGGGCTGTCTCCCAGCCACGCGGCAAACGGCAATCCTCTTCTTTCCCTTATCAAAAACCATGCCGGGATTGCGCCTTTTCGTACAAAACGAAATACGCTTGAAATAACGCAGGATACGCAGAAGATGAAGATGAGGAGCATTCTCATTTTTCCTTTTCCCTTGCTTCAGTATGATTTTTATGACAGCTAGTCAGAAAAAGCTGACAAATTGTCCGATCTGGGCAACCTGTTCATAACGATTCCTATTGCCTAAAACGGATTGGAGGCCGCTCCCCCGGCCCCGGGCACGATGCGGGACGGGGCGGCGGGGCTCGGGCTACCCGTCCGGGATTTCGAGGAAACGCCTTGCCCCCGGATGCCTTGTCTTTGATTCTGTAGAGGAGCCTCCCATGTCCGCGTTGTCGTGGCGCGTATTGCGCCTTCCCCTCCTGCTCATCCTGCTCTGGTGCCTGCTGCTGTTCGCCCTGTTCCGCTGGACCGTCCAGCGCGAGGACGAGTACGCCACCGGGCTGGCCCGCATCCAGACCGCGACGCTCTTCTCCAGCATTGTCGATACCCGGGACTGGAACGCCAACAACGGCGGCGTATGGGTCCGCGAACACCCGGGCTGCCCGGCCAACCCGTGGCTGCCGGAAGAGGAACGCACCCTCCGCGCCGAAGACGGCACGCCCCTCGTGAAAGTCAATCCCGCCTACATGACCCGCCAGATTGCGGAAAGCTTCACCTCCACGCTGGCAAGCTTCCGCATCTCCAGCCTGTCCCCCAAGCGTCCGGGAAACCGCGCCGATCCGTGGGAAACGGGGGCCCTGCTCTCCTTCGGGGACGGCAGGCACGAACGCTTTGATCTGGTTTCCGACAAGGAAGGCGCGCGGTACCGCTATATGGCGGCCCTGCCCGCCAAGGAAAGCTGCATCCAGTGCCATCAGGACAAAAAGGTCGGCGACGTGCTCGGCGGCATCAGCGTATCCATCTCCGCCGATCCCCTTTTCGAAGCGGCCGCCGAACGCAAGCGCACCACCGGGCTCGCCTTCGGGATCATCGGGATCATCGGCATGGTGGGGATCGGCGGGGCCACCTTCCAGATCAACCGCAAGAAGGAACTCGCCGAAACCGCCAACCGCACCAAGAGCGCCTTCCTCGCCAACATGACCCACGACATGCGCACCCCGCTGACCGGCATCCTCGGCATGGCCGAATTGCTGGAACGCGAAACGCGGGACCCGCGTCACCGCTACCTGATCGCCAACCTCCGGAAGGCGACCGACAGCCTGCTCGCGGTCGTCGACGGGATCATGCGCTATTCCCTGCTTGAGGCCGACAGGCAGCCCACCTGTTGCGCGCCGTTCTCCCTGCGCGCCGAGCTCGGCGCCTGCATCGCCGCGCTGCGCCCGGCCTGCGCCAGCCGGGACATCCGGCTTTCGCTCGTGGCGGACGATACCGTGCCCGACGGGCTCGTGGGCGATGGCTTCCGGCTGCGGCAGGCGCTCGGCAACCTGCTCGGCAATGCGGTCAAATTTACGGAAAAAGGCTCCGTCACCCTGCGCGTCACCCGGACGGAAACGCAGGCCCCCGAGGGCCGGTGCGCGCTGTCCTTCCAGATCATCGACACCGGCAGAGGCATCCCGGCGGACGAACAGGAGCGCATCTTCGAAAGTTTCGAGCAGGGAGCGAGCGTCCAAGGCTTGGGCGATCCGCACGAAACCGGCGTGGGGCTCGGGCT
>USCL01000131.1 GCA_900553145.1 uncultured Desulfovibrio sp.
TGCGCCGACGTATACCCCGTCCTGTACCTCGCCAAGAACGCCTTCGGCATCATTCCCTTCAACCGTTCCGCCGGCGGGAAGTCTCCCATCGTGCCGATGGTTCTCAATCCCAACGTCCCGCGTGGCGGCGATCCCCTTGGTCAGCGCGGCAGCATCGCGTGGAAGATGTGGCACGGTGCCATCATTCTGTACGATCTGCACATGATCCGGGCTGAAGTCGCCGTGTCTTCGCTGTAGCAGGAGCCGTCATGTCCCAAATGAAGGAACAAGAAATGGCGAAGGAAAAGGAATCCGGCAGTAAGCCGCCCCTGACCCCGGAGGAGAGCGAACGCCTGAACCAGTCCGTTCAGAAGAGCGAGGCGCAGGCCGTGGCGCAGCTCCGGCATCAGCGCAAGGTACGGATCCTCATTCCGTCAGGTCGCGGCGAGCATGAAAAATGCCCCGTGACGCTCGGCGTCAACGGCCAGTCCTATCTCATCGAGCGGGACAAGGAGGTGGAGGTGCCGGAAGCGGTGGTCCACGCCCTTGAACTCGCCGTGGAGAAACAGCCTTTGGTCAACGTGGACCCGGTGACCCGTGAGCGGACCATGTCGTTCGTGCCCGTGCCCCGGTTCCCGTACCGCCGTATCGGCGAGGCGGTGTAGCCATGCAGGCGGCGGAAATCCTGCGCCTTGTGTCCGGCGCGTTGCAGGACCTTGAACCGGGCATCCGTGCGAGGTGGGAGTGGAACGGCGGGGACGACAACGCCGTCGGGCTGCTCGACTTCCTGAACCATGCGCTCAGGGAAGTGGTCATGCAGCGTCCGGACGCCACGGCCGTAACCGGAGACATCGTGCTGGAGCCGGGCATCCGGCAGGCCATTCCCGGACGGAAGCACGGCGTGAAGGCGCCCGCCATGCTGTTTATCGGTCTGAATGCGAACGTGTGCGATGGAAGGACGGGCAGGCCGATCATGGCGACCACCACGGAGAACATCACGGGGTGGGCGTCGATGGGCATGTCCGCCCCGTGGGCCGGAATCGAGTATTTCGCCTATGACCGGATGGCGGACCCTTTGTTCTACTGGGTGTTTCCCGCCGTGCCGGAAGAGTGCGAGGCGGTCGTCAACGCCACATGGAGCGCCGAGCCGCCGCGCATCGGAAGCCCGGACGACTGTCTGCGTCTGCGGGATACGTTCGCTCCGGCGCTTGTCCACCATGTCCTGTACGGCATCCTGTCCGGCGATAATGAGGCCTCCAATCTGGCCCGCGCGCAACACCACCTGAGCGAGTTCTACAACGCGCTTGGGGTCAAGCGGCAGGTCGATGCCGCGTGGCCCCGGACGAGTACCGGAGGCGCGCAATGACGGAGCGCATGGCTTCCTACGATGTGATCATCCCCCGCGTGCTCATGCAGGTGCAGCCGTGTCCGCAGTTCGTCGTCCTTGACGCCGTTCAGCAGGTTGCCGTGGACTTCTTCACCCGGACCGAGGTCTGGACGGACACGATGGCGGAAACGCTCTTTCGCGGTTCCCGTGTTGTGGAGTTGACGGCTGACAGGGGCGTGGTCGTTTCCCGTGTCCTTCACTTGCTGCTCGATGGCGTGCGGTTGGAAGGTGGGAGCGACTTTCATGCGGAGAGGGCCGGATCGGGAATCACAGTGCTGTTTCATGCCGCGCATGAGGACGCCGACCACACCGTTTACGCGTACTGCGCGTTTCGTCCGGCGCGGACGGCGGCGCAGGTTCCTGAAGCGTTGCTTGAAGAATGGGGCGATACGCTGGTGTTCGGCTCTCTCGCCAAAATCAAATCCATGAGCGGCCCGCGTGTCGGCTGGTCCGATCCGCAGGCCGCCCAGATGAACCTGTCGCTTTACGAGCAGGGCGTCGCGCAGGCCCGCATCCGGGGTGCAAGGCGCGGGGACGGGCGGCGGCTGACGGCGCGCCCCCAAAGAGGTGACCTATGAGCAATCTCCCAACCGTCAACGTGACGGCGCGCGTTTACGACCAGAGCGGCAAACCGATTCACAAGGCCGTGGTCACGATGCGCCTGACGACCGTTGAAAGGTATTCCGGCTACATCGTGCCGCGCGAAGTGCGAGCCGAGACTGACGCCGCGGGCAAGGCCGTCCTTGCTGTCTGGCCCAACGAACTCGGCACGGAATCCTCCGAATACCGTGTTCATATCAAGTATCCGCACAACGGGTGCGAGTCTTCGTGTTTCAACGGCGGTTCCGGGTCGGTAAGCGGATATGCCGTCGTTCCGAACCATGACTGCGATTTGCAGGACATCATGGAACTGTCCCCTTATGAGCAGCGCGGCGCGGGGCAGGTCATCACGTCCGAAGTTGCCATGTATGCGGGGCAGGCGTCCGCCGCCCGCGACGCGGCGCAGAGCCACGCGCAGTCCGCACAGGCCAGCATCGGACAGGTGAACGCCGCTGCGGAAAAGGCCGAAGCGGCGAAAACCTCCGCGCAGATCGCGGCGGAACTGGCGACGGTCAAGGCCGGGGAAGCCGGGGAACTGGTGCAGCGGGCCAATGAGCGCATCGTCTATTTCGAGAGCGAAGTGACGCAGCGCGTGGAAACCGAAACGAACCGGCTGACCACGGCGGCGACGACCGTCATCACGGAGAGCCGGAACGACGCCCTGAACCAGATCGAACAGCGGACCACACAGTCGATCATGGAGGTGACGAGCAACGCCGCCACTCTGAAGGCTGACGCCGTGGAAGCCGTGACCCGTGCGGAGGCGCGGGCCGTGGACGCGCTGGACAAGGGCGTCGAGGACGGCCTCCGGCAGTTCCATGAAGAGGGTGAACTGTTCAAGGAGGATTTCGAGCAGCTCACCGAACGGGCCGAGTCCGCCGCGAAGAAGGCGGGTTGCGCGTCGCTGTCGGCCCAGAGCCACGCGAACCGGGCTTGCGAGTGCGCCAAGGCGGCCGAGCTTGCGGCCGAAACCTCCGAGGCTGTGCAGGCGAGCGTGCTGGAAGCAGCACGGGCCGCCGAGATCTCCAAGACCTGCGCCGAAGCCGCCGCCGCGCGGGCCGATGCCAAGGCGTTGGAGATTGCCAACCGTGTCCACGATGCCGAGGACGCGGCCAAGACTGCGGAGAGGGCCGCGTCAGCCGCGAGGCAGGACGCCCTTTCCGCAGCGCAGTCCAATCAGGCCGCTGCCGTGGCCCGTGATGAGGCCATGCAGTCCTCCGTAGAGGCTGCTCAATCCGCTACGGCATCAAAGGCGGATGCGGACAGGACCGAGGGGTACGCCGGGCGTGTCGAGGAGGAAATCAGGCACGTGGCCCTTGACATCCTTACGCCGCAGGTTGTGACCGAGGCTGTGGCGAAGGCCACGGAAAAAGCCACGGAATCCGCAGGATTGGCACAGATGCACGCCGAGGACGCACAGTTCGCCGCGAACGACGCCCGCAATACCGCCGTCATTTGCAAGAACAATGCGGACAGGGCGGTAGAGGCGAAGGATGCCTGTGAAGACCTCGCCGCGAGGTTCCTGCACGACTATCAGGTCGAGTCCGCCACGGTCGAATTGTCCGCGCAGATGGTGCGTCTGGCGGATCGCGTGACCCGCGTGGAGCTTGATCACATCAACATCCCCCACGGCGGGGACGGAAACCCCTCACCCGGCGGCTATGAACTGGCGCCGGGGGTGCGGGTTGTGCCTCTCACCGTTGTTGACGACGCCGTGAACGCCCCGGTTACCGGCGCGGCGCTTACCGCAGTCGTCGATGATTTTTAACCCTTAACCTGAAAGAAGATTGTCATGTCCAAGAAACTGCTTTCTCAGCTCCTTGACGAAAACGGAAACGAAATTCTGTATTCCGGCGCCCTCGTCGTAGACGCAACGACCGGCAAGACCTTTTCCGAACATGTCGCCGACAAAAACGCCCATCCGGACTTTGGCGATCTCGCCATCCAGAACAAGGCCGACATCTTCGCCGATGCCGTTCTGACCGGTACTCCGGTCGTCCCCACCGCGCCCGCCGGGACAAACACCACGCAGACCGCGAGCACCGAGTTCGTGGAACGTGCCGTGAACGCCGTGCTCGGCGCGAACGACGCGATGCTGTTCAAGGGCATCGTCGACGGCACCCATGCGTTGCCCGACGAGGCCTACCATACCGGCTGGACCTATAAGGTAAACGAGGCCGGAACCTACGCCGGGCAGGCGTGCGAAATCGGCGATATGGTCGTGTGCGTGAGCGATTTCGACACCACCGCCGCCAACGCCGACTGGGTCGTCGTGCAGCGCAATATCGACGGCGCCGTGACCGGCCCCACGGCCTCCACATCTGACAATGTGGCGGTCTTTGACGGCGCGACCGGCAAGGTTATCGCCGATTCCGGCATCACCAAGGCTTCCGTATCCGGCGCTATCGCCAAGGCTCACGAGCACGCCAACAGAGCTCAACTGGACGCCATTACCGCTACCGGCGCTCAGGTCAATCAGGCCGTGGCCAATAGCCATACCCATGCCAACAAGTCGGCCCTCGACGCGATCGGCACGGATTCCGACGGCGATCTCACCTTTAACGGCAAAGCCCTGAACGGCGAAACCGGTGTGGCCTTCGTGGCCTCCGCCGAAGAAACGCCCGTGTTCACCGGCAAGCTGCGGATGGTCGTCGCCGACTATACGTCTCCGGCTGGCGTCTGAGCCTAGAACCGTCAAACAGGCCGGGGCGGCAACGCCCCGGTAGGGAACGCCATGTCGAAGACAGCACTTTGCCAGGTCTTGATGACAACGCTGGAGCGCCCCCTCACCCTGAACAGTGGGAAAGTGCTGCCTGCGGGAACGGAAGTTGTCCTGCTTCCCCAGACGACGGCGCACAGCGTTCTTGTTTCGGCTGATCAGACGCTCGCGGAAGCGTGGGACGGCCTTTCCAAAGTCGGCCACGTCCATGAAGACGATCAGGCCAATCTTGTACACTACGCCTCCGAGCTGACCCGGTATGCGGATCGGCTGGCGGCAATCGAGGCGTGGGCGGTCGCCAACGGATTCACGCCGCCGACGCAGGGAGCATAACCTATGAGCCAGACTACAGAAACGCCGCAGCCGACCAACGCCGAGCTTGTTGCTCAGGTTGTCGGTGCGGTGACGGCGGTTCAGGACGCCGAGGCCGTATTGGTTGAGGGGGCCAAAAACCTCGCGGATCACATTGCGGACCCCAATGCCCACGGCAGGGACGTGGCCGCCTGCATCGCTCAGGCCGTCGCGGATCATGACGGCAATACCGGGGCGCATGCCGGAACGTTCGTGAAGCCCGACGATGTACGGCTCTCGGATGCCCGTACCCCGAAGCTGCACAAGGCGACTCACGGCACAGCCGGTAGTGACCCGATCACTCCTTCAGACATCGGGGCCGCCGAAGCTTCGCACAAAGAGAACCATAGGACGGGGGGAAGCGACCCCCTCGCGCCTGCGGACATTGGAGCCGCGCCTGCTTCCCATACGAACGTGGCGGCTACAGCCTCGGCTTTGGGGCATGTCAAGTTCGGCACGACGGCGAGGACAGCCTGCGAAGGCAACGACGCCCGTTTGAGCGACGCGCGCACGCCCACGGTACATACCCACACCAAGAGCCAGATTTCCGACCTCGGCAACGCGACGGACGCCGCCGTGGGGCTGGCGCGAGGCGACGGTTCCACCATAAGCACAGCCAACGGCGTGCTTTCGGTCATCGCCTCGGTGGAGGCGACCGCCGACAGCATCGTGAAGCGCGACGCCTCCGGAAACATCGTCGGCAACATCACGGGCCACGCGACGTGGGCTGACCTCGCGGAAGTCTATCGGGCGGACGGGCCGCTGGAAGAGGGCGACGTGGTGCGCGTTTCCCCGGACGACGGGTTTGACGTCGCCCGGGCGGTTCCCGGTTCGCCGGTCCTCGGCGTCGTGAGCCTTCGCCCCGGCGTCCTGCTGAACTGCGGGGCGAAGGAGGAGCCGCTGCACTACGCCGTGGCCCGCGTGGGCATGGTGCCGGTCAAGGTCGTCGGCCCCGTGGGCAAGGGTGGTCGCCTGACCGCCGGAGCGGACGGAAAGGCCGTCGCCTCCACGGACGGGACCGGCTTCGGCTTCGCCAACGAAACCAAGCGTGACGAGGCCGAACGGCTCGTCATGTGCATCCTCTAATCTTTTAAGGAGTTCTGTCATGACTACTGCGGATACCAACCCTCTCGCCCCCACTGCCCCCGGCATCGACGTCAATCCCGTGGAAACCATAGCCGTCTGGACGGCCACCTGCTCCAACACGGCGCGGAACCTCGCGGACTGCAAGGCCGCGACCGACGCCATGCTGGCGGAACTCGCCAAGGCCGACGTCGTCCATGATCGCGTCATGGGCTGGGTTTCCAGCCAGATGATGACGGTCTTCATCAACCGCGACCGTGACCTGGGGTTCATCGAGATGATGTTCGCCTACGACGACGCCAAGTTGGCCGAGGGATGCGTGGACATGCTGATGAACGCGTTGCAGCACATCGCCAACGTGCCATTCCAAGACTACATCGACGCCTACGTCGAGCGCTACGGCGAAAACCGCGTGATCCTGACCCTCAAGCTGCGCTGGTTGACCATGTATACCAACTATTCCGACAACGTCGCCGAAGTCGAGCGCATCCTCGGCATCCTCAGCGCCCCCGAGGCGGCCTAATGAACATGCCCTTCTGTGACCAGTGCGTCGTGGCCAACCGGTGCATGCAGGATTTGGCTTTGTTTGACCGGGAAACGGGCAACAAACGCATCCCGCCCGAATCGTTCTGCCGGGCACGGCACGAAGAGGCGGGCGTGCCCTTCGACGACTTTTACAAGAGGGTTCTCATCCGGGAAGTAGATAACCCATATGCTCTTATCCCGGTGTTCCCCGAGCTGAAGGAAGAGCTGGAAGCTCTTGAAAAGGAGGAGGCATGAAACTGCCGCAGCTGCCGCTCAGTGTGACCCTCATGCTGACCGAGAAGTGCAACCTCCGCTGCAAATACTGCTACGAGGTTTTCGCCGGCAACATGAAGGCGAAGAGTATGTCCCGCGAGGTGGTGCGGAAGGGCATCGACCGCTATCTCAACGCGGAAACGCTGGCCTTGCACCCACAAATCAACTGGGATTTTGTGGGCGGCGAGGTCTTCGTGGAGTTCGGGCTGCTTCGGGATGCCCTCGATTACCTGATCCAAAGGTATCGGGAACTGGGCCTGTGCCCGAAGAAGCATCTGCATATCAGCCTGTGCTCCAACGGCACGCTGTTCTCGCCCGAAGTCCGGGCGTGGTGCGAGAGGATGCGGGAGCGCATCGGTTTTTTCGGGATCAGCGTCTCCCTCGACGGAGTAAAGGCCGTGCACGACTCCCAGCGCAGCGGTTCCTTCGATGCGCTTATGGAGACGTTCGAGTGGTGGAAGAAGACGTTCCCGGAAGGCAACACCAAGGGAACCATCGTTCCCGAAACACTGCCATATCTCTTTGAAAACGTGAAGTTTTTCGTTGAGGAACTGGGGCTTCCACGCTTCTACATCAATCCGACCTTCGAGGGGCCGTGGACGGAGCGGGACGCGGAAATCTACGGCGAACAGCTCATCGCCTGCGCCGAGTATTTCCTCGACCGCCCGGAATATGGCCTGCTCGAGAACAGCAACCTGCTCATGCCCATGCACATCCGCGTGGACAACAGGCGGAACTGGTGCGGGTGTGGCACGCACATGCGGGCCATCACGCCCGACGGCAGCATCTATCCGTGCCTGCGCGGGGCCACGAGTCGCCTGTGCCCGCTTGGGCACATCGACACCGGCGAGAAGCGGCAAAAGCTCGTGCCGTTCTTTCTCTACACCAAATACAACGACGACAAGGAATGCGAGGCCTGCGAATTCACTACGCACTGCCCGTCCTGCGTGATGCAGTGGAAGGAGGACACCGGCGACATCTACGTCCGTTCGAAGAGTTTGTGCCCGATGACCAAGGTGCGGTGCCTCGTTTCGAAGTTCTACACCGAACACACCACGGAAAAACTCGTGTTCCCCGGAGAGCGACATGGCGAAGACAGCATGGACTGAAACGGTATCCGCCGGGACCACAATGCGGGGCGCGGCGCTGGTCGAGCTGCGGACGGCGATCAAGAATGAACTGAGCCGCCGCAAGCTCGGCGCGCTGACCGTGACCGACGCGACGCCGTCGGGCGCCGCGGTCAAGGCCGTGCACGTCACGGAACTGACGGACCAACTTTCCCAGATCAAGACACAGGGGAATCTTGGCGCGGTGAAGGACGCCGTGATGGCGGCCTCGGCCCTGACCCTGCTGCGCGAAGCGGTCAACACGGCCGAGGCCGCCCCGGCGCAGGGCGGTTCGGGCGGCTGCAACGCCGCGTGCACGGGGCTGTGCCAGTCCTGTACGGGAAGCTGCTCCGGAAGCTGCACATCCTGCACGGGCTGTTCGGGCACCTGCTCTGGAGGCTGCACGGGCTGCTCGGGCACTTGTTCCGGCAGTTGTTCCGGCTGTTCCGGCTGCGGAAGCGGTTGTGCGTCCACCTGCTCGGGCACCTGCAAGGACGGGTGTTCGGGGTGCGGCAGCGGCTGCGCCTCGACGTGCTCGGGCACCTGCACGGGAAGCTGTTCCGGGTGCTCGGGAACCTGCACGGGTTCCTGCACCGGTTGTTCCAATACCTGCACTGGGAGTTGTACCGGCGGTTGCTCCACAACATGCACGGGTACATGCAGCGGTGATTGCACCGGGGGTTGTACGGATGCCTGCATGGAAGGATGTGCGGGTACCTGCGCCGATACCTGTATTACCAGTTGCTTAGCCGGATGCATCATTCATGGCGGAGGTTGATCCATGAACACGCGGCAACACGTCATGCAGGTTCTGATTGCCCTTGACCAGTTCGGCAACAGCCTGCTGGGGGGCTTTGCGGACGAGACGTTCAGTTCGCGGTGCTGGCGGTGGAGCCGGGACGGCGTGAGGGACTGGCCCCGGCGGATCATCGACGGGCTGCCGTTTTGGAAGGCGGGGCACTGCCAGCGCGCCTACGAGGGTGAGCGCGACAGGCTGCAATGCCCGCCGGAACTGCGGGGCCCTTCGGCATGAAATCGGCCCGGCCCATCCTGCGACGGGCCGGGCTTTTTTTGAGGAGCGGCGATGTTCTACGGACTCCAGTTCAATACGAGCGAAGGCGAATCCATGCAGGTCGTGATCAATACGGCCTTACAGGTGTATGCACGGGCGAGCTCGGGGGGAATCTTCGGGGAGTGGAAGTATGTCTGCGGCCCGGGCGAGGGAGACGGCGCGCTTGAAGTCGAAAAGGCCACGGTGGCTGAGAAGGCATATCGGCTGGCTTCTCCCATGACGATCGCCTTTACGGGGGATGCGCAAGGTTCGGTGAGCTTTGACGGCTCAGAGAACGTGACTGCGACGCTTTCGGTCAGGAACGGCTCTGTGGATGTTTCGGATATCGTTAATGGTGCCCTCAATGCGCTCATCGGAGACAAGAACAGCATTCTGATGAAAAAGGTGCAGTCCATGATAGACGAAGCGATAAGCTATCACGTCAATAAAAGCGGCTGGCATATCAGCCAAGACCGGGGGGGCAATTGATGCCGACACTGCTAATATCCGGATTCGGCGGCGAGGTCCCGCGTATTGAGCCGAGGATCCTTGAGGCGCATCAGTCAGCGCGAGCGGTCAACTGCGACCTGCGGCACGGCAGCCTGCGCCCCCTGCGCGGCGTCCGCCGGGTTGCGGCGGTTTCAGCGTCGGCACGGACGATCTTCAAGCATGACATCGACGGCTGGCTGGCATGGGATAAGGATGTGTCCGTTGTAAAGTCGGCGGTCATCGACGTGATTGGGGAAACCCCCCTCGGGCATCTGTTGATCACCGGTGACCGGGACTATCCCATACAGCGGTTTGCCGGAGGCG
>USCL01000132.1 GCA_900553145.1 uncultured Desulfovibrio sp.
GCCCACGACGGTGGGCTCGCGCGAGGCAAGCACGGGGCCGAAGAAGGGATACTTCAGCAGGCTTTCCTTGACCACAAACGTAACATCCTTCCACGGCTGGATCATGGAAGGCAGCACAAACGTCTCCAGCGTGCTCATGTGGTTGCCGATGAAGACGCAAGGGCCTTCCAGCGAACGGAAATATTCAAGCCCGGTTGCTTCGATACGGCAGCCTACGGATTCGAGCGCGCGGGCGATGCCTTCGCTGCTCCGGGTCCACCCTTCGCCGTCGTATCGGTTACGCATGGCATCACAGCCGGCTTTGGCCACGATCCAGACCATGGGCGCGTAGAACGCCAGATTGGGGCTGATGCGGCTGAGGAGGGAAGGGGAACGCGAAGACGTCAGATACCAGTTGGCGTCGAACAGATGGGAAGATGTCGTCATGGGCGGAACCTAACGGTTTTCGGGTTTGGTGCGTTTCAGGCGCTTGCTCCAGCTCGCCAGACGGGGCTCCTCCCCATACTCCTTGGGCTGGTAGAACACGCGGTTTCTGACCGTGGGCGGGAGGTAGTCCTGCTCGACCCACGCCTGCGGAAAGTTGTGCGGGTATTTGTAATCCTTGCCATACCCCCATTCGCGCTGAAGCTGCGTCGAGGCATTACGCAGGTGCAGCGGCACGGACTGGGGGCCGTTGACCTTCACCTCCCGCGCCGCGTTGGCGTAGGCCGCATAGGTGGAGTTGCTCTTGCGCGCGAGGGCGAGGTAGACCACGGTTTCCGCCAGCGGGATGTAGCCTTCGGGCATCCCGACGAACTCCACGGCCTGCTGGCAGGCGACGGCCAGCGGTAGGGCCTGCGGATCGGCCAGCCCCACGTCTTCGGATGCCGACAGGATGAGCCTCCGGCAAATGAAGCGCGGGTCTTCGCCGCCTTCGAGCAGGCAGGCCAGATAATACAGCGCCGCGTCGGGATCGCT
This sequence comes from uncultured Desulfovibrio sp., assembly GCA_900553145.1. Classification (GTDB taxonomy): domain Bacteria; phylum Desulfobacterota; class Desulfovibrionia; order Desulfovibrionales; family Desulfovibrionaceae; genus Bilophila. The sequence continues at coordinate 958 of USCL01000132.1, forward strand.
GCCGCGGATCGATTTGATGAGCGCGGAGGCGTATTCGTAATGGCTGTCCCCGTCCTTGTCGTGGCGGGCCATGATCTCGGGCAGGGTGGCCTTGACGTTGGGGAGGTTGCGTTTGTCTTCCGGCAGGGACGAGGCGTACTCCACCAGATTGAGCATGGTCCGGGCGTCGCCGTGGGCCGCCGTCGAAAGGAAATCAAGGATTTCGTCGTCCAGCGTGATGGAAAGGGCCGCCGCGCCGCGCTTGCCGAGTTCGAGCAGTTCGGGCCGCCCGAGCTGGCGCAGCCGCAGGACGTGCAGCCGCGAAAGCAGCTGGCGGGTCACGCTGAAGGAGGGGTTTTCCGTGGTCGTGGCGATCATGGTGAGATCGCCCGACTCCAGCAGCGGGAGGAAGAAGTCCTGCTGCGCCTTCGAGAAGCGGTGCAGCTCGTCGAGCACGAGGATATCGACGCCGGTGAGCTGGCGCCGGAGCTGCTGCAAGCCGGCTTCAGGGGCGCTCAGGCGCAGGACGTTGCCGCCCCGGGCGCGTGCGAGCAGCCAGCGTGGATTTGCCGCAGCCCGGAGGGCCGAACAGGAGCAGGCTCGGGAGGCGCGGGCCCTCCATGAGCGTGGTCAGGCGCTCGGCGAGGTGGCTCTGTCCGACGAAGAGAGCCAGTTCGGAGGGGCGCAGGCGTTCAGGCAAAGGCTGGGACAGGGACATGGAGGCTCCGGGAAAGCTTGCCCGCCGGGGCGGGATCGTTAGGCGTCGGCGCTTTCGAGGACGACTTCGTCCTTTCCGTCGCGTTCTTCCATAAGGACATTGACTTTTTCAGAGCGGGCCGTGTTGATCTTGCGGCCCACGTAGTCGCCGTGGATGGGCAGCTCGCGGTGGCCGCGATCCACGAGGACAAGGAGTTCCACCGTCTGGGGGCGGCCGTAGTCGAGGATGGCTTCCAGCGCGGCGCGGATCGTGCGTCCGGTGAACAGCACGTCGTCGACGAGGATGACGTTTTTGTTGTCGAGAGGCGTGGTGATGTGGGATTCGCCGATGGTGGGGCGGGCGTGCATCGTGGTCCAGTCGTCCCGGTACAGGTTGATGTCGAGCGTACCGAACGGCAGCTTGCGCCCAAGTTTGTCTTCCAGCACCTTGCCGAGGCGGACGGCAAGGTCGACCCCGCGCCGCTGGATGCCCAGCAGCACGGTTTGCTCACAGTCTCCGTGACGTTCCATGATTTGGCAGGCGAGACGGTCGAGAACGCGGGCAATCTCGTCGGCATGAAGAAGGACGGTGGTTTTCATGTGCAACTCCTCTTAGAGCAGATTCACTTTGAAATGGTATACATTCCAAAGTCGGCATTCTGGTGAAAACCACGCTTTTCACCAGAATCTACACCGCGTCGCGGCGCGCCACACCTGCGTGTGGCGAGAGTGATTCCATTTTTGAAACCGCTCTCAGGTCCGGGGACGTGAGCCGCGGGAGGGTGGGCTCCCGCGCACCTTGGGATCGCTAGGATATACTATTCCCTGTAGAGTGAAAAGATCGGATTTGTCCATGAAATACACGGGTGCGGCTCCGCGGGGAGGCCCCGGCTGGGCAAAGGAGGCTTGACAAGGATTGCCCGGCAACTATGTTATCCCCACTCAGGCCGTCGCAGCGAGGGCCTGGTACAGCCCGCGTGTCCGGGAGAACGGCCTTCCCGCCCAAGGGGCGTCGCGCCGGAACCGCCAATCCTAACAAATCCCGAGAGCAGCCGCAGAAACCCTTTATCGAAAGACTGAAAGCGACGGATGAGGCTGCCGTTGGAGGACGTGATGATTACTCTTACCGAAGAGGCTCGCAAAGAGCTTGAAGCGTATTTTGAAGGCAAGGAAAAGACCCCTGTCCGCGTGTACCTTGCCCCCGGCGGCTGCAGCGGCCCCCGCTTGGCCCTCGCCCTCGACGAACCCGGCGAGGACGACGAAACGTCCGAGGACAACGGCCTGACGTTCTGCATCAATAAGGAGCTGGCCGAAAAGGTCGGCGCGGTGGCCATCAGCCTGACCCATATGGGCTTTGTGGTCGAATCCGAAATCCCCCTGCCGACCGGCGGCAATGGCGGCGGCTGCTCGTCCTGCTGCGGCGGCTGCGGCAGCTCCGGCGGCTGCCATTGATTTGAGCCCCGTGGGCGTCCCGAGGGCCTCCCGTGCCGGTCAAGCCTTGCGAGCGCGCCACCCGGCAGGGTTTTCGTTGCGCAAAAGGCGATTCCGTGAGAAAAGCCGTAGCGAAAGGTTCCCTTGCCATTTGGCTTTTGCACATTACTTTTGAAGAAGACGGATATGGCGCTTTCCGCATCTGTCCGTTTCCCCTCTTCATCATTTATTCCGGAGGAAACACTCATGTTTACGATTAGCGAAACGGCTTCCCACGAGCTGGAAGCGTATTTTGCCGACAAGGAAAAAACGCCTATCCGCGTGTATCTCGCCGCCGGCGGCTGACGCGGCCCGCGCCTCGCTCTGGCTCTGGATGAGCCTACTCCCGAAGACAAGGTTTTTGAGCAGGACGGATTTACCTTTTGCATCGCCAGCGATCTTCTTGAAACGGTGGGCGGCGTAAGCATCGATCTGACGTACATGGGCTTTTCCGTCGAACCCGAAATCCCCCTTGCCAATACGGGCGGGAGCAGTTGTGGCGGCAGTTGTTCCTCCGGCAGCTGCGGCTCCCACTAGTTCCCATAGTGCTTAGACGACAAAAAGGCGGCGTTCCGAAGGACGCCGCCTTTTTTGCGTGTTGAACCCGTTTGTGAGCCGCGCGGGTGCCTGCGGTCATGGGCGTTTTTTGTGACGCCCTTGATGGCAGCAGGGGCACCCGCCGATGTGCAGCACGCCTTTTTCCTCCGCTCTGGCCAGCAGCCAGACGACGGCGACGAGAAAAACGAGCGTCAGCAGGGCGGACATGCTAGATGCCCAGATTGTTGTAGCCGCAGTCCACGAACATGATTTCGCCGGTCACGGCGGAGCCGAGATCGGAAGCGAGGAAGACGGCGGCCTTGCCCACGTCTTCGGTGGTCACGTTGCGGCGGAGGGGGGCATGTTCTTCAATGTGGTTGAAGATCTGCTTGAAGTCGGAGATGCCCGAGGAAGCCAGCGTCTTGAGGGGGCCGGCGCTGATCGCGTTGATGCGCACGTCCTTTGCGCCGAGATCGACGGAAAGGTAGCGGACCGAAGCTTCAAGCGCGGCCTTGGCCACGCCCATCACGTTGTAGTTGGTGATGATCTTCTGAGCGCCGTAGTAGGTCATGGTGAGCACGGAAGCGCCGGGGTTCAGCATGGGCTCGAAGGCGTGGCAGAGCGCGGTCAGGGAATAGGCCGAGACGTTCAGGGCCGTGGCGAAACCGTCGCGGGAGGTTTCGATGAAGCGCTTGGTCAGGTCTTCGCGGTTGGCGAAGGCGACGGAGTGGACGAGCACGTCCACGCCGCCCCATTTTTCCTTCACGAGCGCGGCGGCGGCGGCGATTTCCTCATCGCTGGTCACGTCGCAGGGGAAGATGAACTCGCCGCCGAGTTCTTCGGAGATGGGCTCCACGCGTTTGTGGATGGCTTCGCCGGCATAGCTGAACGCCAGCCGGGCGCCCTGTTCCTTAAAGCAGGAAGCGATTCCGTACGCGATGCTTCTGTTGTTGGCTACCCCGAAGATGAGGCACTTTTTGTCTTTCAACAGCATGATTTCCTCGTGGTTGGTACTTGATGGAAAAGAGGCCTCCGGCGGCCGGGGAAGAGGCTCCCTGGTAACAGGCAAACCGGAACGATCCGGGAATCTCCTTTCCGCTGTCGGCGGTAAAGGCGGTTTCCGAGCCGCGAAGAGGCCGGTAATGGGTGATGCGGAACGTTCCGCGGGCTGGCCGAATGGGCCCGTCCCTGCCCGGGGCGTTTCCGCCGCGGGCTTTCCGCCAGCCGAAATTTTCGGGCTGGTACGGCCCGCACCGCGCGTCCGGAGGAAGGCAGGCAAGGCTTCCCTCCTCCGGTTTTCCCTCATTTCACATTAGAGGGCAAGCTCGGAGCCGGTCAGGGTGCGGTAAGCTTCGAGATACTTCCGCTGGGTGGCTTCGACGACTTCCTTGGGCAGGGCGGGCGGCGGCGGGGTCTTGTCCCACGGCTGCGCGGACAGCCAGTCGCGGAGGTACTGCTTGTCGAAGCTCGGCTGGCTCTGGCCGGGCTTGTAGCCTTCGGCGGGCCAGAAACGGGAGGAGTCAGGCGTCAGCACTTCGTCGATGAGGGTCAGCTCGCCGTTGACCATGCCGAATTCGAACTTGGTGTCCGCGATGATGATGCCGCGGCTTTCAGCCCATGCGCGGCCTTCCTTGAAGATGGTCAGGGCGAGGTGCTCGACCTGATCCGCGATGTCCTTGCCGAGGATTTCCGCGGCGCGGGCCGTGGAGATGTTCTCGTCGTGCTCGCCGAGTTCCGCCTTGGTGGACGGGGTGAACAGCGGCTGTTCGAGGCGGGCGGATTCCAGCAGGCCCTCGGGCAGCTTGTAGCCGCAGACGGAACCGGTGGCCTTGTAGTCCTTCCAGCCGGAGCCGGTGATGTAGCCGCGCACGATGCATTCCACCGGCAGGGGCTTGGCCTTCTTCACGAGGACCGAGCGGCCTTCCAGCTCTTCACGGTAGGGGGCCAGCGCGGCGGGGAACTTGTCCACGTCGCTCTCGATGAGGTGGTTCTTGACGAGGTGGGCGAATTTTTTCATCCAGAACAGGGTGATCTGATTGAGGATGACGCCCTTGTAGGGGACCGGTTCGTTCATGATCACGTCAAAGGCGGACATGCGGTCCGTGGTGACGATGAGCAGGGTGGAGTCGTCGATATCGTAAATATCGCGGACCTTACCCCGGTTGAGCAAGGGGAATTCCTTGATGTCGGTCTTGGTCGTGACTTTCATGTGACGTCCTTTGGGCATTGGCGCGGGTTGAACGTTGACGAAATGTTATCGTTTCCGGCATTCCATCGAGCGGGCATGGGCTTCGAGCTGCTCCATGCGGGCGAGCCGGGCCACGGCGTCCGCGTTGGCGGCGGCGAAGGCGGGGCTGGCGGCGATGATGCTGGTGCGTTTGCAGAAGGTCTGCACGGAAAGGGCGGAGGAGAAGCGCGCCGTGCCGAGCGTGGGTAGCACGTGGTTGGGCCCGGCGAAGTAGTCGCCGAGGGGTTCCGGCGCGTAGGGGCCGAGGAAGACCGCGCCCGCATGGCGGATGCGGGGCAGCACGGACCACGGCTCGCGCATCAGCACTTCGAGGTGTTCGGGGGCCACGCGGTTGGCGAGCTCGACGGCGGCGTCCATATCCGGCACGAGGACCACGGCGCTCCAGTCGGCCAGCGATTTGCGCACGATGTCGGCGCGGGGCAGGGTGGCGGACTGGCGTTCCAGTTCCGCGATGACGGCATGGGCCAGCGTTTCGTTGTCCGTGATGCAGATGGCGGAGGCCAGCGCGTCGTGCTCGGCCTGCGAAAGCATGTCGGCGGCGAGCCACTCGGGGTTGGCGGAATCGTCGGCAAGGACGAGCACTTCGCTCGGTCCGGCGATCATGTCGATGCCCACCCGGCCCTGCACGAGGCGTTTCGCGGTGGTCACCCAGATGTTGCCCGGCCCGGCGATGACGTCCACGGGCGCCACGGTTTCCGTGCCGTAGGCGAGGGCGGCGATGGCCCACGCCCCGCCCATGCGGTAGATTTCATGCACGCCGAGCAGGTGCGCGGCGGCGAGGATATGCGGATTGAGGGTTCCGTCGGCGCGGGGCGGGGTGACCACGGCGATTTCTCGCACGCCCGCGGCCTGCGCCGGGATGGCGGTCATGAGCAGGCTGGAGATGAGCGGCGTGTTGCCGCCGCGGCCGCCGGGGACATAGAGCCCGGCTCGGTCCACGGCTTCGATCTTCTGGCCGAGGATCGTGCCGTCGTCGCGGGTGAGGAACCACGAACGGTCTTTCTGCGCTTCATGGAAGGCGCGGATGTTGTCGGCGGCCTGCCTGATGCAGTCAAGGCTTTCGGCGGGGATGTCGCGGGCGGCCCGTTCCAGATCTTCGGCGGGCACGCGCAGGGGAGGCCGCATGTCCGGGCAGTCGAACCGCCGGACATATTCGAGGACGGCGCTGTCTCCACCCTTGCGGACCGCGTCCAGCATGGCGCGCACGTCCGTTTCCACGGTCTGATCGGGGTTGTCGCGGTTTTCCAAAAGCTGCAGCAGTTCCGGCCACATGGCTTTTGACGACAGCGACAGCAAACGGCATGTCATGATGACTCCTTGGGCCTCCGGCGGACCGGGGGCGGCTCCGGGGCTCCCCGGATGATGAAGAGGCTTGTTCAGAGCAGACGACTTTAGAGCAGGAACGCCGGAAAGTCGAGCCTCCCTCCAAGCGTTTTCCCAAGCGGATCTTGAGGATTGGCGGAAGCAATGCCCGGAATCCCCTTCCGATTCCGTTTTTTTGATTTTGTGCCGCGCTCTTTACGCAGGGGCGGAAACAGGGTATCGCCTTGCTCATGAAGAGAGCGTTTTTTCTTTTTGGAACCATTATCGGTGTGCTCGTGGCCCTTGGCCTCGCAGCCGTGGCAGGCGTCTATTTTTGGGCTGTCCGGGATTTGCCGGGGTTTACCCGTATCGCCGATTACCGTCCCGCACTCACGACCACCGTTCTGGCGCGTGACGGGAGCGTCATCGGTTCTTTTTATCGGGAAAACCGCTTCCTCATTTCGCTCGATCAGATGCCGAAGATGCTCCCCAAGGCCTTTCTGGCCGCTGAGGACGCTGAGTTTTATGAACATGAGGGCGTGAACCCGGTCGCCATTTTCCGCGCTTTCCTCATCAACCTCCAGTCCGGCACGAAGCGGCAGGGCGGCAGCACCATCACCCAGCAGGTGATCAAGCGTCTGCTCCTGACGCCCGAACGCAGCTATGAGCGCAAGATCAAGGAAGCCATCCTTGCGTACCGTCTGGAGCACTACCTTTCCAAAGATGAAATCCTGACGATCTATCTGAACCAGACGTTCCTCGGGGCCAACGCGTATGGCGTGGAGGCCGCGGCGCGTACCTATTTCGGGAAGAACGCCAAGGATCTTACGTTGGCCGAATGCGCCATCATCGCGGGCCTGCCCAAGGCCCCCTCCCAGAGCAACCCCTACCGTGACCCCAGCGCCGCCATCAGCCGCCAGCATTACGTGCTGCGCCGCCTGCGCGAGCTCAACTGGATCACCGAGGCCGAGTACGACGCCGCGCTCAAGCAGCCGCTGGTGTTCAAGCAGATGGCGGACGGCATGGGCCGTCAGGGGGCGTGGTATCTGGAAGAGGTGCGGCGTCAGCTCATCGATCTGTTCAGTGAGGAAAACGCCAAAAAGCTGGGCATCGAGCTGCCCGTATACGGCGAGGACGCCGTATATCAGATGGGCTTTACCGTGCAGACGGCCATGAGCCCGCCCGCGCAGATGGCGGCGGACGAGGCCCTGCGTTCGGGTCTGGAAGACTTTACCCGGCGTCAGGGCTGGCAGGGCCCGGTGGAGAAGATCCCCGCCGCGGATTTGAAAGAACGCATCGAGAAATCGCATTTCTCCCCCGACATGCTGGCGAACGGCGAACGGGTCAAGGGCATCGTCACCCGGATCACGGACAAGGGCGTGGATATCCGCCTCGGCAAATACAGCGGGTTCATCGACAACGCGCAGTTGAGCTGGGCGAAGAAGGCGCTCCGCAGCAAGCAGAAGTTCCTTGAGTCCGGCGACGTCGTCTGGGTGGCCGCCGTCAGCTCCCCCAAGGCCCCGTACAATCCGGACGAGGCCGAGCTGAACAAGCCTGTCCCTCTGTCGCTCCAGAGCGTCCCCGAATTGCAGGGCGCGCTCATTTCCATCGAGCCCGAGACGGGCGACGTGGTGGCGATGGTCGGCGGCTACAGTTTTCAGGAGAGCCAGTTCAACCGCGCGACGCAGGCGTTCCGGCAGCCGGGGTCTTCCTTTAAGCCCATCGTCTATTCCGCCGCGCTGGACAACGGTTTTACGGCGGCTTCCGTCATCCTCGACGCGCCCGTGGTGCAGTTCCTCGAGAGCGGCGACGTGTGGCGCCCGAGCAACTACGAGAAGAACTTCAAGGGGCCGCTCCTGCTGCGTACGGCGCTGGCCCTGTCCCGCAACCTGTGCACCATCCGCGTGGTGCAGCAGATGGGCATCCAGAAGGTCATCGAGCGGGCCAAGGATCTGGAGCTTGAGCCCCATTTCCCCGAAGTGCTCTCGGTCAGCCTCGGCGCGGTCGCGGTCACGCCCCTGAACATGACGCAGGCCTATACCGCCTTCGCCAACGGCGGCATGGTCAGCAAGGCGCGGTTCATCCTCTCGGTCAAGAACTTCTGGGGCGAGGCCATTTATGAGTCGCAGCCCGACCTGCGCGACGCCATTTCCCCACAGAACGCCTATGTAATGTCCTACCTGCTCAAGGAAGTGGTGAACGCGGGCACGGCGACGAAAGCCAAAGTGCTCGGGCGTCCCGTCGCGGGCAAGACCGGGACCAGCAACGACTGGAAAGACGCGTGGTTCATCGGCTTTACGCCGCATCTCGTGACGGGCATGTACGTCGGGTACGACCAGCCCCGGACGATGGGCCGCAGCGGCACGGGCGGCAGCATGGCTCTGCCGATCTTCGTCGAGTACGCGAAGTCGGCGTTCCAGGCCTATCCGCCGGACGACTTCGACGTGCCGGACGGGATTTCCTTTGCGAACGTGGATCCCTACAGTGGGCACCTCGTGGAAAGCGGCGGCCTGCGCCTTCCCTTCTATACGGGAACGGAGCCCGGCTCCAGCACGTCTGAGGAAGCCATTTCCGGCGTGAACACCCGCGGCGAGGATTTGCTGAAGCAGATGTTTTAGCGGAATGGGACGTTTGGGGGAAGGGAGGGGAAACCTTTCTGAAGAAAGGCTTCCCCTC
>USCL01000133.1 GCA_900553145.1 uncultured Desulfovibrio sp.
CGGATGCGTGCAGGCGAGTTCAAGGAGGGCGAAAAGACCCTCCGCGCCAAGATCGCCCTCTTCTGCAACGTGGACAAGGACGCCGTGTTCTCCGCCGTGGATGTGAGCAACATCTACGAGCTTCCCTTGAAGCTTTATGAAGAAGGGCTGGACCAGAAGGTCGCCATCATGCTGCGCCTGCCCGCCCGAAACGCCAAGCTTGAACCGTGGGAAGAGCTCGTCCACAACGCCAAAAATCCGCAGGGCCGGGTCACCATCGCCATCGTCGGCAAATACGTCGAGCTGAAGGAAGCCTACAAGAGCCTCCACGAAGCCCTTGTGCACGGCGGCATCGCCAACCGGGTCGCTGTGGATCTGCGCTATGTGAATTCCGAAGAAGTGACCCCCGAGAACGTCGCCGAAACCTTCAAGGGCGCTGACGGCATCCTCGTGCCCGGCGGCTTCGGGTATCGCGGCGTTGAAGGGAAAATCGAGTCCATCCGCTACGCCCGCGAAAACAATGTTCCCTTCTTCGGGATCTGCCTCGGCATGCAGTGTGCGGTCATTGAATTTGCCCGCCACGTCGTCGGCATTGAAGACGCCAACTCGGAAGAATTCAATCCGTTCGCCAAAGACAAGCTCATTTACCTGATGACCGAATGGTACGATTTCCGCAAAAAGGCCGTGGAACGCCGCGATGCGGAGAGCGACAAGGGCGGGACCATGCGCCTCGGCGCGTATCCCTGCGCCATTTCGGAAGGCACGCACGCCTTTGAGGCCTACAAGACGGCCAATATCAACGAACGTCACCGCCATCGTTATGAATTCAACAACGCCTACCGCGAACGCCTCGCGGACATGGGGATGGTCTTCAGCGGCCAGTCGCCGGACGGGACTCTGGTGGAAATCGTCGAAATCCCCGAGCATCCGTGGTTCCTTGGCTGTCAGTTCCATCCCGAATTCCAGTCCCGCCCGATGAAGCCCCATCCGTTGTTCAAGGACTTCATCCGTGCGGCCTGCACGGTTCGCAAGAAGTAGCCTTTTCCGTTTGCAACACCTATTCCTTGCGGTCATTCCGGCGATAAATCCGGGATGACCGCAAGGTCGTCTCCTGGCGAGAACCCTTTCAATTTCGAGGAATGCCCATGATGACACCGGACGAGCTCTACTCCCAGCTTCGGAAGGACCATTTTATCTTTGCGGGTCCCTGTGCCCTCGAAAGTTTCGAATTGGCGCTGGACACGGCGCATGCCGTAGCCGAAGCCAGCAGGGAAGCCGGTTTGTTCGCCGTCTTCAAGAGTTCGTGGGACAAGGCCAACAGGACTTCGGGCAAAGGCTTCCGCGGCCCGGGCTTGGCCAAGGGCATGGAGTGGCTGGCCCGGATCAAGGAAGAGACAGGCTTGCCCGTCGTAACGGACATCCATCTTCCCGAACAGGCCGCCCCTGTCGGCGAAGTGGCGGATATCCTCCAGATCCCCGCGTTCCTGTGCCGCCAAACCGACCTGCTCGCAGCCGCGGCTCGGACGGGCCGGGTCGTCAACGTCAAAAAAGGCCAGTTCGTGGCTCCGTGGGATATGGGCCCCGTGCGCGATAAAGTGGTCGCAGCGGGCAATGAACGCGTCCTTCTGACGGAACGGGGGGCTTCTTTCGGGTATAATAACCTCGTGGTCGATTTCCGTTCCATCCCCATCATGCGTTCGCTGGGCGTCCCCGTCATCTTCGACGCGACGCACTCCGTCCAGCTCCCCGGCGGGCAAGGCAGCTGCTCAGGCGGAGAGCGGCACCACGTGCCGACTCTGGCCCGTGCCGCGGCGGGGGCCGGTGTGGACGGCATTTTCATGGAATGCCACCCTGATCCCGACAAGGCCCTGTGCGATGGCCCCAACAGCTGGCCCGTAGCCAAACTCCCGGCGCTCCTGAAGCAACTTTCAGCCATATGGAATGTTCCTTATGACTTGTAATACCTTATTTTCCGATGGAACAGGCACTCCCGGCCAATCCCCGGCCCCTCGCCGCGATTCGATCGAAAGTCTCGCCAAACGCATCCGGCTTCTTGTTCTGGACGTGGACGGCGTCATGACGGACGGCGGCCTTTATTATGACGCCAACGGCTTGGCCATGAAGCGTTTCCATGTCCTCGACGGCATCGGTATCCGGCTGGCCAAAGCGGCTGGCATTGAGGTGGCCGTCCTGTCCGGCATGGACGTGCCCTGTGTCGAGAGAAGGCTGGAAGTCCTTGGCGTGACGGAGTATCATGGCGGGGCCGACAATAAATGTACTATCCTTGACGGCATGCGCAAACGGATGTCTCTTGAGTGGCATGAAATCGCCTATCTCGGAGACGACTGGGTCGATCTTGCCCCAATGTCGCGCGTAGGATTGCCCGCCGCTGTCGCGAACGCCATGCCGGACGTAAAAAAGCTGGCGCGTTTCGTGACGCAAAAAGAGGGCGGATGCGGCGCTGTCCGGGAATTCGTCGATCTGCTGCTGACGTGCCAGGGAAAACGGGATGCTCTGCTTGAGCACTGGATGCGCCTGGAATGAAACGGTCGCGAATCCTGCTCATTGCCGCTGTAGTGGCGCTCCTTGCCGGTGGCGGTTGGTATGCCGCAAAACGTGACGGCGAAACAACGCTGATCGGCAGGTTGCTGGATGTCGCCAACACGGGCGGCATCAAATCCCTTGATGGGGCAAAACTCCAAGGGAAGGCTACGCAATCCGGCAACCCGCTGGAGGAAGTGGCGGGCTTGGCAATCAAGGGGATCAACCTGTTCCAAGGGAATAAAGGCTTGGAACTGTGGCGCCTCAAGGCCAGTTGGGCCCACATGTCCCAAAACGGCGACACGATCGATGTGGATAAGCCGGTCGTCCGCTATGCGCTTGGCGAAGGCTCCGCAAGCAATCCGGGCGATGACGTTCTCGACGTGCAGGCCCAGCTGGGGAGGATCACCGACAACCAGCGTTTTCTCACGCTTTGGGACGATGTCGTTATCACCCGCTATGATGACGTCATCACCAGTTCACGCATGAACTACGATGCCAATAAACGCCTCATGACGTTCCCCGAGGGGGCCGCTCTTGAAAGCCCTACGGCATCCGGCACAGCCACATTTTTTACTTGGGATCTTGCCACCAACGAAATGCATGGTTCGGAAGGCGTGCTGGTTATACTCAAGCCCCGCCCCGAAGGCTCGAGTGACGATGCGGCACCCTCCCCAAGCGAATCGCACGGGAATACTCCGGCAAGTTCCCCTCAGCCAGCGATACAATAAACCTCTTATGGACCCTACGTTTTCCAGTTAGGAACAAACCATGAAAAACTTTTTTTTGGGCATAACCACACTGAGTTTGAGCCTGCTCTGCTCCGCCCCGCTGTGGGCGGCTCCTGTGACGCCTCCCAAACCCGCCAAAAACGTCGAAACGCGGATCACGTCCGATCAACTGACCTACCTTGCTGAAAAGCAGCTTGTCGTCTTTGATAAAAATGTGCACGTCGTGCGCCCGGATATTGAAATATGGGCCGATCGGATCACCGTTTATTTGAAGCCCCCCAAAGACGGCGATCAGAAAAAAGAAGGTGAAAAAGGCGGCATGCCTGCCGGAATGGCCGCCGGTGACGTCGATCGTATCGTCGCCGAACGGAATGTGCGTATGAAGAGCGAAAACCGCAACGGGACATGCGCGAAGGCGACCTATACGATGGACGATGGCGTCCTTCTCATGGAAGGCGATCCTCGCCTGACGGATGGCGAAAATACCGTTACCGGGGAAACCATCAAGTACTTCACGGAAGAAAACCGCAGTGAAGTGATGGGCGGCTCCAAGAAGCGCGTCGAAGCGGTCTTTTCCGGTTCCAAGAACTCCAGCCCGATCCGGGGGAACCGCTGATGGCCCGATTGTCCGGCGTTGACTTGCGCAAATGGTACGGCCAGCGCGAGGTCGTACGCGGTGTTTCCCCCGAGGTAAACCAAGGGGAAATCGTCGGCCTGCTTGGCCCGAACGGGGCGGGTAAGACCACCTCGTTCTATATGCTGACGGGGATCATTAAACCGTCTTCCGGGCGGGTCCTCCTCGAGGATCAAGATATCGGCACATGGCCGCTTCACGAGCGCGCACGTGTGGGCATTTCCTACCTCCCGCAGGAAAGTTCCGTTTTCAGAAAACTTACTGTGCGTCAAAATCTTCAAATCATTCTGGAACATACGGGCCTTTCCCGCAAAGCCCAGAAAGAGAAGGCGGACTTGCTGCTTGAAGATTTCGGCCTCACCCGGCTGGAAAAGTCCCACGCCATGCATCTGTCCGGCGGAGAGCGCCGGAGGCTGGAAATAGCCCGTGCCCTTATCCGGGAACCGAAATTCGTTCTGCTGGACGAACCGTTTGCCGGTATCGATCCTCTTGCGGTGGGCGACATTCAAGGCCTCGTGCGCGCTTTGCGCGATCGCGGGATCGGCGTTCTCATATCAGACCACAATGTCCGTGAAACACTAACGATTTGTGACCGGGCCTACCTCATGGTGCAGGGGCAGGTCGTCCTTTCAGGGACACCGGAAACCATCGTCAATAACGAACAGGCACGCAGCGTTTATCTTGGGGAAAGCTTCTCGCTCTGAGGCATTATATCCCGTCACCGCCTATGATTAGAAAAAAAGATCGAGTACTCCGGTACCGATCTTTTTTTCTTGGAATAATGCGATAACCAGTCTTTTTCTCATTTCTTTTTCATCCCATGCTCATCTTCAAGAAAAGAATAGAAGAAAAAAAGGCTCCCTGTTCTTGCAACATCTCTAAGCATGTGGCATAATCCCTGCATGTAAGGAATGAAGATGCCCGGTTGATCTTCGCCTGACGGTTACCGTCGGCTACCCTCCTTTCACAAGGTATGCCTGCGGGTTGGACAGACTCTTATGACAACGGGATATTTGCATGGCATTGGAACTCAGACAGCAGCTTAAACTTTCACAACAGCTGGTGATGACACCACAATTGCAGCAGGCTATCCGCTTGTTGCAGCTATCCCGCTTGGAGCTTGTGGAAACGGTCCAGCGGGAGCTGCTGGAAAACCCGTTCCTTGAAGAAATGCAGGACGAACCTTCCAATGAGCCGCCCGCAGAAGCCCGCCCCGAATCCCCGCGAGATGAGGCTACATATGACCGGGAAGTGGCCCGATCCGAAGATTGGGAAGACTATCTCGGAGAATTTGCGAGCACCCCGCAGCAAGTACAGCCCAGAGATTACGAACTCCCCGAAGAAATGAGCTCATTGGAGGCCAGATACGCCTCCAGCCCAACCCTTGAAAGCCACCTCATGTGGCAGCTCCGCCTCTCCTCCCTTTCCGACGACCAAAAAGAGCTCGGCGAAATTATCATCGGAAATCTCTCTTCATCAGGCTATCTTCAGGCATCGCTTGAGGAAATGGCGGAAATGGCCCGCGCGGATTTCGCTGGCGAGACATCGGCTGGGGAAGCGAAAGACAAAACATGGCCCAACGCCGAAAACGTGGAAACGGTTCTCAAGGCCATCCAGCTTTTCGATCCGGTGGGTGTTGCCGCCCGGACTCCGCAAGAATGCCTCCTCATCCAGATAAAAGCGCTGGGATATGACAGGGATCAGATCCTCGTCGATCTCGTGCGTGATCACCTTGAAGATCTGGAAGCCCATAGATACAAGCCACTGCTCCGCAAATTCCGCTTGGACATGGATGAACTCAAGGAATATTTGGATATCATCCAATCCCTGGATCCCATGCCCGGAGCGAGTTTTGGCGAAGGCGTTTCCACCTTTGTCAGCCCTGACGTCTTTGTCTACAAGCTTGATGGAGAGTTCCTCATCGTCCTCAATGAGGACGGCCTGCCGAACCTGCACTTGAGCCCCGTTTATGAAAACGCTTCTGAAAGCGCTTCCAGCAAAGAAAAAGAATACTTTAACGAAAAAATCCGTTCCGCGGCCTGGCTTATCAAAAGCCTGCACCAAAGGCAGCGGACGTTGTATAAAGTCGTTGAAAGTATTGTGAAACACCAGCGCGGTTTTTTTGAAGAAGGGGTCAGCAAGTTCAAGCCGCTCATCCTGAAAGATATCGCCGATGATATCGGCATGCACGAATCCACAGTCAGCCGCATCACTACCAATAAATATGTGGCGACGCCCTTCGGTGTGTACGAACTCAAGTTCTTCTTCAACAGTGCGCTGGAACTGGACGATGGAAGTCAGGTAGGCTCGGAGAGCGTTAAGGCGCTCATCAAAAAATGCATCAGCGAAGAGGATCCTAAAAATCCTCTCTCTGATGAGCGCATCGGTGAAATTCTCAAGGAACACTTGAAGGTGAACATAGCCCGGAGAACCGTAGCCAAGTACCGGATGGCAATGGATATTCCTTCCTCATCCCGGAGAAAGGCCCATTTTTAGCCGTCCGGGGCAGCCCTGAGGGCCCTTGACAGGACCCCCAAAAGGTTGTTGTAAAGGAGTCATGCCTGACAAAGCAATGTCCGTTGCGGATATCTCGGTATTTGCTGTGCGGACCGGTTATCAGCCAAAGGAGGCTTCATGCACATTTCCTTTACTTTCAAGAATTTCGAACCGTCTGAACATCTGCGTAAGTATGCCCGCCGCCGCATGGAAAAGCTGGGAAGGTTCTTTGGCAAGAATCCCGCTCTCGATGCACAGGTGAACATGGCGGTCGACAAGTTCCGTCAGCGCGTGGAAGTTCAGCTCACCGGTGACGGCATCAATATTGCCGCCAGCGAAGTCTCGGAAGATATGTACGCCTCCATCGACCTTGTTCTTGACAAGCTGGAAGCTCAGGTTAAGAAGTTTGTTTCCCGCAACAAGGAAATCCAGCGCAAGGGACGCACAAACGACATTGATGTATATACGTTTGAAGTAACTGAGGAAGATGGCGAACGCACGATTACCGGGCGCGACCATTTTTCTCCCAAGCCCATGAGCCCTGACGAAGCGGCCATGCAGCTTGATGCGCACGACTTTGAGTTCCTCACGTTCCTGAATTCGGAAAATGATCGCATCAATGTCATCTACCGGCGCAAGAACGGTAACCTTGGTCTGATAGATCCCATTTTCTAGGGCTTGTGCCGATAGCGCAAAGCGATTTTAACAAGCCCGTCCGGGGAATCATCACCGGACGGGCTTCCTGTTACCATGGAAAAGGATATGACGGATAAGCCTCTCCTCCCCGAACACGCCACGGAAAAATCGACGGATTCCGCTTCCGAACTCTCCAAGCCGAATACGGATAAGCCGATTTTCATCATCACCGGACTCTCCGGCGCGGGCAAAAGCACCGTGTTGCACGTCTTTGAGGACATGCGCCTGTTTACGGCGGACGGGGTGCCTCCGGGGCTCATGCCGGAAATGGTGCGCCTCCTGCAAAACCCATCCGTCGAACATTCCAATGGGATTGCTCTCGGTTTCGATCAGCGCCGCAGCGAGTTTATGACTGAGCTTGATCAGGCTTTACATCGGCTTTCCAGTATGGGGTTCCGTACAAAGATCATTTATCTGGAGGCGGACCCGGCCGTCATCATGCGGCGCTACGCCACAACCCGCCGTCCCCATCCGCTTGAACGGGAAGGCGTCGGCTTGGAACGGGCCGTACGCGAAGAAATGGAGCGCCTTGCCCCCGTCAGGGAAATCGCTGATAACGTCATCGATACATCTTCCTTTTCCATCCATGACTTGCGGCGCGTTATCCAGCGTAAATGGAACAGCGCCCAAGAACGCCTTCGCAATATCAAAGTCAATCTCGTTTCCTTCGGATTCAAATACGGCGTCCCCCGTGAGGCGGATCTGGTTTTCGATCTCCGCTTCCTCCCCAATCCCTATTTCGTTGAAGAATTGCGCCCCCGAACGGGAAAGGAGAGCGCCATAGCCGAATATGTTTTCAGCGAGCCCTCGGGGAAGGAATTCAAAAAACGGCTTATTGATTTTTTGATTTTTCTTCTGCCGCTTTACGATGCTGAAGGCCGCTACCGCATTACAATCGCACTGGGCTGCACAGGAGGGAAGCACCGCTCCGTGGCGATGACAGAAGCGCTTATGCGGGCATTGAAACGGCAAGACTATGCTGTCTCCGTAGAGCACCGGCATATGGAGCTTGGCTGATCCGCCCTGCCGCCGGTTTGGATTTGCCTTTTCCGCTTTGAGGCATTAGAGATACGGCCTGTCATACACATCAATGCCATAGGGAATGTGAACATGCTGCCTCTTGAAACCCTCGGAGCGTTTTTCGTCACCGCCATCATCATGGGCCTGGCCCCGGGCCCCGACAACATTTTCGTTTTGACGCAGTCGGCCCTCTATGGGTTCCGGGCCGGGATTGTCACAACGCTGGGCTTGATAACCGGTCTCTGCGGGCACACGGCAGCCGTCGCCCTCGGCATAGCGGCGTTGTTCCAAACATCCGAAATGGCTTTTACGCTCCTGAAGTGCGCCGGGGCGGCCTACCTGCTGTATCTCGCGTGGCTTTCCTTCCGCAGCGGCGCGTCCAGGGCGTGGCTGGAGCGGAGCCAGTTTCCCGGATACGGGGCCTTATACCGGCGTGGCGTGATCATGAACATCACCAACCCCAAGGTCACGCTTTTCTTCCTTGCTTTCCTGCCGCAATTTGCGAAACCCGAACTCGGAAACGTTCCGCTTCAGATCATCACGCTGGGTTTCCTTTTTCAGCTCGCCACGTTGATTGTCTTTGGGGGCGTTTCATTCCTCGGCGGCAGGCTTGCCGAATGGTTCAACGCCTCCATCCGGGGGCAGATCATCTTGAACCGGATTACAGCCTGTATCTTCACCGCGCTGGCCCTTCTGCTGATTTTTTCTTCCAGATGACGAAAAGCCCCGTTTCATGCGGGGCTTTTCGTCTTTGGGAGGTATCGGCTAGAGGGCTAAAAAACTCTTGATGTTGCCGTAAAAAATCTTCTCAAGAGCGCTCTCCGGCAACCCGCAGACTTCCGTCCGCAACATTTCCACGCGGTAATGGTGGAACGGCGCATCGCTGCCCCAAAAAACCCGCTCACTGCCGACCGTATTGTAGGCCTCCCGAATTTTGGTGTGCATGGGCATACCCGACGTTTCGAGGTACACATTGTCGTGCTTCTTGGAAAGATCGATGGCGGCCTGAATGTAGATGCCGTTTCCATGCCCCATGTGCACCATCACGATCCGTACTTTCGGAAAATCTTCCGCAAGCTGAATGATGCTGTGGGGAAGGGAAAAAGGCGGATGGCCCGAGTGGATGAATACGGGCAAACCCATCTGCTGCGCGACTTCCATCAATGGGTGCACCACGGCGTCGTTGGCTGTGAAGGCATTGAGAAGGGGATGCAGCTTGATTCCCTGAAAACCGCACTCGCGGGCTTCGCGGACAACCGTTTCGACGGCTTTGTCCCCTTCGTAGGGATTGGCCCACGTAAGCCCCACAAACCGATCCGGAAAACGCTTTACGGCCTGTTCCACAACCGCATTGTCCATATAACTGACGACGGATTTCTCGATGCCGTACTGATCCATCTCGGCGACCATCTGCTCGTCCGTATACCCCACATCGGCCCATCCGCCGAAATAGCCCACATGCGCATGCGCGTCGATCTTCTTCATCATGACCTCCGAAAAAGGATGCCGCTCAGCGGCTGTCCGTGTGACCTACGCCTGCCTCCGGCAACGGTCAAGCACGTCTCTCCTTCTCATCCGCCCGGCTGGACTCACCAATCTTTTTCGCCTACACTTCTTCCCTGTGCGCTTGTCCGAGAGCTGCCGAACCCTGTCCCAGGAATCAACCAGAGAAGTTCTGCCATGCACGAAATGTCTGTCGTTACAAGCCTGTTATCCATTGTCCGCGAAGAGATGGAAAAACACGACGTCCATCGCC
>USCL01000134.1 GCA_900553145.1 uncultured Desulfovibrio sp.
CGACGAAGACAAGACGGCGGACGCAAAAGGGTTCCGTGTCCAGCGCAAGCTGGATGCGGAACCCTTTTGCGTCCGCCGTTATGCCGGGGTCTGGGGGGCGGCTCGCCCCCCAGCGGGTGCAGGGCGGAGCCCTGCCCGCCGGAGGCATTTCCCCCTAGATAACCTTGTTCAGCGCGTATTCCAGAATCCCTTCGGCTCCGGCTTCGCGGAGCTGGGGGATGAGGTCGCGGACGATGCCGGTGCTGACCACCGTTTCGAGGGAAAGCCACTGGCCGTTCTGGAGCGGGGCGACGGTGGGGGAGTTCAGGGAGGGCAGCAGGGCGAGGACGGCGTCCAGCTTGGCGGCGGGGGCGTTCATCTTGAGGCAGACGAGCGACTCGGCCCGCAGCGCGCCTTGGAGGAGCAGATCGATCTGCTCGATCTTGCGGCGCTTTTCCGGGTCCTGCATGGCGGCGGCGTTGGCGATGAGCACCGTGTTCGTCACCAGCACTTCGTCGATGACGCGGAGATCATGGGCGCGGATGGTGGTTTCCGTTTCCGTCACTTCCACGATGGCGTCGGCGAGGCCTTCCACAACCTTGGCTTCGGTCGCGCCCCACGAATAGTTGATGTTGACCGGGATGTTGCGTTCCTTGAAGTATTCGGTGCACACGCCCATGAGCTCGGTGGCGACGCGCTTGCCCGCGAGGTCTTCGGGCTTCTGGTAGGGGGAGTCGTCGGCGACGGCGAGCACCCAGCGGGCGGGCTTGTTGGAAACCTTGGAGTAGATGAGGTCGGAAACCACCACCACGTCGGCCTTGGTTTCCTTGACCCAATCCTTGCCGGTCAGGCCGAGATCGAGCACGCCGTCCTGAATGTAGAGGGGGATTTCCTGCACGCGGCAGAGACGGGCCGTGATTTCGGGATCGTTGATGTCGGGGAAATAGTTGCGGGGATGCTTGCGCACCTTCCACCCGGCGCGGTCGAAGAGATCGATGGTCGGATCTTCCAGAGAGCCTTTGGGAAGGCCGAGCTTGAGCAGGGGATTAGCCATTGTACACCTCTTTGGGATCAAATATGATTTCGGAACAGCGGGAGACCTTGCCGCCGCGGAGTTCGCGGGAGAAGCAGCTCCTGTACCCTTCGTGGCAGGCGGCCCCGCCGACCTGTTCGATGAGCAGCACGACGGCGTCGCCGTCGCAATCGAGCCGTATGGACTTCACTTTCTGCACATGCCCCGACGTGCCCCCTTTATGCCACAGGCATTTGCGGCTGCGGCTGTAATAATGGGCCTCGCCCGTTTCGAGGGTCTTCTCCCATGCTTCGGGGTTCATCCACGCCAGCATGAGAACATCAAGGGTTTCCGCATCCTGCGCGACGGCGGCGATGAGGCCCCCAGATTTGCTGAAGTCCGGCGTAAAGGCAAGTGACGATTCCATGAAGTCTCCTTTTATGCATATGTTTTCAAACGCAAAACGCCACGGACTCCGAAGAGGCCGTGGCGCTTACGTACGCTTGCATTAATGAAGCAGGCCGCAATCGTTGAGCGTCTTGGTCAGCTTTTCAAGGTTTTCCGGCATAAGCGGAACCATGGGCAGGCGGAATTCAAGCTCAAGGCCGCGCATCATGCACACGGCGGTCTTGACCGGGATCGGGTTGGTTTCAAGGAACATGGCCCGGTTGATGGGCATGAGCTTGAAGTGCAGGCGTCTGGCTTCGTCCATGTCCCCGGCGAGGGTGGCCTTGCAGAGGTCAGCCATCATCTTGGGCGCGACGTTCGAGGTCACGGAAATGACGCCGCAGCCGCCCACGGCGATGTGGGGCAGCACGGTGAAGTCGTCTCCGGAGAGGATCTGGAAGCCTTCGGGGCACTGCTCGACGAGATCCGAAACCTGAACGAGATCGGCGGTGGCTTCCTTGATGCCGACGACTTCGGGAAAGTCACGGGCGACGCGGGCCACGGTGGCGGGGTTCATGTTGCAGCCGGTGCGGCCGGGCACGTTGTACAGGATGACGGGCATGGACACTTCGGAACAGATGGTCTTGAAGTGCTGGTACAACCCTTCCTGAGTGGGCTTGTTGTAATAGGGGGTGACGTGCAGGGCGGCGTCCGCGCCCACGTTTTTGGCGAACTGGGTCAGGGAAATGGCTTCGCTGGTGTTGTTGGAGCCGGCCCCGGCGATGACGGGAACGCGTTTGTTGACCTGTTCCACGCAGATGCGGATGGCGGCTTCGTGCTCGTCGTGGGGCATCGTGGCGGATTCGCCGGTGGTGCCGCAGGGCACGAGGCCGTCGATGCCCTGTTCGATCTGCCATTCGATGAATTCGCGGTAGGCTTCCTCATCGATCTTGCCGTTCTTGAACGGCGTCACCAGAGCGGTGAACGCGCCGTGGAAACGTCCGGTAGTCATAACAATCCCCTTTCGGTACGGTGATGGGTCTGAACGTATCGTAAAGCACGGAGGCAGTAAAGCGGACGGCGGCAAAAAACGCCGTTCCGGGTTCCGTGCGCCCAACATCTTGTTTTGCGGTTTTTCCGCGCGGCTGCCGTTCCCGTGCGCCCCGCGCTCTTGAAACGGCCTCCGGGCGGTTTCCCCGCCAGCCGGAAAGGCTGGGAGGGAGAGAGGAGGAATGGGGGGGAGGCCGTCCTTTTCCAGAAGGCGCGCCCTCCCTTCCCCCGATATGCCGTATCGTTACAGCAGCAACATTTCGTCCAGCGAAGCCCCGGCGGGCACGGTGGGGTACACGTTCTCGTCGCGCTCGACAATCACGTCGATGATGGCCGTGTTCGGGCTGGCGAAGGCGGCGCGGAGCGTGGGCTCAAGGTCTTCCAGCTTGTCGACGCGGTAGCCTTCGGCCCCATAGGCCTCGGCGAGCTTCACGAAGTCCGGCTGATCCGGGATGTCCACCGCGTTGAGGCGATCCCCGTAGAAGAGCTGTTGAAGCTGGCGGACCATGCCCAGACAGCCGTTGTTCAGGAGCAGCACCTTGACGGGTAGCTTGTTGCTGACGGCGGTGATGAGCTCCTGAAGGTTCATCTGGAACGATCCGTCGCCGGACACGTCGATGACGAGCTTGTTGGGATAGGCGAACTGCGCGCCGATGGCGGCGGGGAAGCCGTAGCCCATCGTCCCGAGGCCGCCCGAGGTGAGCAGGGTGCGCGGCTCCGTGAAGTTGTAGAGCTGCGCGGCCCACATCTGGTGCTGGCCCACTTCCGTGGTCAGGATGGCCTTGCCTTCCGTGATCCTGTCCACGGCCTTGATGACTTCCTGCGGCTTGATCTTCGTCTCGCCCGGCGTCCACGTAATAGGCTGTTCCTGCTTCCATTCGTCAAGCTGCGCCTGCCACGCGGCGAAGCGTTCCTTCCACTGGAGCGGTTCGCGGGCGTCGAGGTGCTCGCGGATGGCGAGCAGGGAGTTGCGGCAGTCGCCCACCACGGGGATACGCACGTTGACGTTCTTGTGGATCGACGTGGGGTCGATGTCGATATGGACGATGGTGGCCTTGGGCGCGAACGAGGACAGGCGCCCGGTCACGCGGTCGTCGAAGCGCGCGCCCACGGCGATGAGCAGGTCCGCGTTGCTGACGGCCTTGTTGGCGGCATAGGTCCCGTGCATGCCGAGCATGCCGAGCCACTGCGGGTGATCGCAGGGGAACG
Organism: uncultured Desulfovibrio sp.; assembly: GCA_900553145.1. Taxonomy (GTDB): domain Bacteria; phylum Desulfobacterota; class Desulfovibrionia; order Desulfovibrionales; family Desulfovibrionaceae; genus Bilophila. The sequence continues at coordinate 3,638 of USCL01000134.1, forward strand.
CGCCGAGGCCCATCAGGGAGCAGGTCACCGGGATGTGCAGGTTCTTGGCGAGGTTGCGGAATTCTTCGCTGGCGTTCGACATGATCACGCCTCCGCCGCCGAACAGCAAGGGCCGCTCGGCGTTGTAGAGCGCGTCCACGACCTTGCGGATCTGGGCGTAATTGGGGCGGTAGGTCGGGTTGTAGCTGCGCAGGCTCACGTCTTCGGGCCACACGAATTCCGCGGCCCCCTGAAGCACGTTCTTGGGCAGGTCCACGAGCACGGGGCCGGGACGCCCGGAGCGGGCCAGATAAAAGGCCTGCCGCACGACCTTGGCGAGATCCTTCACGTCCTTCACCACATAGTTGTGTTTGGTGCAGGGGCGTGTGATGCCCACAATGTCCACCTCCTGGAACGCGTCGTTGCCGATGAGGCCGGTGGGCACCTGCCCGGTGAAGATCACCATCGGGATGGAATCGCAATAGGCGGTCGCGATGCCGGTCACCGTATTGGTGGCTCCGGGGCCGGATGTGGCCATGCAGACGCCGACCTTGCCCGTGGCGCGGGCGTATCCGTCGGCGGCGTGAACGGCGGCCTGTTCGTGACGTACCAGAACGTGGCGTAGCTGTTCGCCGTACTGGGGCAGTTCATCATAGATGTCCAGTACGGACCCCCCGGGATACCCGAAGATGATGTTGACGCCTTCGCGAATCAGACACTCGATGAGAATTCTGGCACCGTTCAACTGCATTGAAGCACACTCCGTTCGGTACAAAGGTGAAAAGAACACTCCGTCTGTTGTGTATAGCCGTGAGACCGTTGGAGGTCTAGCCCTTTTGCCGGGCTTTCCCCTTTTTTCTCCCCGCTATTCCGGCCCGGGGCCTATGGGCGGCCGTTTCCCGGGCGGGAGGGCGGCCTTAGCCCTTCGGCGCGCTGCGGGCGGGCTTTTCGCCTTTCCTTCAAGAATCCTTGGGGCGGCGGCTTCCGCCGGGTATCCCGGACCGTTCAGCGCTGGGCCGCATTGCGCGCGCAGAGGCAGACGGCGTCGCCTTCCGTGGCGATCGTGTCCACGGACAGGCCCACGGCCTTGCAAAGGGCCGTGAGGTTGGCGATGCGGATCGGGAGGCTATGGAGCGGCAGCCCCGCGCCCGGACGGGGGGCTGGCTGCCAGAGGAACAGCGTGCCGTTGTCCGCGAGGCGGCGGCTCAGCCAACGGACGGCGTTGAGGGGCTTCCCGATCTCGTCGAGAGGCTTGGTGACGGCGATGAGGTCGAACCGGGCGGCGATGTCGGCATCCCGGTAGTCGGCATTGTACGCGGAACGCAGGAAATGTTTCTTGAGCAGGCGCATGAACGCGTCGCCGGATTCGATGGCCGAGAGTTCCCAGCCGGGCCGCGCCGCGTGAAAGGCTTCGAGAAAACCGCCGTCGCCCGCTTCAAAGTGCAGCAGCGTTCCCGTTTCCGGCAAGGGGAGAAGCCTTTCCAGTTGCTCGACGGTCCGGCGCGGCTGCTCGGCGGCAGACAGCCGCGCGGCGGTTTTTTCGTCCAGCGCCCTGATGCATCGGGCGAGCGCGCCGAACCGTGCTTTCACGCCGGACAGGAACAGGCCACGCAGGGAAGGGCATCCCTTGCCCCCGGCTGGAAAGGCGGCGAGCCCGGAGCAGGCCCCGGGCAGGGGTTTTCCGGCGGAAGCAAGGCAAAAGGCATGTGGCGTAGGGTGAGGCATAAGGTTCCCTCTGTTGATGTTTCGGAAAGGACGCGAGGCCCCGTGCCTGCGGCGCCCTTTCGTCCGGGGCGGCAGGCATGCAGCCCGCAGAAAAGCATGGAACGTGCCATCGGCATGGGAGGGAGAATCTTGTCTTGTAATATGCTTACATCAAATACACTTTTGCCTGGCGAGAGAAGGGGGCCCCATTACGGGAACAGCCGTATGGCCCGGAAGGCATTACGGAATGCAATCCCACCCGTGCGGAATGCAACCTTTTGCCGCAAAAAGGCGAAGGCCGGTGCGGAAACACCGGCCTTCGCCTGTCATGGGGATAGCCGCCCTCCGTATTTTTCAGAAGGGAGGAGCGATTCGGCGCTAGTCAAACTTCTTGTTGTTGTACAAAAGATATTTTGAGGCGTTGTAGAAATCTTGCGCGTACTGGCGCATGTGGGCGGCGCGTTCGGGTTCCGCGCTGAGCAGATCTTCCAATACGGGGGCGTCCATCTTGTACATGTGCTCGTCGGTTTCACGGATGTAGCAATAGCCGTTCTCCACAAGGCGCACCGTGGCTTCGGTCTCGCCGCCGAGGAACTGCATTTCATCCCGCTTGGTGTCCGGGTCGAGCAGGTTCCGCCCCATCGCGTTATAGCGGTAGGGGATTCCGGCGAGGGACGCCATCGTGGGGAAGATGTCCGGCTGGCCGCACGGGCGGCCGTCGACGCCGGGCTTCAGCTTGCCCGAAGCGACGAGGCCGGGCGCGTAAATCAGCATGGGCGTGTGGTTGCTCTGGAGGCGGCAGGCCAGATAGCCGGGGGACATGTTCAGGGACGTGTCGTTCAGGCCGTGGTCGCCGAAGATGGCGAACACCGTGTTCTCGAACCAAGGCTGCTGCCGGGCGATCCTGAAGAACTCGCCGAGCGCGTGGTCGGAAAAGCGGAGCGAGTTGTATTCGTCCGCGCCGGTGAAGCCGTAGTTCTTGAGGATGGCCTCGGACGGCTGCTTGACCTCGAATCCCGCGTTGTCCTCGGGGATGGTGTAGGGGCGATGGAACCCCGCTGTCTGGATGACGGCTACGAACGGCTTCGGGGATTTCGTGAGCGCGGCGGCCGCCTCGCGGAAGAGATCGAGATCGGAAAGGCCCCATACGTCGGTATTGGGCGATTTCCACGCGCCTTCCTCAAGCAGGTGCAGCCCTTCGATGTTGTGGGAGAGGAAACCCCGGATGTTGGCCCAGCTCGCGCTGCCGCCGATCATGTAATATTTGCTGTAACCTTTGAATTCGTTCATCATCAGCGCCTGATCCACCAGCGCCTGATTGCGGGAGCTGGTGCCGCCCGAGCGGTTCACGTCCGGGATGCCGGTCATCGTGGTGAAGATGGCGCGGGCGGTGGTGCGGGTCGGCGCGAAGAACAGCGGGTAATACAGGGAATCCTTGGAGAGGGCCATCAGGTTCGGCGTGGTGTCCTCGGGGATGCCCGTCAGGTTGGGCGAAAAGGACGTGCGCGGCCATGTCAGGGATTCCATGATGATGACCACCACGTTCAGCGGTTTTTCCTGCTGTTCCGCGGGCGTGCCGGGCACCGTGCGCATGAAGTCCAGCTTTTGCGGATCGGGGTTGGGGACGCGGAGCCACGCGGCGACCCGTGGGTAGCTTTCCCGGGTGGCTTCGAGGTTCGGGCGGGTCCCCTGCGCCGCGTTGACCGTATCGAAAAGGTTCTGGATGGGGTTCAGGGCGAGGATGGAAATGTTCTTGTCCACGCTGAAAAAGGCGTTGCTCCAGCGCAGCGGGAAGAGGTTGGAGCTGATCTGCCCGTACCCGAGCAGGAACAGGAGCACGAATGTGGCCGCGCTCCAGCCTGTGCGGCTTTTCCAGCCGAGGCGCGGCGTGGCCTCGTGTCTGGCCAGCGTTTTGCTGAAGAACAGGGCGTACAGCGCGGTGAGCGCGATGAGCCCGAGCGCGATCCAGACGACGGGGTAGCTTTCCCAGACCATCGTCCCGGCGATGTCGGGGTCGCCGAGCAGCTCGAACAGGCTCGCGTCCACGCGGGTGTGCATGTAGAAGAACCAGCCGAAGTCGATGATGTACACAAGCGTGACGGCGGCAAAGAGCGCGGCGTACAGCAGATCGATCAGCCCCCGGAACAGCCGGCTCCGGGTCAGAAGGCGCTCAAGGGGCGGGATGCCGAGGATGAGCGCGATGGGGATAAGCCCGAGTACGACCATGCGGATATCGAACTTCGTACCGATGTACAGGGCGTTCAGGATGTCGGAAGCGGGGTTCGGGGCCACTTCCGGCCAGAGGATGCCAAGCATGGCTCCTCGCGCCAGCACAAGCGCCGACAGCGTGCCCAGGAACAGGGCGCTGAGGGTGCGGATGAACGGGGGGAAAAAAGATGTCTTTTGCATTTTTCTTGTATAGGACGAGCGCGTGAGAATGTGAAGTGCCTAGAAAAGGTGAGGAAGCATGCGGCGCGGTGCGTTGTTCCGCTTGGGATGGCGGAGGCTTCCCCGTCAGTTTTTCAAGAGCCGGAATAACGTTCTGTCGCCGATGAGGAGGGCAGCGGCGTACGCGGCGGCCCCGGCGGGGATGGCGAGGGCCAGCTGCACGGCGTTTGAGGCGTGCCCGGCCCAGAGGGTGGTGCCGTAGGCGGCTCCGAACGTGAGGGCCGCCCCCGCCAGCTGCACGGCGAGGGAACGGAGCGGGAGCCGCAGGGGAACCGTGCGGGAGAAGCCGATCCAGAGCAGGGCCGCATTGCACCAGAGCCCGGCGGAAACGCCGAGCGGCGGCCCCCATGCCCCGAGATGCGGGGTAAGGGCGTAGCCTGAGGCGAGCGCGACGGCGAGTGCAACGATAGCCGCCTTGAGCGGGAGGCCGTTTTCCAGGGCGTGGCACGCCGCGAGCAGGGGCCGGGAGAGCGCATAGGCGGGCAGGCCGGGCGCGTAGGCGCACAAGGCGAGTGCTGTGGCGGAAACGGCTTCCGCGTCAAAAGCCCCGTGCCCGAGCACGACGGCGACAAGCGGCAGGGAGATCGCCGCGAGGCCCGCCGCCGCGGGGAGGTTCAGCCCGAGCGACAGCAGCGCCGCCCGCCGGATTTCGCCCGAGAAGGAGTGGAAGGGGGCGGGGGGCAGGGAACTTGGGGAAGGGGAGAGGGAACCGTGGGGGTGTCCCCCCCTTCTGAAGAAAGGCTCTCTCTCCCCTTCCCCAAACCCCATCCCCTCTCCTTCCCAAGGCTTTTGCAAGCGGGCGCCGGGTGTCGCCTTGATGTCGTTGCGGGCCGCACGGGAAGCGGAAAGGGGAGGGAGGGGAGCAGCCTGTTCGGGATTTTCCTGCGGGGGTGGGGGAAGCGAGGGGATTTCATGGGAACGGGAGGAGCGGGAAAGCCCTTCGGAGGCGGCAAGTTCGGCGAGGCGCGGCGCGGCGGCCATGCCCACGGCTGCGCCAAGCACGCCGAGGGGAAATTCCAGCAGCCGCTCGGCGTAGAACAGGGAGGCCATATGCCCTTCAGGGAGGAGCGAAGCCAGCGCGGAGGCCCCGAGGAAGGCCAGTTGCGGCATGGCCGCCCCGGCGATGCCCGCGGGCAGGCGGCGGAGGGCCTCCGAAACGGTCAGGGCGTCGGCGGGCTTTTCCCGTTTCCCCTCCTCGCGTTGGAGGATGCGGATTGCCGGGATTTGCGCGAGCCATTGCAGCAGGCCTCCGCAGAGGACGCCGCAGGCGATGAGCACGCCCGGTTGCAGGGAAGGGTTGAAGGCCGCCAGCAGCGCGAAGCCGATGACGCAGAGGTTGAACAGGGACGGCGTCAATGAGGGCAGGAGAAACCGTTGCCGGCTGTGCAGGGCCGCCATGCAGCCCGCCGCCATCATGACGCTCCAGATGTACGGCGCGCAGATGCGGAAGAATGCCGTTGCCTCGCCGAGGGTTTCAGGCCGTTCCTCAAGGCCCGGCGCGATGAGCCGCATGATGATCCCCGCGCCCGCCACGCACGCCAGTGCCACAAGGCCCGTCCACAACGCCAGCCTGCGCGTCACCGCCAGCGCGAGCGCGCAGCCGGACCCGCCCCGCAGCCGTTCCCGCGTGCAGGCGGCGGTCAGCGACAGGGACAGCGTACCCTCGCCGAACAGCCTCCGGGCCATATACGGAATCCGCAGCGCGGCCGTGAGCGCGTCCGCCGCCCCCGAACCGCCGAGCAGCCACGCGATGCTGGCGTCGCGCACGAATCCGAGGAGCCGGGAAACAAGCGTGCCCGCGCCCACGACCAGCGTGTTTTTGGAGGAAGAGGGAGACGGGGAACGAAGAGCCGTTCCGGAAACAGGCTTTTCTCGCCGACCCTCTTCCTCCCCCAAAGGCTTTTGTTTTTTGGCGGACAAGGCGTTCGATGATTCGGTTTTTTCTGCCATCGGGAACACTCAGGATAAGGGACTGGGTAAAGGCGAAAGTCTTTGGGAGAGGAGGGGGGAAGTTTGAAGGGGGGAGGGGAACCCTTTCTCCAGAAAGGGTTCCCCT
>USCL01000135.1 GCA_900553145.1 uncultured Desulfovibrio sp.
CGGCGGTATTTTTTATCTCATGAAAAGGTTCCGTACACATAAGGGCTACAGCCGGAAAGGCTGTAGCCTCAAAGGAAAACATCCGCGTCCCTTTTTTCTCCCTCACGAAAGCCTTGGGAGAAGAGGGCGGGTTTGGGGAGGGGAAGCCTTTCTCCAGAAAGGCTTCCCCTCCCCAATTTCCTTAATGCTTGAACGAACGCTGCCCGGTGAAGACCATCGCCACCTGCGGGGAGGCTTCGTTGACGGCCCCGATGACCTCATAGTCGCGGAGGGATCCGCCGGGCTGCGCGATGGCGGTCACGCCCTGCGCGATGCACACGTCCACGCCGTCGCGGAAGGGGAAGAAGCCGTCGGAGACGAGCACCGTCCCGGCGAGGCCGCCTTTGGCCTTCTGTGTGTCGGCTTCGATGGCGGCGAGCTGCCCGGCGGCTTCGGCGTCGTCCTTCGCCTTCAGCTTGAGCTCATAGAGCGTCACGCCGTGGCGGGTGAAGGCCAACGTGTCCGCATATTTGGTGTACGCCTTGAAGATCGCCAGCTCGACGCAGCCCACACGGTCCTGCTCGCCGGTGCCGATGGCGACCGTCGTGCCGTTGTGGGCGAAGATGACCGAGTTGGAGGTCACGCCCGCTTCCACGGCCCACGCGAAGACGAGGTCGTCGGCCTCCTGCGGGGTGGGCTTGCGGGCGGAGACGGTCAGGCCGTCCTTGGTGGTGGCGACCGCCGGGATGAAATCTTCGGCGGAACGGATGCGGTTCACGAAGGACTGCTGGAGGATGATGCCGCCGTCGGCCATGCTCTTGACGTCAAGGAAAGGGACGCCCGCGAGTTCGCCGAGGCGGGCGAGGGCGGGCAGCTTGAAGATGCGGAGGTTTTTGCGGGAGGCGAGCTTTTCGAGCACGCCTTCCTCGAAGTCGGGGGCGGCGACCACCTCAAAATAATTGGCGGAGATGAGTTCGGCGGCCTGCATGTCCAGCGGGCGGTTGACCACCACGGCCCCGCCGAAGGCGGCGATGCGGTCGCACCAGAAGGCTTTTGTCAGGGCGTCGCCCACGCTTTCCTTGGACCACGCCGCGCCGCAGGGGTTGTTGTGCTTGAGGATGACGGCGGCGGGGCGTTCCGCGAGGTACTGGAGGATATTGCAGCCGTTGTCCACGTCGGTGAGGTTGGTCTTGCCCGGATGCTTCCCGGCCTGCAGCATCTGCGCTTCGGTGAGGGCGGACATGATGCCCTGCGGCCCGCGCCATTCGACGCCGTCGATGGCGAGCTTGCCGGACTCCATCTCATACAGGGCGGCGGGCTGATCGGGGTTTTCACCGTAACGCAACCCTTTGGTTTCGCCGTCGATGTGCCATGTGCGCTTTCTGTAGGTGAGCACGGCGTCGCCGAGCGTGATGGTCATGGTGTCCGGGAAGGTGTCCTTCAATACGGTCCGATACATATCTTTGAGGCTGGACATGGCGTCTCCTGAGGTTGGTCGGGTAAAAGCGGATCGGAAATACATATCATAACCCGCGCTGACGGGCAAATTCCATTTGAACCCCTTGGCGGATTGGCGTAGCATGTCGGGGATGTGCGTCAAGGGGAAGGCGGCCGGAGGATGTCCGCCGCCTTGCCCGGAGGCCGTCAAGGCGTTTATGCCGCCCCTTGCATCCCGTTCGAGGAGGAATCCCCCCTATGGAACAGCTTTTGATCAAAATGGCCCGCCAGCTTGACGCGCTGGACGAGGCTTCCCTTCTGGCTCTCTGGGACAAATACGCCGTCATCGTTTCCCATTTCGAACCCACAAAGCGTTGGGAAGAGGCGGCGCTGGTCTTTTCGTTCATTCAGGCCAAGCGCTGGAAAAATCAGCTTTTCAATTACAGCTGGTCGGCGCAGGTCCAGCCCGGCGCGGCGGCGCAGCCCGCTGCGGAGCCGGAATTTTTGCTGGAACCGCCCGCGGACAGGCCCGCCCCGGCGAAGCCCCGGCGCAAAGCTTCGATCATCCCGTTCCGCCCGCGTCGCCATCCGGAAGAAAACTCCCCCAAAGAACCCGGCGGCAAAGACTGAAGCTGGAGGAAAACCGTTTTTTTCGGCCCGATTCACGTTGACGATCCCGCTGAACCTTTGTAGACTCCAAGCTGGATCTTCATGGACTGTTGCGGGTTTCCCCCCAGCGATCCTGACGGATCGGAAACGCGAAGCACAGTGAATACAGGTATCAAGGAGTAACCCATGTCCAATGTGGTGATCGTCGGCGTCCAGTGGGGCGACGAGGGAAAGGGCAAGTTCGTCGATCTGCTGGCTCAGGAGATCGATTATGTGGTCCGCTTTCAGGGCGGAAACAACGCGGGGCACACCGTCATCGTCGACGGCAAGAAAGCCGCGCTCCATCTTGTCCCCTCGGGCATTCTGCATGAAGGCAAAATCTGCCTGATCGGAAACGGCGTCGTCCTTGATCCCGTCGTGTTTGTGCAGGAGCTCGACACCCTTATCGGGCAAGGCATCGACGTTTCTCCGAGCCGCCTCAAGATCAGCTCGAAGACCCATCTCATCATGCCCTACCACAAGGTGCTCGACAAGGCCCGCGAGAACAAGCTCGAAAAGGGCCAGAAGATCGGGACCACCGGCCGCGGCATCGGCCCCTGCTATGAAGACAAGGTGGGCCGCGTGGGCGTGCGGGCCTCGGATCTGGCCGATCCCGAACTGCTCAAGGCCAAAATCGCCGCCGCCCTCAAGGAAAAGAACGTCCTCTTCACGGCCCTGTACGGCATCGACGCCCTGACCGTGGACGCCGTGTTCGATGAGGTGATGGCCGTCGCGCCGCGCATCATCCCGCACCTGACCGACGTGTCCTCCGAGCTGGAGCAGGCATGGAAGGAAGGCAAGAGCGTGCTCTTCGAAGGCGCGCAGGGCATCCATTTGGACATCGACCACGGGACGTATCCCTTCGTCACTTCGTCCAATACGGTGTCCGGCAACGCCGCCGCCGGTTCCGGCGTGGGCCCGGACAAGCTCGACCGCATCATCGGCATCCTCAAGGCGTACACCACCCGCGTGGGCGAAGGCCCGTTCCCGACGGAACTTTGCGACGCCACCGGCGAACTGCTCCGCACCAGCGGCGGCGAATTCGGCGTGACCACCGGCCGCCCGCGCCGTTGCGGCTGGCAGGATATTCCGGTGCTGCGCGAAAGCGCCCGCCTGAACGGCCTCACCGACGTCGCCCTGACCAAGCTGGACGTGCTGTCCGGGTTTGATACGGTTCAGATCTGCGTGGCCTATGAATACAACGGCAAGCGCATGGACTACCCTCCGCAGGAGCAGGGCGCGCTCGGCCTTGTGACCCCGATCTACGAATCCATGCCCGGCTGGAAGGAAGACATCACCGCGTGCAAGACGTGGGACGAGCTCCCCGAAGCCGCCCGCGCCTATGTGCGGCGCCTTGAACAGCTTTCCGGCGTGCCGGTCAGCATGGTGTCCGTCGGCCCCGACCGGAATCAGACTATTTTCAGATAAAGGGATGGAAACGGGGGAGGGACCTTTTTGAAGAAAGGCTTCCTCCCCCGGCCCCCTCTTCCAAAGGCTTTCGGCTGGTGGGGAGGTTGCTCGACGGCAACCTCCTTTTTCTTTATAGGAAGATCACCTCATTTCTTTGATTATCCTGCGGAAGTGCCGGAAGGGGGGAGAACCCCCTTTCCGCCTTGGGGAGATGTTTCTCCCGTTTCCGTTTTTCAAGAAGGAATATCGTATGACCATAGCCGTAGCCGTAAGCGGCGGAGCGGACAGTCTGTACGCGATGGCGTCCCTGCAACGCGAGTATCCGGGACAGGTGATTGCCTTCCATGCCCTCCAGAAAGCGACCGCGCCGGAGGATGATCCCGTCCCGGGGCTTGAGGCGTCGTGCCGGGCTTTGGGGATACCGTTGCACATCCTCGATTTGCAGGAGGCGTTTTTCCGGCAGATCGTCCGGCCCTTCGCGGAGAGCTACGCCCACGGGGAAACGCCCAACCCGTGCGTCCGCTGCAACGCGCTGGTGAAGTTCGGCCTGTGGATGGACGCCGCCCGCAAGCTCGGCGCGGACAAGTTGGCGACCGGTCACTACGTTTCCCTCGTCGAGCACCCGCGTTACGGCATGGTGCTGCATCAGGGGGCCGACGAGGCCAAGGATCAGAGCTATTTCCTCGCCCTGACGCCTATGGGCCGCCTCAAGGACGCGGTGTTCCCCCTTGCCCGCATCCGCAAGAACGAGGTTCGCGCCGCGCTCGCCGAATGGGGGCTTTCGGTTCCGCTCCCCCGCGAGAGTCAGGAGATCTGTTTTGTGCCCGACGACGATTACCGTGCCTTCCTCAAGGGGATGGGCGTGCGCCTTCCCGCCGGGGGGCCGATGGTGCTGCTCGACGGCCATGTCGTGGGCAGGCACGGCGGCCTGTGGCAGTATACGGAAGGGCAGCGCCGGGGGCTCGGCGTATCGTGGACGGAACCGCTTTACGTCATCGGCAAGGATCGCTCCCGCAACGCGCTGCTGCTCGGGACGGCCGCCGAGCTTCCCGTCAATGCCTGTGCGGCGGGCGAGCTGAATTTCCTTGTCCCCCCGGAACTGTGGCCGCACGAACTGCGGGTGCGCACCCGGTATCGCCAGAAGATGGTCCCGGCGGACGTCCGTCTGGTGGGCGGCGGCGAGAGCGGCATGGACGCCACGGCCCGGATGCTTATCCGTTTCCATCAGCCGCAGCTTCCTTCCGCGCCCGGCCAGCTTGCCGCCGTTTTTGACGAGCACGGCCATGTCCTCGCCGGAGGGATCATTTGCAGGGAATACTAGAGCGTTTCAAGGAACGGGCGGGGAGACGCTTCGCAGCAGAGCTGGGGGCTTCTCTCCTCCTTCATTTTCCATCGCCGAGGCATCCGGCTGGGGCCGTCCGGATGGAGAGGGACGCAATGGGATATTTTCGGGATGATGAGGCATCATCATGCCCCGGGTGGAACGCTTTCGCTCGTTGCGGCATACATGCGTATGGGCATATGGTCATCGCCGATAACCGTCGTCAAGAATTCCCATCCGTATTTTTCGTACAATCCCGTATGCTCCGTTACCAGATACAGCTTTGGGATGCCCCGCTCCTGCATGTCGCTGCGGATAAAATCCAGAAGACCTTCCGCGATGCCCCTGTTGCGGCAGGCGGCTTCAACAAAAAGGGCGCACAGGTTCGGCGCCAAGTCCTTTCGGTCGTGGAAGTCGTTTTCGATGACGCCTGCCCCGGCAACGATTTCCTGTTTTCCGTTCAGTACGACATACCATTGCGGGATTGCCGTTTTCCGTCTGATGCAGTCTCCCATGCTCACGCGATAGGCTTCGACGGGGATTCCCCATTTGTCGCTGAACCAGCGGGATGCCTCCTCCACCAAGGAAGGGTGTTCCCGCAAGCAGGTTATCTGCATGTGTTCCATAGCGTTCTCCATAGATATGCATCGGGCAGCCTTTCAGGATGTTTTCCTATACGGCGCGTTTCGGCTTGTCCAGCGCAGGGCCCCGGCGCGGAACAAACGATGAGCAGGGATTCGATACGGTCAAAAGCCTTTGAAGAGGGAGGGGCCACTCCTTTTTCGGCCCGCTCCTCTTCCTGATAAGGCCCTTGACCCGTATGGCGAGCAATAGTATTTCTTTGCATTACCGTGTACTGTGCCGTGTGGAACACGCGCGGCGCGATCCGAAAAGGCTGACAGACACCCCCGCGAGGGGCGTTTCTTTCTAGATGTTTTTTGCGAACTATCTCAAGGAGTCCTCATGATCGGCATTTCCAAATTGTACTGCGGACAGGTGGAGCCCTCCGACGCCCTGCGTTACGGTCGGCATTCCAGCCAGCTCCCTTCCCACCTGCTCCAGTTCTCCGAAGACAAGAAGCCGGTGGTGGTCTGGAACATGACCCGCCGCTGCAACCTCAAGTGCGTGCACTGTTACGCGCAGGCCGTCGACCCTGACGGCAAGGACGAAATCTCCACGGAACAGGGTAAGGCCATCATTGCCGATCTCGCCGCTTACGGCGCTCCGGTCATGCTGTTCTCCGGCGGCGAGCCGCTGGTCCGTCAGGACTTGCCGGAACTCGCCAGCTACGCCACCGAAAAGGGCATGCGCGCGGTCATCTCGACCAACGGCACCCTGATCACCAAGGAAAAGGCCCGCGAGCTCAAGGCCATCAACCTGTCCTATGTGGGCATCTCGCTGGACGGCGCGGAAGAAATCCACGACAAGTTCCGCGGCGTGCCGAACTCCTTCAAAAAGGCCCTCGAAGGCCTCGAAAACTGCAAGGCCGAGGGGCTCAAGGTCGGCTTGCGCTTCACCATCAACAAGCGCAACGTGGTCGAAATCCCCAAGGTCTTCAAACTGCTGCGCGAGCTTGAAGTGCCGCGCATCTGTTTCTATCACCTCGTGTACTCCGGCCGCGGTTCCGAAATGATCAAGGAAGATCTCAATCACGCGGAAACCCGTTCCGTGGTCGATCTGATCATGGACGAGACCCGCGCCCTGTTCGACGCCGGGATGCCCAAGGAAGTCCTCACCGTAGACAACCACGCCGACGGCCCCTATGTCTGGATGCGCATGCTGAAGGAAGATCCCAAGCGTGCCGAGGAAGTGTTCCAGCTTCTCCAGTACAACGAGGGCAACAGCTCCGGTCGCGGCATCGGCTGTATCTCGTGGGACGGCAAAGTCCATGCCGACCAGTTCTGGCGCAACCATACGTTCGGCAACGTGCTTGAACGCCCGTTCTCCGAAATCTGGGACGACCCGAACATCGAACTGCTCCACAAGATGAAGAACAAGAAAGCCCATGTGAAGGGGCGTTGCGCCGCTTGCCGTTTCCTGAACATCTGCGGCGGCAACTTCCGTTCCCGCGCCGAAGCCTACTATGGCGATGAATGGGCGCAGGATCCCGCCTGTTACCTGACCGACGAAGAAATCCGCCGCCCCGAATAAGGGGGCGGGCGCGGGGGGGCGTTTGCTTGCCCCGCGCCGTTGCGGAATATGCGGAGGGCGGGGGAGCTCTGGGCCGCGAGGATGGGACGCGGTGACTCTCTGGAGGCAGGAACAGCGATGTTCTTGCCTGTTATCATAAAAAGGATAATGTGTTATGAACGAATTTTATCGTGGGCGCCGTCTGCGCCGCAATCCCGTGATCCGCGAAATGGTGCGCGAGACGCAGCTCTCCGCCGCAGACCTTATGATGCTGTATTTTGTGGTGGATACCACGGACGAAGATTTCAAGAAGGAAATCCCGTCCATGCCCGGGCAGTACCAGCTTTCGCTCAAGCAGCTTGAAACGACCGTGGGCGAAGCCGTGGATGCGGGTTTGCGTTCGCTCATGCTGTTCGGCATCCCCAAGCACAAGGACGCCATCGCCAGCGAGGCCTATGCCCCGAACGGCATCGTGCAGCGCGCCATCCGTATGCTCAAGGCCAAATGGCCGGCCCTTCAGGTCGTCACCGACGTGTGTCTGTGCGAATACACCTCGCACGGCCATTGCGGCATCCTCAGGGAAGGCGACACCTGCGGCGAAGTGGTGAACGATCCCACGTTGGAACTGCTTGCCAAGACCGCGCTCAGCCACGTTGAGGCCGGTGCGGATATGGTGGCCCCCTCCGACATGATGGACGGTCGTATTCTGGCTATCCGCGAAGCCTTGGACAAGGCCGGGCATGTGAACATCCCGATCATGTCCTATGCGGTGAAATACGCGTCCGCGTTCTACGGCCCGTTCCGCGATGCGGCGGAATCCGCCCCGCATCACGGCGACCGCAAGACGTATCAGATGGACCCCGCCAACGCGATGGAAGGGCTGCGCGAAACCGCCGCCGACATCGACGAGGGCGCGGACATCATCATGGTGAAGCCCGCCGGGCCGTATCTGGACGTCATCCGCATGGTGCGGGACAACTTCGACGTGCCGGTCGCCGCCTATCAGGTGAGCGGCGAATACTCCATGATCAAGGCCGCCGCCATCAACGGCTGGGTCGACGAGGAGAGGATCGTTCTGGAATCGCTGCTCGGCATCCGCCGCGCCGGGGCCAAGCTCATCCTCACCTATTACGCCGAAGAAGCTCTGAAGAAGGGATGGGTGCGCTGATGAATTGCCATGAGCCGCCTTGCGGCATGGGGCAGGAAGCCTCTCATCCCGGCAGCGGCCACCCCGGCGGCCACCCGGGGGCCGGCCATCCGGGCGGCATGCCCGCCGGGCCGCGCACCCTTGAGGACGGCTCCCCGCTGTGCCGCCTCATCGCGTGGGAAGTGACCCGTTCCTGCAATCTCGCCTGCAAGCATTGCCGGGCGGAGGCGCATCCGGAGCCCTATCCCGGCGAGCTGTCCACGGAAGAGGCCAAGGCCCTGATCGATACTTTCCCGAGCGTGGGCAACCCGATCATCATCTTTACGGGCGGCGATCCCATGATCCGCCCCGACGTGTACGAACTGATCGCCTACGCCAATGCCAAGGGCCTGCGCTGCGTGATGTCCCCCAACGGGACGCTCATCACGCCGGAAGCGGCCCGCAAGATCAGGGAAGCGGGCGTGCAGCGCTGTTCGATCTCCATCGACGGCTACAACGCCGAGAAGCACGACGCGTTCCGCTGTGTGCCCGGCGCGTTCGAGGCCACCATGCGCGGCATCGAGTGCCTCAAGGCCGAAGGCGTGGAGTTTCAGATCAACACCACGGTCACGCGCGACAACCTGCACGATTTCAAGAAGATATTCGAACTCTGCGAGCGCATCGGCGCGGCGGCGTGGCATATCTTCCTGCTGGTGCCGATGGGCCGGGCCGCCGAGCTTGCGGATCAGGTGATCACGGCGCAGGAATACGAGGACGTGCTGCATTGGTTTTATGACTTCCGCAAAACGACCTCCATGCACCTCAAGGCCACCTGTGCGCCGCACTATTACCGCATCATGCGCCAGCGCGCCCGCGAGGAAGGGGTTTCCGTGACGCCCGCCACGTTCGGCATGGACGCCATGACGCGCGGCTGCCTCGGTGGCACGGGGTTCTGCTTCATCAGCCATGTGGGGCAGGTCCAGCCGTGCGGATACCTGACGCTCGACTGCGGCAACGTCCGCACGACGCCGTTCCCGGAAATCTGGCGCACGTCCAAGCCGTTCCTCCAGTTCCGCGATCAGTCCGAGTACAAGGGCAAGTGCGGAATCTGTGAGTTCCATAAGGTATGCGGCGGCTGCCGTGCCCGCGCGTGGAGCATGGACGGCGATTACATGGGCGAAGAGCCGCTGTGTACCTATCAGCCCCGCAAGGCGAAGGAGGCCGAATGACGGATGTGACCCTCGACACGATGGACAAGCGCATTCTGGACATCATCCAGACGGATTTCCCGCTGGAGTCCCGGCCTTACGCCGTCATCGCCGAACGTCTCGGCATCACCGAGCAGGAAGCGCTCGATCGTGTGAACGCGCTGCGCAAGTCCCGGATCATCCGGCGTATGGGGGCCAATTTCCAGTCCGCCAAGCTCGGGTTCCGTTCCACGCTGTGCGCGGCCAAGGTTCCGCCGGAAAAGCTTGACGCCTTCATTGTCGAGGTAAACCGGCACGTGGGCGTGACGCATAACTATTTGCGTCGGCACGCCTACAACGTCTGGTTTTCCACGATCGGCCCTTCGTGGGAGGCCGTGTGCGCCACGCTCGACGATATCACCGCCAAGACGGGGATTCCGATTCTGAATCTGCCCGCCACCCGGCTGTACAAGATCCGCGTTGATTTCCAGATGGAAGAATAAGACGAATCGGGGGAAGGGAGGGAGAAACTTTCTGAAGAAAGTTTCTCCCTCCCTTCCCCC
>USCL01000136.1 GCA_900553145.1 uncultured Desulfovibrio sp.
CCCGGATGCCCGCATGAACCCCATCCTGCTCAAGCCGCACTCCGATACCGGATCGCAGGTCGTCGTCCTCGGGCAACCCATCGGGCATATGGGCGTCCTCGATTATTTCAAGAAAAAAAAGGAACTGTGGGAAACCGTCGCCCAAGCCTACGACAGCCTTGCCGCCGACCATGACGTCATGGTGCTCGAAGGCGCGGGCAGCCCCGGCGAGATCAACCTCAAAACGCACGATGTCGTCAACATGCGCATGGCCGACTATGCGCGGGCTTCCGTGCTGCTCGTCGGCGACATCGACCGGGGCGGGGTCTACGCCTCTTTCCTCGGCACATGGATGACCTTCACCGACGCCGAACGCCGCCTGCTCACGGGGTATATCGTCAACCGCTTCAGGGGGGACGCGTCGCTGCTGGCCCCGGCCCACGAGTACATGCTCGACCATACGGGAACCCCCGTGCTCGGCACCATCCCTCATATACGCGACCTCAACATCCCCGAAGAGGACATGGCCGGTTTCTCGTGGGGGTACGCCGACTGTGGGGACAAGGAGGCGGGAACGCTGGACATCGCGGTGGTCATGCTGCGGCATGTATCCAACTATACCGATTTTGCGCCGCTCGCCGCCGAACCCGACGTGCGCCTGCGGCCCGTGCGCCGCGTGGAGGAATGGGGCGACCCGGACGTCGTGATGCTTCCGGGCTCGAAAAGCGTCGTCCCCGACCTCGAAGACCTGCGCCGGGCCGGGCTGGCGGAAAAAATCCTCGGGCACGCGGAACGCGGCAAATGGATCTTCGGCATTTGCGGAGGATTGCAGGTTCTGGGCCGGACCATCCTCGATCCGTACGGCATCGAGTCCGCCGCGCCGGAAGTGCCGGGGCTCGGGCTCATGGATCTGCGCTCGACCTTCGCGGCCGACAAGACCCTCGTGCGCGTGTCCCGCGCCGAAACCCCGCTCGGCATACCGTCCGGCGGCTATGAAATCCACCACGGCCTTACCGAGCATGGCCCCTCGGCCCAGCCGCTGTTCCTGCGGGCCGACCGCGCCTACCCTTCCGAGGATGACCGCATCTGCGGCTATGCCGCCGGACGGCGATGGGCGACCTATCTGCACGGCATCTTTGACGACGACGCCTTCCGCCGCGCATGGCTCGACCACGTGCGCGCCGACCTCGGCCTTACGCCGCAGGGCCGGCAGCTTGCCACATACGATCTCGAAAAGGCACTGGACCGGCTTGCTGACATCGTGCGCGAACATTCCGATATGGAAACCATTTACCGAAGCATAGGATTGAAATGAATCTCGCCTTCCTCGCGCTGCTGCCCGCAGCGCTGCTGATCGACCGCCTCTTCGGCGAACTGCCTTCCCGCGTGCATCCCGTCTGCATGATAGGGGCGCTCGCCGCCCGTCTGGAAACCCTCTTGCGGCGCGGGCCGAACAACGCCCTGATGTCCCTGTCCGGCTTCCTCGCCTGCCTGCTTGTCGTCCTTCCCTGCGCCGCCATCGCGGGCGGCCTGACGTGGGCCGCGCAGATCTACGCCGAGCCCCGGGCGGCGTGGTTCGTCGCGGCCGTCACCATCTGGGTCTGCGTCGCGCCCCGGAGCCTTGACGAACATGCCCTGCGCGTCGCGGTTCCGCTTGCCAAGGGCGATCTTGAAGGCGCCCGCAAGGCCGTTTCCATGATGGTGGGCCGCAACCCCGGCCAGCTCGACGCCCACGGCGTGGCCCGCGCCTGCGTGGAGAGCGTGGGCGAGAACCTCACGGACGGCGTCCTGTCCACATTATTCTGGGCGGGCATCGGCCTCTTCTTTTTTGGCTATCCGGGGGCCGCATGCTTCGCCGTGCTGCACCGTTCCGCCAACGTGCTCGACGCGCTCTGGGGAAAGAAAAACGAAAAATACATCCGTTTCGGCACGTTCGCGGCACGGCTCGACGACGCGCTGAACTTCGTTCCGGCCCGGCTGTCCCTGCCCTGCATCGCGTTCGCCTCCCGCATCATCCCGAACCTGCGGCACAGTGACATCCTGCCCGTGGGTTGGAAGTACCGCACCGCGCACGAAAGCCCCAACTCCGCATGGAGCGAGGCGGCCTTCGCCGGGGCGCTCGGCCTCAAGCTCGGCGGCCCCGCCGTGTACGGCGATCTGCGCGTCGACCATCCGTGGATCGGCGACGGGACGCCAGACGCCACGCCCGCGCATATAGTGCTGGCAGTACGGCTCATGTGGCATTCCGCCATTGTTTTTACCCTGTTTGAAGTGTTTTGTATCGGAATGTTGGGACGATGAAGAAACCGGGGGAGGACGCTTTTTGAAAAAAACTCCCCCGGCTCCCTCCCGAAAAACTTCGACTGGCGGGAAGGCGGCGCGGAGGGAGCCCCCGCCTGATGGAGGCAGGATTGGAAGACGCATCGTTCCAGACTCCATTATGAGAGAGCCCAGAAGGATCGGAGAAGATCCCTTCCCTCCTCCCCGGTTCCTTTTTCATAAGGCCCTGTCATAGTATTTAATCAATATACATCACTAATATATTGAATTTACATTATTTTTTTACAAGCTTCGCAGCGGCAGTTTGCTTGAGTCTCTATCTGAAACCTCATGAAATGAAATACCAATTGTTTACTGTGGCAAAGCCTTTCATAAAAAATACATCTGAGGAGCCCATGAACACACTGACGATTCCGGCATTTTCGGCAAAGGCGGCGGAAGCGGCGCAACAACGTCTGGACAATCTGGCCAAGGTTCCAAGAAGCCTCGGCCAGCTCGAGGAACTGGCGGTGCGGCTGGCCGGGATCACCGATCGGGCGTGCCCGGCATTCCCGGAAAAATCCGTGGTGCTGTTTGCGGCCGACCACGACATCGCCCTCCAAGGCGTGAGCGCCACGGGGCAGGAAGTGACGGAAATGCAGGTGCGCAATTTCGTCAAAGGCGGAGGCACGATAAACGCCTTTTGCCGCAATGCCGGGGCACGCCTTACCGTTGTGGACGTGGGTATGAAGAACGACCTCGACGATGTGGAGGGCCTTGTGCGGCGCAAGGTCATGCATGCGGCCCGCGATTTCAGCGAAGGCCCGGCCATGACCCGCGAGGAGGCGCTGGCCTGTCTGCAGGCAGGCATCGACATGGCCCGCGAGGAAGCCGCGCGGGGCGTGACCCTGCTCGCCGCCGGGGAAATGGGCATCGGCAACACTTCGCCTTCCTCAGCCATCGCCGCCGTGCTCACCGGCGCGTCGGTCGCGGAAGTGACGGGCATCGGCTCGGGCATCCCTTCCGAGCGCGTCCGCCACAAAGTCGACCTCATCCGGCGCGGGATCGCGATCAACCGCCCCGATCCGAACGATGCCGTCGACGTGCTCGCCAAGGTCGGCGGGCCGGAACTCGCGGCCATGAGCGGGCTCATGCTCGGCGGGGCGTCGCTGCGCATCCCGGTCGTGGTGGACGGCTTCATCGCCGGGGCCGCCGCGGCCATCGCCATCGGCATCCGGCCCGGCGTGCGCGATATGCTCATCGGCTCGCATTCGTCCGTGGAGCCGGGGCACCAGATCCTCATGGACCACCTCGGCATCCCCACCTATTTCGATTTCGGGCTCAGGCTCGGCGAAGGCACGGGCGCGGCGCTGCTCTATCCGATCATCGACGCCGCTGTCCGTATCCTCACGGAAATGAACACGTTGCAAGGCATAGGCATGAAATGACGATGCTCCGTGCCGCCCTCGGCTTCTTTACCCGGCTGCCCATCGGTTCCGCCCCGTTGCCGCCAACGTTCCGGGGGGTCATCGTCTGGCTGCCCGTGGTCGGGCTTATCGTCGGCGCTCTCGCCGCCTGCGCCCTCGGCCTCACGGCTCTGGCCCTGCCCGCCACCCTCTGCGGCGTGATCGACTGCCTCGTCTGGGTCGCCGTGACCGGCGGGCTTCACCTCGACGGCGTGGCGGACTGCGGGGACGGGCTCATCGTGGAGGCCCCTCCGGTGCGGCGTCTGGAAATCATGAAGGATTCCCGGCTCGGGACCTTTGGGGGGACGGCGCTGTTCTTTGTCCTCGCGCTCAAGGCTACGGCCCTCGGGTCGTTGGCGGCCACCTTACAGGCGGGCGGCGGATGGGGTACGTTTATTCCTGTGCTGCTGTCCTGCTGCCTTGCCGGGACGCTGGCGCGGTGCATGGTTTTCGCGGCGATGCGCGTGCCCTCGGCGCGTCCGGGCGGGCTTGGCGAAGCCCTGCACGAAGGCGTTACGCCGCGCCATGAGCTGATCGCCCTCGCACTTGGGCTCGGCATATGCGCCGTCAACGGGATGCACGGGCTCTACGCGCTCGCCGCCGCCCTGTCCGTCGCGTGGCTGTTGCTTTCCGCCGCGAAAAAACGGCTCGGCGGGGTCACGGGGGATGTGTTCGGCTGCCTTATCGAAATGACGGAATGTATCGTTCTAGTGGTCTGTTGCGTATAAAAACAAGAGGGAACGGAAGCGTCCCGGTAAAAAAGCTCACCTCCGCGCTTCCTTCCCTCCCAAGCCCGCCGCCGCGGCCCGCGTTCGCCCATTCTCTCCGAGGGCTTTTGGTGTTACCGGATCCTGTGAGCCGAGGTATACCCCGCGAAGACTGGAGGGTTCAAACCTTATGCGAAAGTATGCGATTCCGAATATGCGCCTCAGTGCGACGTCGTTCCTGCTGCACGAGACCTATGTGCCCGCCGTGCGGTTCGCCGCAGAACGGTGTGATGACGTGGCGCTTTTGCTGGTGGAAACGGGCGAGCGCGGGGAATATCTTGCCACGCCCGACGAAATCAGGGAAATCGGCAGGATAGCCGACGGCGAGGGCGTGACCCTGCATGTGCATCTCCCCACGGACGCCGATTTCGACACGCGGGAGGGCGCACGGGCGATGCTCGGGAAAGTCCGCCGCGTCGCCGAGCTCACCGGCCCGCTCGATCCGCACAGTTTCGTGCTGCATGTGGATTTCCCTTCGCTGCACGGGACGGGGCGGGAACCCTCCGCCGAGCAACAGGGCTGGACCGCTGAGGCCCTGCGGGAAATCGCGGCCTGCCTGCCCGCGCCCGAACGCCTCGCCGTGGAAAACCTTGAAACGTACCCGCCCTCGTTCTGGGATCGCTGGCTCGCGGGCATGCCGTACTCCCGTTGCCTCGACGTCGGGCATATCTGGAAAGACAACGGAGATCCCGCCGCCGTACTGACGGCATGGCTCCCTCGGGTGCGCGTCATCCATTTGCATGGATTGGAACCGCGCAAGGAGGCAACGCCGCACGGCGCCGTAACAGGCTCTGAAGGCGGAAGGGCAACTCCTGAAGCTCCACAAGGGGACGCTCGAACCGGGGGCATGCCGCCGGACGGAAACGGGGGTGCCCACGGATGGGCCGATAGCGACGGCAAAAACCTTTCCGCGTGCCAAGGGGCGGCCGGGTTGCCGGATGGGGAGGCGTTGCCCCGGCTATTCGGGCCGCGCCCGCGTGATCACAAGTCGCTCCGGCTCATGCCTCCCGCACTCGTGGATACGGTGATGCACCCGCTTTGGAGAGCCGGTTTCAACGGCGTGCTGAACCTCGAAGTCTTTTGCGTCGAGGACTTCACGGCCTCCCACGCTGTGCTCATGCACTCGTGGGAACGGTATATGGCCACTTTCTGAGGGCTTCCGCATTCCAGTTGCTATGGCTATAAAAATGCCTCGCCGTCAATTGAACGCCTTGGCAAGAAAAGGCGAGTGGAAAAAGGCGGGCTCCTTCTCCAGAAGGCATTTTCCTCCCATCTTCAAGAGGCAACCGTGATGGACAAACCAGATCTGACTCTCTATCTCGGCGGCACCCGGAGCGGCAAAAGCGCGCGGGCGGAGGCCCGGGTTTTTGAACGAGCCGGCGGCCCTGTGCTGTACGTCGCCACCGCCGAGGCGCGGCCCGACGATCCTTCGATGACGGAACGCATCCGGCGGCACCGTGCCCGCCGCCCCGGAAACTGGCGGACGCTCGAATGCCCTTTGCGTCTGGGGGAGCGCATCGCAGCCGCCCTCGCGGAATATGGCGTAGGAGGAGGCTTTTGGGGGCAAAACCCGAGGGGATCGTTCATCCGAACGGATCCCATGCGGCCTGAACCCCATAACGGAGATGGAAGCGCCGCCTCGATCGGATTTTTCCCGGATGGTACCCCCAACGACGGAAAAAACGGAAAGGGGGATGCGGCACTCTTGACGGACTCGCCCCTTGCATGGGCTCCGACCACAATTGCGGATGAGGCGGCGGCCCCTCCTGCCGTTTTGCTGGATTGCGTGACGCTGTGGGTATCGAACATCCTGTTCAGCCTGCCTGATCCCGAGGATCTCATTGCTTTCGAGGCCGCGGTGCGCCATGAAGCGGAAGCGCTGATCAGCGTGATCCGCTCTTCCGGCTGCCCTTGGGTAGTGGTATCCGGCGAAACCGGGCTCGGCGGCATAGAGCCCACCCGCCTCGGGCGCAATTATTGCGACGGCCTTGGCCTTGCCAATCAGCTTATTGCCGCACATGCCCGGGAAGCGTTCCTTGTCGTCGCCGGGCGTTTGCTGCGGCTGGAAGAGTGAGGCGGCCCGTAAAAACGGAAAAAACTGCAACAGAGCCCTGCCCGCCCCTCTTCCCATGCTCGCGATCACCGTGTTCGCCTTTTGTCGTTCATCATATATTCCAATGGGTTCACCTTGACCCAATACGGTTTCTTGACGAATCCCCCTCTCTTTGTTGACCAAACAACCAAGCTTACCCCTCAGAAGCTGTTCCTTTGCGTACATGGCGAAAACCGGGATTTTCAGAAAACCATTTTGCAACATACTATTAATACATATTTTTTTATCGAAAAGACGTACGTATTGTAACGGCGTTCCAATCTCCCGAAAAAGAATTTTCCGGCAAACGTTTTCTTTTCAAATGCTATTCAAATACGTTACAGAAACGGATTGGAGTAAGTGCTCTTTTTCACTCCATCTTTTGTGTGTTTTTCCTTGACCCGGAACGGGGGGGCCGATATAGGATCAAAGAAACCCCGTTCACGTTTAGTCGCGCGGAAAGACCATGAAAAGACGCCTTTTCCAGCCCCCGCACCTGATCATCCTGTTCGCCATATTACTGGCGGCAGGCTGCTGGTGCCCGCGCGCCGAAGCCCGCGAACCGGAAAAGAACGTATTCCATCACGCCCCGGCTCAATACGAAACGGTCATTCAAGACGTCTACCAGCCGCTGCTGGTCCAGACGCCGGTGCGTGTCCCGCATGTCCGGGGGCACGAACTTTCTTCAGAAGGCAATAACGCCCCGGCCCACGACGCCGGGCAAAGTCCCGCTTCCTTCAGCCTTCCACCGCTTCTGTCCGTAAGGCTTCCGGCGGTGGTCCCCCTCCAGCTCCGCCCTTCGTGGCGCGGGCTCGTCTCTTTCCCCCTGCCTCCCCCCGCGATGATCGGCTGACGGCCTTTCCGCACACGACGCCATCCGGCAATCGTGCAAAGGACACTCCCACCCTTGGCCCTTGTCGCGCCCGTGCCGCGAAACGGACGGAAATTCCCGTCCTCCCCGCGAGGAAACACGCGCCCGTCGAACGCGCTCCCCATAAACGGGGAGGTCTTGCCGTTCACCCCGGCACCCGCAGGAGGAAATCATGGAAGCTCCCAAGAAGCCGCTGTATAAGTCTCTTTATTTTCAGGTCATTTGTGCTATCGCCCTTGGTATTGCCCTCGGTCATTTCTATCCTCAGACCGCTCAGGCCATGAAGCCGCTCGGCGACGGCTTCATCAAGCTCATCAAAATGATCATCGCGCCGATCATTTTCTGTACCGTGGTGCTCGGCGTCGCGGGCATGGAAGACATGAAGAAGCTTGGCCGGATCGGCGGCAAGGCGCTCCTCTATTTTGAAGTGGTGACGACCTTCGCCCTCATCATCGGCCTTGTGGTGGTCAACACCCTCCAGCCGGGCGCGGGCATGCATGTCGATCCCGCTTCCCTCGACACCGCCGCCATCGCCAAATACACGGCTTCGGCCCAGCACAACAGCTTCATCGATTTTCTCATGAACATCATCCCCGGCACCATCGTGGGCGCGTTCGCCAACGGCGACATCCTTCAGGTGCTGCTCATTTCCCTGCTCTGCGGCGCGGCCCTTTCCGCCCTCGGGAAGCGCGTTTCCGGCATCGTCGGGCTCATCCGCCAAGCTTCCTCGGCCCTGTTCGGCATCATCAACATCATCATGAAGCTCGCCCCCCTCGGCGCGTTCGGCGCCATGGCCTTCACCGTGGGCAAGTACGGCCTCGGCACCCTCGGCTCCCTCGGCTATCTCATGGGCAGCTTCTACCTGACCTGCCTGCTGTTCGTCTTCGGCGTGCTGAACGTCATCGCCCGCGCCGCCGGTTTCTCGCTGGTCAAGCTGCTGCGCTACATCGCCCATGAATTGTGGCTCGTGCTCGGCACGTCCTCCTCCGAATCCGCCCTCCCCACCCTCATGGCCAAGCTCGAGCACATAGGCGCGCGCAAGGACATCGTGGGCATCGTGGTGCCTTCCGGCTACTCCTTCAACCTTGACGGCACCTCCATCTACCTGACGATGGCGGCCATCTTCATCGCGCAGGCCCTCGGCATCGAACTGAGCCTCAAGGAAGAGCTCACCCTGCTCGCCGTGCTGCTGCTGACCTCCAAGGGCGCGGCCGGGGTCACGGGTTCCGGGTTCGTCACCCTTGCCGCCACGCTGGCGACCATCCCCACCATCCCGGTCGCCGGTATCGCCCTCATCCTCGGCGTTGACCGCTTCATGTCCGAAGCCCGCGCCCTGACCAACCTCGTCGGCAACTCCGTGGCGACCATCGTCGTCGCCAAGTGGGAAGGCGCGCTCGACATGCGCCGCCTCCACGCCGAGCTCGACCAGCCCACCGTCATCGAAGAGGAGCCCTTCCTCCCCGACGACGATTTGCTTCAGCCTGTTCCTGCGGACAAATAGTTTTGGGGGACGCGAAGTGCCGGGGGGAGGGAAACCCTTCTGAAGAGCGGGGGACACCCGCACGGGTTATCCCTCCCCCCGGCCCCCTCCTTTCCCAAGGCTTTCGACTGGTGGGGAGGCGGCGCGGAAGGAGCTCGTTCCGGCGAAAGCTGGAAGTTGGCGATTTCCTTGTTGTTGAGTCTCCCCGTTGATCCAGTGCCGAAAAGGCCCTTGGCGATCCGTCGCCAAGGGCCTTTTCGGTTATCCGTTTGGTGAGTTGTATTGTTGGGGCGGGTTACGCTTCCACAAGTTCCACGGTGCTGTAGGCGTCTTGAATCCTGAACACGAGTTTCCCGATGCGCCGCAGTTCGCGGGCCAGCGTATGCATCACCACACCCTCCACTTTGGCCTCGGGGTTCATCAGTTCCAGAAGATCCGCGAAGGTTTCAAGCGAGGAGAACGCCCTGAACAGCAATTCCCGCATTTCCTCGGCGTCCTCCGCTTCCAACAGCTCTTTCTCACAGCGCAAGGCCAAAGGGGAAAACCGATAGCAGCGGATTTCCTCTTGAATCCGCTCCACCTTCACAGGGGCGGGCCCTTCAGACGGCATGCCGAAACCGAGCAGGGCCTGAGCCGCACTCTGAAGCAGGGCGGCGAGGGATGCCGCATCGGGGG
>USCL01000137.1 GCA_900553145.1 uncultured Desulfovibrio sp.
CCCTCAGCCCCCCTCAGCCCCCTCAGCCCCTCCTCCAAAGGCTTTTGAGCGTATCGAATCCCTGTTCGCCGTTTTCCCCATATTGTACGGATGGGGAGAAAGGGCGGGCTACGGAAAGGACGGGCTGTGGAGGCGGAAAAGCCGGGAAGATACCGGCGTTGACCGGCCGTTCCGTTTTCTGTAGGCAGAAAGGAACGGTTTTTCATATGGGCATTCCGTTCTTTTTCGGAACACCACGTTGTCACCAAAGGAGTTTCCCATGCCAGTCGCGTACATTACAGGAGCCACTTCGGGAATAGGCCGGGCCACCGCCGAACGTTTCATCAAGGAAGGCTGGACCGTCATTGCGATGGGTCGCCGCGAAGAACGCCTGCAGGAGCTGGAAGACGCGCATCCCGGCAGCGTGCGTTGCTTCAAGCTGGACGTGCGGGACAAGGCCGCTGTGGAGAGCGTCTTTTCCGAGGTGAGGGCGCGTTTCGGCGTGCCTGACGTCCTCGTGAACAATGCGGGGCTGGCCCTTGGGCTGGAACCCGCTCAGGCGTGTTCGCTCGACGACTGGGACACCATGGTGGACACGAACATCAAAGGGCTCCTGTATTGCACGCGCGCGGCGCTGCCGGGCATGGTGGAGCGCAAGTCCGGGCATGTGGTGAACCTCGGTTCCATCGCCGGGACCTATGCCTATCCCGGCAGCAATGTGTATGGCGCGAGCAAGGGCTTTGTGCTCCAGTTCTCGCGCGGCTTGCGTTGCGACCTGCACGGGACCGGCGTCCGCGTGACCGACGTCGAGCCCGGGCTGCTCGAATCCGAATTTTCCAACGTCCGCTTCAAGGGCGACGAGTCGCGTTTGGGCTCGCTCTATGAGAACGCGTACCCGCTCCGTCCCGAGGATGTCGCCGATACGATCTGGTGGGTCGTCTCCCGCCCTGCGCACGTCAATATTTCGCAGGTCGAAGTCATGCCCACCACGCAGTCGCTTGCCGCGGCCCGGGTGTTCAAGGGGTAACAGGGCATTGGGATGAAAGATTGGAGGGGGAGGGGGAAGCTTTCTGTAGGAAGTTTCCCCCTCCCCTTTCAAACCACCCCCCATCCTCTTCAAAGGCTTTCGGCTGGTGGGGAGGCCGCGCGGCAGGAGTCCGTTCCGCCGGAAGGAAGATGAAATATATGCTCTTTTGATGAGGGACGTATGGCTTTGCGGGCTGAAGAAACGCGCTTAACGGTGCCTGAAAAAAGGTTCCCCGTCCGATGCAAACCGGAGGGGAACCTTTTCATATTGTAGGGGGAGGCCCTAAGGGGATGGGGCGGAGGGGCAAAGCGGCCGGGGCTGAGGCCCTTGCAGGGGGCTGAACGGATGGGTCGGCCGAGGGGAAAGGTGCTGCGGCTGCGCCGTTTAGGCCCAGTTTTCGGCGTATTCCCGGAGTGTCTTTTCCCCATAGCGTTCGAACATCCCCCATGCCCACGCGTGGGTCATGTCGGGGGGGCAGGAAATATTCACGTCGGCGTTTTTTGCGGCTTCCCAAGGGCCGCCGATGCGGGCAACGAGGTTGGGGACGTCGAACCACGTGCTTTGGCTGTAGTCGATATGGATGTTCAGCCAGTGGCGGACGTTGGGGAGTTTCCTGCGGGGCGCACCCTTGCGCGATACGGGATCGAGGCTGATCAGCAGATCGATGGGCGCGTCGAGCTTGCGGGCGACGAGGTTGACTGCCGCGTCCCCGCCCCAGCTGTGCCCGATAAGGGCCACGGGACGGCCTTTGGAAGCGTAGAGGTTCACGATGTCCCGCATTTTGCGGCTTTCGTAGTGCTCGCGGAACCAGACGTCGTGCTTGGCGCGGAGATCGGCGGGATAGCGGGCGCTGACGGCATAGCTGTTCCCGAGAACCTGATCGAGGAAGCCGCCGATGACCAGAACCAGAGGCCGCAAGTCCTGCGTGCCGAGGGCCGCCGCCTTTTCCATGAAAAGCTTCTCGTGCCGCCTGTCCCGGACGGGCTGCATGCCGCACAGATCCAGAAGCCGTTCGGGATTGCGCTGAAACGTGAAATTCATCGGTTCTTCCTTTTCGATTGAAATCGGATGGGCACGCCGCCCGGTGTTGCCCGTTTTTGCGGACAAAACCGGAAGGGGGAATCGCTTCCTCCGTGCGTCCTTTCAGCATGACAAAGCCCGGCACCCTTGGCAAGCGGGTGAGAACCGCCCCCGAAAAACGGAAAGCCCCCGCGCGGGAACCGCACAGGGGCTTCGGGAAATCCCTTTTCGTCCCTGCCTGAAACGCAAAAGCCTCAGGAGGGGGAGGAGGGCGTTTGGAGGGAGGAGGGGAAGCCCTTCTTTAGAGGGTTCCCTCCTCATTCCAAGCTTTAATTGTCTTTCAACGCGAACGTTCCGTTTTCCTTCTTCACGTCCATGGCGATCTTCCAGAGCACGGAGATGATGATGCCGCCGAGGCCGTAGACGCCGAGCGCGACGAGGATTTCAGGAATGGTCGGGGTGTACTCGGTGACGGTTTCGAACATATTGGGTACGAAGCCGCCGATGAGCAGGCCGAGGCTCTTGTCGATCCACGAGGCGATCACGAGGAGGATAAGGGCCCAAGGCAGGATCTTGTCGTTGTAGCGCAGTGCCGGGGGGATCAGCATGAGCAGGGACAGCACGGCGAACACGACGGCGGTCCACATCCAGCTGTTGATCCAAGCCATGTGCCCATCATGCCCCGTGAAGAGGTACAGGATGGAGTGCTGGTGCCCGGGGATGCCGCTGTAGAAAGCCGTGAAGATTTCCAGCAGGTAGAAGAACACGTTCACGCACATCGCATAGGTGATGATGGTGGACAGGGTCTTCATGGCGTCGCGGCCGGGCTCGAAGCCGGTCACGCGGCGCACGGCCATCAGGAGCAGGAGCAGGATGGCGGGACCGGAGCAGAACGCGGAGGCGAGGAAGCGGGCGGCCATGATGGCGGTGAGCCAGTAGTGGCGGCCCGGGATGCCGGCGTACAGGAAACCGGTGACGGTGTGGATGGAGAAGGCCCAGATGATGGAGATGTAGATCAGGACCTTGATCCACTTCGGCGGCTTCACGTCGTTGCGGGCGGCTTCAAGGGTGACCCAGCCGATGATGATGTTCAGGAGGAGATAACCGAAGAGGACGGTCATATCCCAGAACATCACGGAGTTCGGCGTGGGGTGCAGCAGCACGTTGAGGGCGCGCTGCGGCTGCCCGAGGTCGACCACGATGAAGAGCATGCACATGATCACGGCGCCCACGGCCATGAATTCGCCGAAGATGATGATCCGCTTGAACTTCTCGTAATGGTGGAAGTAGGCGGGGAGCACGAGCATCACCGCGCCCGCGGCCACGCCGACGAAGTAGGTGAACTGGGCGATGTACAGCCCCCAGGAAACGTCGCGGCTCATGCCGGTGATGGCAAGGCCCATGTTCGCCTGGAAGATGTACACGATGAAGCCGAGGCCGAAGATTGCGCCAAGGAAGCAAAGCCACAGGTAGAAGCGCGGCCGGCCTTTGAGAATCAGTTCGAGCATGGCGGCCTCCTAGATGATGTAGTACACGCCGGGCTGGGTGCCCAGAGTGGGTTTGCGACGGATGGTGAAGTTCTTCGACAGGGCCTGACGCACGGGCGAATCCGGATCGTTCAGGTCGCCGAAGATCATCGCGCCTTCGGAGGCTTCCACGCAGGCGGGGAGCTTGCCCTGCGCCAGACGCTCGGTGCAGAACGTGCACTTCTCGACCACGCCGCGGGTACGCATGGGGAACTCGGGGTTCACGTCCTTCACGTAGGGCTGCGGATCGCGGAAGTTGAAGCTGCGGGCGCCGAACGGGCAGCCGGCCATGCAGAAACGGCAGCCGATGCAGCGGTGGGGGTCCATCACCACGATGCCGTCTTCACGCTTGAAGGTGGCGGCGGTGGGGCACACGCGTACGCAGGGCGGGTTTTCGCAGTGGTTGCACAGCAGGAGGAAATCGCCGTGCAGGAACTTTTCGGGCATGTAGGCGTTCACGTCGTCAGGGAAGACGTGGGCGTACTTGTCCGTCCAGAGCCATTTGACGTCCTGGTTGCCGGGGATGGTGGGCACGTTGTGGGCATGGTGACACGCGTCGATCACGCGCTGGAAGTGCTCCGGCGAGGTGAACTTGCGGGTGTCGATGACCATGGCCCAGCGTTTGGCGTGCAGGGCGCCCGGTTCGTTGGTATAGCTGCCCGCGGCCGGCGCCGTGCCGGCCGGGAGGGCGCTGGCCTTGCCCCCGGCTGCGAGGGTCAGGGCGGAAGCCGTGCCCAGCGCAAAGGCGGAGAGACCGGCTATCTTCAGAAAGTCTCTTCTGCTTTTCATTAGTTGTTCCCCCTCGGCGCGACGTGGCAGGTCCAGCAATACGGATCGACGTTGTTGCTGTTGTGGCACTTGTCGCAGAAGTCGGCCTTGTTCGTATGGCAGGCCATGCACGTATCCTGAAGGCTGATGACCCACTTGCGGCCATCGGTGGCGACGTATTCGCGCTTGCCTTCGCGGATGGCCTCATCGCGCCAGGTGTTCAGCAGGGCCATGTGTTCGGCCCGCATCCATTCCTTGGACTCGATGCACTTGTCCTTGCCTTCGCCCGTGGGCAGGGCGACTTCGGGGTAGACGTAGGTCTTGCCGCCGAGGTTCAGCCAGAAGGGCGAGGTGAACGCCACCACGGCAATCAGGACGCCGGGGATGATGTATTTGGCATTATACATGGTTTAATTGTCCTCCTCGGCAGAAGCGGCGAGCTCTTCAACGGCCTCTTCCTCTGGCTCGGGGTCGGGGCATACGAGGTCTTCCTGACGCAGGTCCATGGTGCGGGGCTGTTCGCCCTTCATGACCAGCGCGTTGGCGACCAGTTCGTGAAGACCGCTGACGGTGACGCCCGGCGCCCAGTAGTTGGCGAGAGGCGGCAGCGTGGCGCGGTCGATGGCGCAGACGCAGGACATCCAGTTGACGCCGTTCTTTTCCTGAACGTAGCGGAGTGCGTTCCCGCGGGGGAAACCGGCGCGCAGGCGCAGTTCCATGATTTCCTCGGTGTTGAGGCCGGAACCGGAACCGCAGCAGAAGGTTTCTTCCCGGATGGTGTGCGGGGGCATTTCCACGAATTCGGGGCAGACGGCGCGCAGCACGGCGCGGGGCTCTTCGAGCATGCCCATGGCGCGGGCCGGGTTGCAGGAGTCGTGGAAGGTGGTGACGATGCCGGTATTGCGTTCGGGGCGGAGATTCAGCTTGTTGTGGTGAATCAGGTCGGCCGTGAACTCGGCGATGTGCACCATCTTGGTGGCGCGGGCGTTTTCAAAGCGCGTGCCGGTGATGGGGGACGTGGGCACGTCCATCATGCCTTCGGGCGCGGGGCCGTTGTAGGTCGCCATGTACTGGTTGATGACGCGCCACATGTGGCCGCATTCGCCGCCGAGGATCCATTTGGAACCGAGGCGCTTGGCTTCCGCGTACATCTTGGCGTTCAGCTTCTTCGCCATGTCGAAGGACACGAAGGAGCCGAAGTTGCCGCCTTCGGAGGCGTAGGTGGACAGGGTGTAGTCCAGCCCCAGCTCGTGGAACAGCATCAGGTACCCCATGAAGGTGTAGATGCCGGGTTCCGCGAACACGTCGCCGGAAGGCGTGATGAAGAGGATCTCGTGGCCCTTTTCGTTGAACGGCGGATCGATATGGATACCGGTGATGGTTTCGATATCTTCGCAGAGGAATTCAACGATTTCCTTGAAGGCGTGGGGCTGGATGCCGAGGTGGTTGCCGGTGCGGTTGCAGTTGGACACCGGTTCCATGATCCAGTTGATGCCGAGGCCGAGTTCGTGCAGCAGTTCGCGGACGATAGCCGTGATTTCGGCGGTATCGATGCCGTAGGGACAGAACAGCGAGCAGCGGCGGCATTCGGTGCACTGGTAGAAGTAGGTGAACCATTCCTTGATGACGTCCGTGGTCAGCTTGCGGGCGCCCGCAACCTTGCCGAGGAGACGCCCCGCGGTGGTGAAGTCGCGGCGGTACACGGAACGGAGCAGTTCCGCGCGCAGCACCGGCATGTTCTTCGGATCGTTGGTGCCGAGGAAGAAGTGGCATTTGTCGGCGCAGGCGCCGCAACGCACGCAGGTATCCATGAAGATCTTGAGGGAACGGTGCTTGGCAAGGCGTTCCTTCAAGCCTTTATAGATGATTTCTTCCCAGTTTTCCGGCAGGTGCCAATCCTCTTCTTCAGGCTGCCACGCATGCGGGTGAGGCATGTGGAGCCCTTCCATGATATCCACCTTGGCGGGATAGGCGTACATGCCGGCCTTGATCTCGGTCTTGACGTCCATCCAGCTCTTTTCGGGGAAACTCGCGCGGGAGGCGATCATTTCTTCCGGTTTTGGCATTTTGGCCATTAGGGAAACTCCTTACTTGGACGGGGCCGGGGCCGCGGGTTCAACGTCTTCGGGCTGCTTTTCCAGGGGCAGGCCAGCCTCAGCCATCAGATCACGGAAGTCGTCCTCATATTCCGCATAGGTGCGGTAAGGGGCGTTCGGGTTGTTCCAGGGATTGACGTGGCGGACTTCACGCGTATTGCAGCGCATGTTGCGCGTGGGGGACATGAAGATGCCGCCCATGTGCATCAGCTTGCTGAAGGGGAAGTAGATGAGCAGCACGCTGACGAGCGCGATGTGGGTGAAGAACAAGGGGTTCAGGCCCTCGACGGACTGCGGCGCGAAGTGCAGGATGCCCATGATGAACACCTTGGCCTGCGCGATGTCGACCTTGTCGAAGTAGCGCATGCAGATGCCGGTGCCGATGATGCCCATGATGAGGAACAGCGGGAAATAATCGTTGGCGAGCGAGATGTAGCGTACTTTCGGGTTCGCAAGGCGACGGCCGAAAAGGAACAGCACCGCCACCACGATGAGCATGTCGGTCATGAACAGGCGCGGCACGCCGACCTGCATGATGCCGTCGAAGAACTCGAGCCACGCCAGACAGACCGGAACGGGTTCGATGAAGAACCGGAAGTGCCGGATGAAGATGACCAAAAAGCAGTAGTGGAAGGTCAGCGCGAAGACCCACAGCCATTTGGAGGAGAAGTAGGTGACGCGCGGCCCCACGGAGCTGACTTCCGCAGAGGTGTTGCGGAACAGCGAACGGAACAACAGCACTTCGAGGATCATGCGGCCTACGACAGCGGCGTTGCTCATGGGCGTGTCGAGGCGGTTCGGCTTGATCCAGTCCAAGGAACGCTCTTGGCCACCCGTCGTGGGGATGGCGAAGGGCACGGGCGATTTCGCCCACCAGCAGGTGATGCGCCAGATGATCCCGCAGACGAAGACAACCGCGGCCAACAGAGGCAGCGCCACACCCAGCAGAGACTGGAATCCGGCGACCGCCCCCGACCAGGCGATGGCTCCGATGAGCAGGACTGCCACGAGTGAAACTATCATTCCCTACCTCACTCCAGGCTTAAAGTTTGACATATCCAAATCCGTAACCACAATAAAAAGGATTCCGAAAGGGAAACAGGAAGCAGGGCCTATTCCCCGTCCTGACTTTCCACCAGACCATGTCTGGCCGCCCAGCGCCTGATCTGCGACGCCTCCCTGCGCTGTTGGGCCACACGCTCGGCGTAGACCTGTTCCCGATCCGCAAGGTACAGGTTGAAGGCCATGAGGCAAAGAGCATCCAGACGATCCCCCATGTCCAGGAACCCCTGGACATCCCCGGCGGCCAGCATGTCCGCAAGGAGCAGTTCACGAAGCACGGACTTGTACAGATACAGGACGCCGACGGCCTGTTCGGGCTTGAGGTCCTGCACCGCGCGGATACGGATCAGTTCCGCCACGGAGGCACGTACTTTTTCCAAGTCGACATCCCGGCCCGTGACGGCGTCGTAGATCTGTTCCCCGGCGGTACGGGTGGCGTGGCCGACGGGATTGGCGAACTGATCGCGCTGCGTCCGAATGAAACCGGTGGTCTCAAAAGGATACATGGCGAACACGGCTTCGGTCCATTTTTGGATAGCCGCGTCGCGCCGAGCCGAAATGATGTCTTCAGTGCTCATGCTTGCTCACATCAAGGTTAAGAAGGGGATTTGGTTCTCCTGCACCGCATAATCAAAAACAAGCGTCCGCCCCGAAAGGTTGCGGCCCGCCTGTTTCGTCGAGTGCCTCCGAACCTGAAAATCATACGCCGTCTGCACCCTTACGCGATTTTGGCGGATTTCACAAGACCGGCTTGAGAGAGGAGCGTTTGGCTGTTCAGACAAACAGCGTATAATCTTCCGGAACTAAATAAAATAATATTTTTAGAGCCATTATTTATCGCGCCCGGCTTCCGCCCTCCCCGGCGGACGCGGCGGAGCCGGCCAGATGGCCATATTTTTCAACGGGCTGCCTGCCGGTTGCGCCGCCCATGCCGGAACACGAAAGGGGCACCCCTGATCACGCCGGCCGGACAGGCCGCGGTCGGGGGTGCCCCTTTCGCAACGTTTTTTCGGCTTACAGCGCGACGGTTTCAGACCCGCTGGCGAAGCTGAAGTTCTTCATTTCGGTCAGGGCGACGTAAAACACTTCAAAATCCGGGTTGTCGGGCGTCTGGTAGATGCCCTTGATGCCGGGGTTCTCGTCCAGGGCCCGGGCCTTGAGCGCGCGGTCGTCCACAAAGACGGCCTCGCCGTAGAGGTTCAGCGTTTCGAAGGTCGTGGGGTTCCATGTGCAGAACGCTACGGACGGATTGGCCCGCATCTCGCGGTAGACGTCCTTCTTGTTGCTGGTGCAGAAGTAGATCCGGTTGCCGTCCCCGCTCCACAGGTACTGGAAGACGCGGGTGTGGGGCTTGCCGTTTTCGATGGTCACCATGACGCCGTTGGGATTGGACTTCAAGAAGGCGTTGTAATCGAACATGCTGAGTCTCCTGTGTTTTTGTTGTAACTATAGTAGTTACAACTTGGTGCCCAAAAAAACGGCCCACGCCGCAGAGGGGCCGGTACCGTGCGGCGGGCTGTCCGCCGCTTCCGCTACGCAATCGGGATGTCTTTGACGAGGCTGCTCAGGGGCACGGCGGCGAGGGAGTCCTCCAGCGCCCGCTGCGCGTCCCGGATGTGCCCGTCGAGCGCCGCGTGGATGCCGCGCCCCACAGGGCAGAGGGGGTTCGGGTTCGCATGGAAGCTGAACAACGTGTCGTCTTCCAGCAGATCCACCGCCCTGTACACGTCGAGCAGGGTAATGCGGTCCGGCCCGGACGTGAGGGTCGCGCCTCCGGTGCCCGCCGCCACATCCACGAGCCCGGCCTTTTTGAGCTGCCCCAAAATCCTCCGGATGACCACGGGATTGACGCCGACACTCCCGGCGATGAACTCGGACGTCACCTTGTAGTCCCTCGCGAACAGGGCCACGCACAGCAGCGCGTGGACGGCCACTGAAAAACGATTGCTGAGCTGCATCCGGTTACCTCGTGCTTTTCCTATACCCGGGGTCAAGTTGTAATGTCAAGAGTTACAACGAGGGGGAGGGAAGAGACATTTGGGGGAGGAGGGGAAACTTTCTTCAGAAAGTTTCCCCTCCT
>USCL01000138.1 GCA_900553145.1 uncultured Desulfovibrio sp.
GGAAACTTTCTGAAGAAAGTTTCCCCTTCCCCAAAACCCACCTCCTCCCTTCTTTTCCTTCACGCTTACAGCATGCCCTTGATCATAAGCCGGGCTTCCATATAGAGGGAGAGGGTCGCAATGGCCCTATCGCAGACTGGGAACACGGGGATATTCCGTTCCCGCAGGGCGTTGCGGAAGGGTTCGAACTGCGCCCCGCCGTCCACTACGGCAACCAAGGGCTTGCCGAACCGATTCCGCACGTCCGCGAGCCGTTCGAGGATGCCGCCGGGGGCATCCATGCGGAACGCTTCCACATCCGTCTCCGAGAGGGTGTGCGTTACCGGGGAATGCGGGTCAAGCCCGATAACCACGGCGTCGATGCCCTCGTCGTTCAGCATCAGCTCGGCCATGCGCGCGTGAACCTCATCGTCCGCGCCGGGATTGATGTCCAGCGGGTTGGCGATGGTCACTAGCTTTTCCAGATGGTTCGCGTTGATGCACACCTGCATGGTGTTACGGGTCTCCGAAGCGTACGCGCCGAGCGACATGCTGTACTCATCCGACTGGATGGAATCCGCCATGCCCACGGCTTCGAACCCTGCGCCGCTGACCGCGCCGAGGCGCTTGCCGTTGACCGCGTCGTTGCGGAAGGCTTCGGCCAGCAGGATGAGCTCCTGAAATTCCGTGAAGTTGCGGGCCATGATTGCGCCGGCCTGACGGATGCAGTTCTCGCAGACCATGTAATCCCCGGCGAGCGACGCCGTGTGCCCGCTGGTGGCGTTTTTGCCTTCGGGCGTGCGCCCGGCCTTGTAAAAAATGACCTGCTTGCCGTTGCGCACGGCCTCACGGACGGCCTGAGCAAAACGCAATCCGTCAAGATCTTTGAATCCTTCCGCATAGACGGCGATGACGTCCGCGTCGTCCGAGCGGATGAAGTGGCGCATCATGTCGCCAAGCGTGAGGTCGGTCTGGTTGCCCATCGAGATGAGATAGGCCGGGCTCATTTCCGGGGCCTGGCTGAAACGGTTGAGCAAAAACGCCCCGCTCTGGCTTACGATGGCGGTGCGCCGCCATGCCGTCTGGCGGGCGGCTTGCAGCTTTTCCGCCGGGATAAACCACGTGTCATAGCTGCCGGGCCGCGAAATGACGCCCATGCAGTTCGCCCCAAGGAACACCGGGCCGCCGTCGCCTTTGGCATGGGCCTCCCGGATGCGCTCAATCATGCGGGCCGCCGTTTCCTTGCTTTCCTCGGTTTCGCCGAGGCCGCCGGGGATGAGCATCACGCTCCAGGCCGCGCCCGTTTCCAGCACCTCGTCGACAAGCCCGGGCACGTGTTCCGCACCGACGGCCACGATGAACAGATCCAGCGGTTCGCCTATGTTCCGCAGGTCCGGCACGCAGCGCACGCCTGACGGATCGGGGTCGCCGTCGCGCAGGATGACGATCCGGTTCTTGTCGAATCCTGAGGCGATGATGTTTTCGAGGATGGTGCGCCCAAAATTCCTGCGCTTGGAGGACACGCCGATGATACCGATGCGCCCGGGATGCAGCAGGTTGCCGATGCGGGCCACGGGCCGCGCCGTCGGTTCTTTCTCCGGCGTCGAGAATTTGCACATGCCGTCGAGCGGGACCATCAGGTAGTCGGTAAAGGCGAACGGGTTGATTTCCAGCTCGTCGATGACGAACGGCGCGTCCGGGTTGTCCGGCGAAAAGTGGTTGCCCATGCGGATGAAGGACTCGAAACACTCGATGAGCTGGTCGTCGGTAACGATGCGGCGTTGCCCGCGCGTCAGCCCGGCGAGCTTTCTATAGGAAACGGTCTCCCGGAACAGCCGGAAGAACGTCTCTCCATCGGTCATGGCCGTGAGCGCCGCCAGACCAGCCGCCTCGTGCATTTCCTGATGGGTGCGCGGTTTAGAACACGGGCACGCAGCAGCTCTTGAAGAGGTAGCGCGGATCGATGACGTGTTGCTTTGAGCTTGGGGTAAAGTCGCTGGCGATATAGTAGACGAGCGCGCCTTTGGGCTGCATGTAGTAGGAAACGCGGGTGAAAGCGTCGCAGGCCTGATAGAGGCCGGGGATTTTCATGGTGACCACGCGTCGCGCCCGGCCATGGCGTGCCGCACGCCGACGCTGACGGCCACGGCCTCGTTCACGGACCAGCCCACGGGCGGTCCTGCGCTTGAGAGAGGCCCTTGTCGATGGCTTCCGTGCTCGGCGTGCCGGGGTGTCGTCCGCCGCGTGGATGCCCGCGCAGACGCAGCCGACCGCGAATGCGATGTTTCCTTGCAGGCCCCGATTGGTTCCCGCGGTTTCGTCGTACAGTTGCTGGATTTTGTTCATGGCGTTTTCCTCTGGAAGGTTGGAAGGGATGCCTCCGGCGGCAAGGATGGCTGCCGCCCCCCGGACCCCGGCAGTGCCGTCTCGCAATGGTTTCGGACGAAACGGCTTTCGGCTGAAACCGTTGCGAGACGGACTCGTCGGCGTCAGGAGTTTCCTTTTTTAGGATATGTTTGATGGAACCGTGTCTTGTTCTAACAATACATTGATGCAGGATACATTTACATCAGGTAGCTCGTTCTATGTCTTGCCCTTCGCCATTACCTTCATCGTCTTTTTTCCACAAGTAAACCTATGAACAGGGATTCGATAAAGTCGAAAGTCTTGGGAGGGGGAGAGGGGAGGTTTGGAGGGAGGAGGGGGAACCCTTCTTCAGAAGGGTTCCCCCCCACTCCAATCTTCTATTTCTCCTTCGCATGCGCTGGACGCTCGCCGTCGAGGAACTGGAAAACTTAATCCGTGGCGATGTGGCTCATCTTTTCGGGGGCTTCTTCGGTGAACGCGCCGACATGCGGCGAGAGGAGTACGTTCGGCAGGGCGGCGGGCGATCAGGGCATCGGCGAGGGCCGCTTCGTCCACGATGCCGCCCCGGGCCGCGTTGACGAGGATCGCCCCGGGCTTCATGGCGGCGAGCCACGCCGCGTCCACAAGGCCGCGCGTCGAGTCCATGAGCGGGCAATGCAGGGTAACGATGTCGCTGACGGCGAACAGCTCGTCGAGCCCCATGCGCCGGATGCCGTGTTCCCGCGCGAAGGCTTTGGGCCAGAAGACGTCGGACGCCACGACCGTGGCTCCAAAGGCCGACAGGCGCGGGGCCAGTGCCCGGCCGATGCCGCCGAGCCCGACGATGCCCACGGTGGCGCCGAACAGTTCGCAGGCACCCCGGCCGAGGATATGCCCCCGGGCCTGTGCGTACGCGCCGGACTTGATGGCCCCGTCCGCATAGGCCAGTTCGCGCTGAAGGCAGATCACGGCGCCGATGACGTGTTCGGCCACGGTGACCGCGTTCTGGGCGGGGGAGTTGCACACGATGAGGCCGAGCTTTGCCGCCGCCGCGTGATCCACGCTGTCGAACCCGGCCCCGGCCGTCTGGATGATGCGCACGGATCCGAGCCGGGCCAGCAGTTCAGCGTCAAGGCGGGGGTGCGAAGGCGGCATGAAGAGGCCCTCGGCGCCCGCGGCGGCCTCCGCAATGGCGTCGGGCCGGTAGTCGGTGAGAAAAGCAAGTCCGCCGGGGATCTCCACGCCGCTTTCTTCGAAACGCGGCTTGGGAAGCAGACTGAGCATATGAGTCATTGTATCCTCCCTGATGATTCCGTATGGCGCAACATGTCCTGCACTCCACGGATCGGTATTGTGCGTGGAGAGAACGGATTGCAAAGGATTTTGGAAGGGATGATACAGGATAGCAGCAAAAGGCTTCCTGTTTCCAGCATATCGATATGCCGTTCATACAAGCGAAGAATGCATACAGATATGCCTATAAATATTCCTGAGTAAGCCAGTTTCCTTTTTATTGCATAGCAGATACACTATGGATGCATGCCTATGCGGAGGCGGAACGGATTCCTTATGACGCGCTGCAGAACCACTGAAAGACGCATGCGTTTTCTCTAGTGTTTGGTATAACAAGTTTCATGTCAAACAAAAAAACGTGTAATTCAACAGGATTATAAAGAGTCCTTTTTGCCGTGCGGCAAAACGGGGAAAATCGTCATAGAATTTGGCGGCATAATCGGACAATATGCCAATGTGGAGGACAATATGCCGGATCCGTATCTGGATGGTGTCTTTTTTCACAAAGCTACGCGCATCCTTGCCATGCCGGACGTCAGGGAGTCGCTGATCGCGTTCTACACGTTCTTGAAAGAGACGTTCCCGGTGGACGGGATGGTCATGCACCATTTCCTGCCTTCCTCGCAGTCGCTGCTGGGGCGGCATCCATTTCCTCGGGCGGTTCATCCCGTTTTCCCGCGAGCAGACCATGTTTCTTCGGGCGTTTTCGCTGACCGGGGGCGTCAATTCCATTCCCGACAGTCAGGAAGTGCGGACAGCCGAGAGCGTGCACAACGATCTGCGGGAGTTCATCGAGAACAAGCCGAGGGCGCATCTAGTGTGCTGCCTCAAGGGGGCGGGGGCTCCGCTCGGCCTGTTGCGGCTCATCGGGACGGATGTGGGATGCTTTACGCCGGAGCATGAGCGCAGGCTCGGGCTGTTGGCGATCCCCTTGAGCTTCGCGCTGGTCAAGGTGCTCCGGGAAGAGGCGGTGCAGGTGTTCTTCTCCGCGCACGGCTACGATACGCCCGCCCAGTCGCCGCATGAACACGGCGAGCCCGCGGAACTCATCGGTACTTCGGGCGGGCTCGGGCAGGTCATGGAAACGGTGCGCAAGCTGTCGGGGACCGACGCGCCGGTGTTGATTTTGGGGGAAACCGGAACAGGCAAGGAACTCGTCGCCAATGCGGTTCAGGCCAGATCGCAGCGCGTGGGCAAGCCCTTCGTCAAAGTGAATTGCGGGGCCATCCCGGAGACGCTCATGGACAGCACGCTGTTCGGGCACGAGAAAGGGGCGTTCACCGGGGCGCATTGCGCGGTGGCGGGCAAGTTCGAGCAGGCCAACGGCGGCACGCTGTTTCTCGACGAGCTCGGCGAGCTTTCGCTCCAGGCGCAGGTGCGGCTGCTGCGGACCCTTCAAAACCATGTGGTCGAGCGCGTGGGGAGCACGACCTCCATCCCGGTGGATGTGCGCATCATCGCGGCGACGAACCGCGATCTCCACAAAATGCTGTGCGAGGGCACGTTCCGAGAAGATCTTTACCACCGCCTGAATGTCTTTACCATTTCCGTTCCCCCGCTGCGCGAGCGGTTGCAGGATCTGCTCCCGCTGGCCCGGCACTTCATCGACAAGGCCACGCGCCGCTTGGGGCTGCCCCCCATTTCCGGCATCGAACCGGATTCGGCGGAACGGCTCCTCCAATACGATTGGCCCGGGAACGTCCGGGAGCTTGAGAACCTCGTGGAGCGGGCGGTGATTCTGGATTACAACAGCAAACTTAAGCTCGACCGTTATCTTCAGCCGGTTCTGGAGCATACCGTCCCCGCGCGTCCTGTTCCGGATCATGCCGATACGCTTGAGGAACGGGTCAGGGGGATGGTGCGCCGCTGTCTCGAGGAATGGATGGAAAAGGGGATGGTGCGGGAAGCTGGAATTGCCTCACCGCCCCAATCCGGCGGGAACGGCGGGATGGGGAACGCCGCCGGGCGGGGTGCGGCGGGTATGCCGAAACAGGCGTGCGCGGCGTCCGGCGTCCCGGCATGGGACGGGACGGGATCTCGGGGTGGAGAAGCGCCCCTTCCGTTGGACGAAGTGGTGCGCGAACATATCGAAGCCGCGCTGCGCCGGGCTGGCGGGAAGATCCACGGCCCGGGCGGTGCGGGAGAGCTGCTCGGCGTGCACCCGGACACCCTGCGCAAGAAGATGAAGAAAATGGGCATCGTCAGGCCGTCAGGCCGCCGCTAGGATGGGAGTGTTTTGCCCCGGCGAAGCGGATCTTCTCTATCAGCCTGACGGGGCATGCAAAACCCCCATCAAATGGCAACGTACGCTGAATAGGGCGTTCGCGTTGCCTGCTTTGATGGGGGTATATGTAGAAAAAGCCCGACGATTCAGCCGGAAAAGGGCGTGGGAATCGCCTGCCGGATTACTTCGCCGCCGGATAAATTATCGAAAGGGAATCGCGCATCACATTGACGGGCATCTGGGTCGGGTTCGAGCCCTTCACGCCCGAAGCGAACGTCAAGTCGATGCCGAACAGGCCGCCGATGAGGCGGGTGACGCGGCCCGTGTCGCCGCTGCCCGACGCGATGATGGGGTAGGAGGGATGGGCGCGGCGGAAAGCCAGCGTGCCGTTCAGGAACGTCAGGACGTCTTCTTCGGAGTTGGGCTTCACGACGATCTTCGCCACATCGCCGCCCGCTTCGATTTCACGTTCCATGATCTTGACGATTTCGGCCTGCGTCGGGGTTGCCTTCAGATCGTGATAGGCCACCACCAGAGATACGCCGGTGCCTTCCAGGCCCTTCTTGAACGCCTTGATCTTTTCTGGGCCGTAAGCCAGCTCCATATCAATGAAATCCGCCAGCTTTTCCTTGGCGGCGGCGTTGTAGAAATCGAACTTCGCCTTTTCGGTTACGTCCTTGTTGCCGCGTTCGGCCTTGATGCGGACGGTCAGAAGGATGGGAATATCCTTCATCACTTTGTTGATGTCGCGCAGCATGGCAACGGATGCGTTGGTGTCTTCAATGAAATCCCAGAAATCGGCACGCACTTCGATCATGTCGGGATGAAGTGCCGCTACCGTGGCGGCTTCCTTGAGGATGGCCTCGCGCGTCTGCGCGACGAGCGGCACGGCGACCACGGGGATCTCGGCGCCCAGCGTCGTGGGGCCGGACGTAATGGGGCTTGTGGGCATCGGGCGGGTGTAGGCGTCCGATGCCGCTGCGGAAAAAGGCACGGCAGGCAGGACGAGGGCCGTAGCCAGCAAGCCGGCGAACATGGTTTTGGCGAACATCATTTTCTCCTTTTGCGATGCATTCTTGAACTGAGTGGACACTATCCCGCTCTGAAAATATTTCCTGTACATGCAGTAAAATACAGTGAAATAATACTCTTTATTCAAATAAAAAGAAACTGCACCGCGTGTAGCGGAAGTTTTCGTATTGAGCTTAACACGCTTAAAGCAAATAAAATATACGGTTATATCCATTATGGAGGAAGAACTATTTTGTACTTTTTATAACGTATAGGTGGCCACATCAGATACGGCACTTGTCCCGCTCCCACACGAGCAGATCCACGGTTGGGAACGAGAAGAGCGCGCACCCGAGGATCGCCGCCACGGGCAGCGGGATGCCGTGCAGCTTTTCCGTGCTCCAGAGGATGAGGTTCACGGCCAGCACGGCGGCGGACTTCATGGCGACGGCGCGCTTTCCGTTGAGGGGCAGACCGTTGGGGCACGGAAGAGAAACCAGCAGGAAATATCCCGGAAGGATGGCAAGGCCGATGCATCCCTTCCGCAGGGAGGAGATCATGTTGGTGTTCTCGTGGCTGGGCTGTGTCTATTTATGAAAACAATAACGCATCCTGCGCGTTGAGGGTAAGACAGGGTAAAAATATGTCATTCAATAAATGCAAATCGATTTCATCTGTCCCGCACGGCGGGGCCCCTAGGAACCCCGGCAAAGGTGCTGCCTCTGCGCTCCGCAAAGGGCGAGCCGCTCCCTAGCCCGACGGTTTATTTGTTTCGGGCGCTCCCTTCGTGAAAAGTGAAAAATCAATCAGCCCGTCCTCATCAACAATCTGAACGCCTAGGCCATCACCATCCCGCCGCTGCGGGACCGGAAAGCGGACATCCCGGCGCTCGTCGGGCATTTCCTGCGGACTAAGGCGGCGCAGTTCGAGATGGAGGTGCCGGACGTGCCCGCCCCTGAACTGGAGCGGCTGTACAGCCACGACTGGCCGGGGAACGTACGGGAGCTGGAATTCGTCATCGAGCGTTCATTGCTCCTCAGCCGCAGCAAGTCGGTGGGGACGCCGCTGACGTTCGAGTTCGCCCCCGAGGTCGAGGGCGGCGCGGCCTCTCCCGAAGACGGCTGGCCCACACTGGCGGATCTGGAGCGGCGGTATATCCGGCGTGTCCTCGAGAAGGTCGGCAACAAGCTCATGGGGCCGGACAGCGCTACGGAAATCCTCGG
Organism: uncultured Desulfovibrio sp.; assembly: GCA_900553145.1. Classification (GTDB taxonomy): domain Bacteria; phylum Desulfobacterota; class Desulfovibrionia; order Desulfovibrionales; family Desulfovibrionaceae; genus Bilophila. Next base: position 8,077 of record USCL01000138.1, read on the forward strand.
CATCCACTACACGACCCTGCGCGCCCACATGCTCAAGATGGGCCTGCCTCTGCCGCGCCGGAAGTAGCTGCTGAACGGCCCTTTTTGATGATGGTTGCCGCCCGTACACGCTGGGGCTTTGCTTCCGCCTCCGTCGAGGGAAACGATTTATGCCGATACGGATCGCACCCTCGGTTCATCCCGGTGTAAAGGCGGCAACGAGTTGTATCTTGAGCGAAAGCTTATTTGCCTCTCGCAACATGGTGGAAGATAACGACTTTTTCTTATCGAAATAATCTTATTTAAATGTTTTTTAATATAACATGGCTAATGCGGAGGATCTTTCCCGCATACGCCCTTTCTGTGTTCGGGGGCAGGGAAACCATTCCCCTGTCGAAGAGGGATCTGAGGGGTGAGGAGTTTCCCTAGAAACCGGCTTTCCTCCGCAGAAAAATTCCCCGAGCCCCATTAGAAAGATTTTCCTTTCAGATGAAGCCCGGGGAAAGCCGCCTCCGGGGGAGACGGGACTGCGGCATCGGCGCTGTAAGCCGGAGTGTGCCGGTTAGTAGTCCTTCCGGCACACGGCGTAATAGGCGTATTCGACGAGCGAGTTGATGTCGTAGACGGGGAGGTTGATCGCGCGCTGGATGGGCGCGGAGAAGGCGGAAAGGTCGGTGCATTCGAGCACGAGGGCATCGAGCGCTTTCTCTTGCGCGAACGCGGCGGCGGAACCCACGATCTCGGCCTCAAGACGTTCCATGTCGAAGTCGTGGCGCTTGCCTTCGATGATGGTTTCCCAGAATTCTGGGTTGCCTTCCATACCCCGGATATGTACGGACTCCATCGGCGTCGCGCAGTTGGCGAAATGGGCGGGCGTCAGGGCCTGACGGCTGGCGGTGAGGACGCCGATGCTGGCCTTTTCGCCGTGCATGAGGCGCACCAGCGGAAGCTGGAGCAGGCTCGACAGGAAGACCGGGGTGTGCAGCTCGGCGGCGATTTGGTTCTGGAAGCGGGCCATGAAGCCGCAGCTTCCGGTGATGGCCTGCACGCCGTCGGCCTCAAGTTCCTTCGCGGCCTGAATGAACGGTTCCAGCAGATCCGGCGTGGGATTGAACAGCAGGCGCGGAATGTCCACGCCCCGGATCACCCGCGTCACGGTCGGGAAACGGTAGGTCAGCGGGTTGCGCATGTGCCCGCGAGGTTTCGGAAACAGCGATTCGAGGCACAGGATGCCGATGGGCATGTCGTAATACAGCTTGCCGCCTTTCATGTTCGCTCCTTTCAGGTTGATGTACGGCGGGCAGTCCGCCGATGCGCATCCGTGGAAAGCCGTTCCACCGGGCGCGATTTGTGATCAGCCACACGTACCCGTTCGCAGAACCTATGCCGTCTTGCAGCATACTTTCAGGGCAATTTTCGTCTCTCTCTCTCTCTCTCTCTC
>USCL01000139.1 GCA_900553145.1 uncultured Desulfovibrio sp.
GAGGGGGAGGAGAAGCCCTTCTTCAGAAGGGTTCTCCTCCCCCTCCCCAATCTTCGCTCTCCCCAATCTTCGCTTTACCGTTTACCGCTCCGTGCAGCTGACGCAGGGGTCGATGCTGTTGACGATGACGGGGATGTCGGCGAGCTGGCAGTCCTTCATCATGACGGTGAGGGCCTCCCAGTTCATGTAGGACGGCACGCGCCACTTGAGGCGGGCGGGGGTGTCGGTTCCGTTGGTCTGGAGGTAATAGATGAGCTCGCCGCGCGGGGCTTCCGAGCGGGCGACGGCTTCGCTCTCGGGGACGCGCTCCATGTGCACGGCAAGGGGGCCGTCGGGGAGCTTGTCGAGGCACTGGCGGAGCAGGCGGATGGACTCGAATACCTCGCGCACGCGCACCATCGCGCGGGACCAGACGTCGCCGTCCTGCTCCTTGACGAGATCAAAGTAGAGATCGGGATAGACGAGATAGGGCGTGTTCTTGCGCACGTCGATGTCGAGGCCGGAACCGCGCGCCACGGGGCCGACCACGCCGAGCGTCCACGCGTCCTCGCGGGACAGGACGCCCACGCCGCGCGAACGCTTGGCGATCAGGGGATCGGTGCGGAAAACCTTCTCCACGCGCTTGGCCGCTTCCTCGACGGTGTCGAGCTTTTCCAGCATGTACGCGGTCAGCTTGTCGTCCATGTCGAACTTCACGCCGCCGATGCAGTTCGCGGAAAGGTTCATGCGGTTGCCGTAGATGGTCTCCTTCACGTCCTGCATGTTCTCGCGCACTTCCATGATGTGCAGGAACAGGGACTTGAAGCCCACGTTGTGCGCGAAGATGGCGATGTTGAACAGGTGCGAGGCCACGCGCTTGGTTTCCTCGGCCAGCACGCGCAGGTATTGGGCGCGGGGCGGCGGGGTCATGCCGAGCACGTTCTCGACCGCCATGCAGTAGGTCAGCGAATGGCTGTTGGAACAGAGCGAACAGACGCGCTCGGTGAGGGTCGTGTTCTTGAAGAAGTTGCGCTGCGTAGCCATGCCTTCCATGCCGCGGTGGACATGGCCGGAGGTGATCTCCACCTTGCGGACGGTTTCGCCGTCGATGTCGAGATGGAAGTAGACCGGCTCCTCAAGGGCGACGTGCACCGGGCCGATGGGCAGGGAAAAACTGCTGGTCTGGCTCATTCGTACGCCCCCTTCTCCACTTCCTCGCCGGGCTCGGCGTTCACTTCCATGATGCGCTCCCACATGTCCTTGGTGCAGGCCCCGTTCATCATGATGGTCAGCGGGATGACCTCATTGAGGATGCCTTCGTCGATTTCGGGATCGAGGAAGAGGCGCTTGGGGTTGGTGTTGCCGTCGACGTGCACGTCGAACAGTTCCGCGAATTCGCGCTCGTTCCAGTCCGCGTTGCGGAACCACGGGGTGATGGTGGGCACGCTGTTCTCGGCGGGATCCAGCGGGACCGTCACCGTCACCGTATAGCCGTGCACGTCGAAGTGGTAGGCCAGCGTGGTGACGGGCTCGGCAAGCTGCTTGTTCAGCGCGGTGACCGTGCACAGGCGCGCCCCGTGCCCGGCAAGGAGGGCGGCCGCGGCGGGGAGCTGGCCGGCGTTCATGAGCGTCACCCACTCGAAGCCGTTGCCCCAGCTGTCCCAGTTATGCCGTTCCTCGGAAGCCAGATCCACCAGACCCCTGACGAGTTGGGGGTCGATGGAGCGGCTTGACCATGTCGTATTCATGCAAGTTTCTCCTTGCGTCATAGCGGTACGTCGTCTCAGTCGGCGGGCTTATCCGCCGCAGGAGACGGTTTTTCGGCGGCGCTTCCCGCGCCGGAGGGGGTATCAGGCCGCACTTCGGCTGCCGCGGAAGAGGGCTGCCCTGCCGTGTGCGCTTCGGCAGCCCGCGTTGCCTTGGCTTCCGCCGGGGCGGCCTTCGGCTGTGCGGGGGCTTCCTGCGCGGGTGCCGCTTCGGCTTTGGGCCCGGCCTTGGGCGTCCCCTGAGCGGCGGCTTCTTCCGGCTTCTTGGCCGCCGGAGCCTTGTCGGCCTTTTTCGGCGGGACGAGGCAGACTTCCTCGCGGGCGGCCATCTTTTCGAGCTGGTCGATGTGACAGGCGCGGTCTTCCTCGACCGCCACGTCGATGCGGCGGCAGTTGGGGCAGAGGTGCGAGATCACGTCCACGTCGACTTCGGAGTGCTTGGCGTAGATGCGGGCGAGCACGTCCTGCGGCAGCACGCGCATCTTGGCCCCGCACACGGCGCAGTAGTCGTACTTGACCTTGGCGCGGGTGATCTGGGTGTATTTTTCCGTAGCCCGGTGGGCGCTGTGCCAGTCGTTGGTCACGGAGATGGCCTTGGTCGGGCAGTAATGGCGGCACTGGGCGCACAGGCAGCAGGAATTGCGCCACACGGTGACCTCAAAGCCGCTGCCGTCCTCGAATTTCGAGATGTTGATGGCCCCGGCGGCGCAGACGTGGACGCACGTCCCGCACCCCACGCACAGCGCCGGGTCGATTTCGACCCGCCCGCGCAGGCGGTCCGGGGTGTACGTCTCCCCGAAGGGGAAGGCGTCGGTCACCGGGCCCTTCCTGAGGTTGTCCCAGAGGATTTTGAGGAATTCCATATCAGCCCTCCATCCTTTCCCGCCAGACGGCGACGGCTTCGATCACGCCTTCCATGATCGCCTGCGGGCGCGGCGGACAGCCGGGCACGTTGACGTCGATGGGTAGGTAGCGGTCGACGGGGCCCTCGATGGAGTAGCCTTCGCGGAACACGCCGCCGCTGATGGGGCAGATGCCCACGGCCACGGTCACCTTGGGCTCGGGGATCTCGTTCCAGACGCGCAGGACCTTGTCCTTGACGCGCGCCGTGAGCGGCCCGGTGATGAGCACGATGTCCGCATGGCGGGGGCTTCCGCAGTACCGGCAGCCGAGGCGTTCCACGTCATAGCGGGAGATGCAGGCCGTGGTGGCGAGCTCCACGTCGCAGCCGTTGCAGGAGCCCGCGTTGATGCGGAACAGCCACGGCGAGCGGGTGGAGAGTTTTTTGATGAGGTTCATGACCGGCCTCCCGTCAGCAGCCGATCCACACAAGGACAAGGCTCAGGAGAGCCAGCCCGGTGGGATACTTGAGGAAAAAGGACAAAGCCTGTTCGATGCGCAGACGCCCCGTGGCGGACTTCACCACGGTCAGGGTGAACAGCATGAACAGCGCGCACTTGACGACGAACCAGACCAGATTGATCGCGGGGATGTCCGAAATCGTGCCGGGGAAGAACAGCACCACCCCGAGCGCGAGTGCCACGACCATCTTGAGGGCCGAGGCCATGTGGAAGAAGGCCAGCAGCACGCCCGAATATTCGAGGAGCGGGCCTTCGAGGATTTCGGTTTCTGCCTCCGGCTGGTCGAAGGGCGGCACGCCGAGCGTGGCGGGCAGGAACATGAGCCACGCGAGGAACGCGGGCCACATGACCGGGGTGAGCCCGAATGAGCCGTGCTCGGCCTGATAGTCCATGATCTTCGTCAGGGAGAACTCGGCCCCGCTGCCGCCGCCCACTTTCATGGCGACCGTCAGCATGATCATAAGCAGCGGAACCTCATAGGCAAGCATCATGATCATTTCGCGGGAGAAGCCGATGCCGCCGTAGGGCGAGCCGGACGAGGAGCCCGCCAGCATGATCGCCATGGCCGGGATGGGGAACAGGTAGAAGATGACCAGCAAATCCCCCATCTTGGGCAGGCCGTCGGTCACGCCGGGAACGGGCAGCAGCGCCGCGCACATGGCGATGCCGCCGAACGCGACCACGGGGGCCGCGAGGAAGGCCCCGCGCACGGCGGAGGTCGGGATGATGACCTCCTTCGTGCTCAGCTTGACGAGATCGAGGAAGGGCTGGATCAGCGGCGGGCCGACGCGGCGCTGGAGCCGGGCTTCGACGCGGCGGTCGCACCCTTTGAGGAACAGGCCCAGCGCCAGCGCGAACAGGCCGCCGGGGAAGACGACAAGATGGAGAATGCCCACAAGCAGGTCTAGCATGACGGACGCTCCTTGTTGATGCGGCCGTTCCGGCCGAGGGACTGCCGCAGGGCCCGGCAGAGGGACAGGGCCAGTTCCGGCAGGGGGCACGTCGCGCTGCCGGGCTTGTTGTCCGTGCACAGGTTGACCAACGCCGGGTAGATGGCTTCGGGCGGGATGCGCGAGGCCTCCTGAGAGGCGTCGTGGCCGCAGGCGTGCGGGGGGGCGACGCGGATCTTCACGCGGGAGAGCAGGAAGCGCAGGGCCAGCCAGCCGCCGCCGAAGGCCACCAGCATCAGCACGGCGACCGCCGTCGCGTCCCACGCGCCGGGGCCGGCGGCGAGGCCGTAGTAGGCCACGTCAAGCGACGGCATGCCGTATTCCGCCAGCGCCGCGTTGAGGGGCGCGAGCATGAGCCCGGGGAACACGCCGGTCAGGATCACCATGAAGGCCATGAGCAGCATGGGCGCGCGCATGACCCACGGGGCCTCTTCGATATGGTCGAGGCTGCGCCCCGGCTGGCCGAGGAAGACGGCATGCATGAAGCGGGCGAGGTAGGCCAGCGTGATCACGCTGCCGATGAGCGAGATCAGCGCGAGGAGCGGTTCGCCTTCCGCCATGAGCGCCTGATAGATGATCCACTTGGAGGTGAAGCCGTTGGTCGGCGGCACGCCCACGGCGGCCAGCGACCCGATGAAGAAGCAGAACATGGTCACGGGCATCTTGCGGCCCACGCCGCCCAGCTCGGAGATCGTGTCCGCGTGGGTGCGCAGCATGACCGCGCCGACCATGAGGAACAGCAGATCCTTGAAGAACACGTGGTTCGCCATGTGCAGAAGGCCGCCCGCCATGCCGAGGCTCGTGCCCACGGCCACGCCGAGCACCATGTAGCCGATCTGGCTGACGGTGGACCAGATGAACACCAGCTTGAGGCTGTTCTGGAGCATGGCCTGCACGGCGCTGTAAAGCAGCGTGAACGCGCCGATCCATGCGGTCGCGTACATGACGGCCTGCTGCGAGAAGAGGCCGGCGGTGCCCGGGGACTGCGCGTACACGCTCCCGAACACGAGGAACAGCTTCACGAGGCCGAAGACCGCGATCTTCAGGAGCACGGAGGAGATGTAGCCGGACACGGGCGTGGGGGCCAGCGCCGGGTGCATCTGCCAGTCGATGCGCAGCGAAACCTGCGCGGCCTTCATACAGAAGCCGGCGGCCATCAGGATCATGATGGAGGTGCCCACGGCCGGGGAGAGGGAGGCGAAGCCCTTGGCCACGCCCGCGAACTCGCCGGTGCCGGTATGGGCCACGATGAACCCGATGCCGAGGAACAGGAAGCCCGCGCCCGCCACGTTGAACAGGAAGTACTTGAAGCCTTCCCGCAGCGCTTCGGGCGTGCCCTCATGCGCGATGGCGAAGTACAGGGCCCACGAGCTCATGATTTCCCAGAAGGTGAAGAAGCTGAACAGATCCGAGCTTGCCGCCACGCCGAGCAGCCCGCCCGTCATGAGCAGGAAGAAGGCGTAGAAGCGCCACTGCGTATGGCTGTGCTCCATGTAGCCCACGGCGTACACGAGGTTCACCGTGCCGATGGCGGGGATGAACAGCGCCATGATGAAGGACAGCGTGTCCAGATCCTGCCCAAAGGCGAGCACGTGCAGCGTGGTCAGGAACAGGATGGCGGCGGCGCCCCATCCGGCCTTCACGCGATCCCTGCGGAACCAGATCGGCACGACGGCGCCGATCATGGGCAGGATCACGTATACGGGCCAGCTCACGTCGAGCGACGGCAGGGTAGCCGACAGGTAGCCCGCGCCGGAGCCGAGGTGCGGCATAAGCTCGCTGATGACCGGGGTGACGAGCGACAGGCCCGTCTGCGGGGCCACGCCGAGGATCACGCACAGGCCCGCGAGGATGATCATGGGCACGCGCATGGTCGTGGTGACGCCCTGCACGCGGCGGCGTCCCGCCGGGGCGGGATCAAGCAGGATCGTACGCAGGATGCGCATATAGTAGATCGCGCCCACGAGGCTCGCCGCGATGAGCGCCGCCGCGATGAGCGGCTGCCCGGCGTCCATGCAGGCCACGATCATGAGGTATTTGCTTACGAAGCCGTTGAACGGCGGCAGGCCCATGATGGACACGATGCCGATGCTCATGCAGCCCACGGCCCACGGCATTTCGTGGACGAGGCCCGCGAGATCGGAAAGCTTGCGGCTGCCGACGCGGAAGATGAGCCCGCCCGCGCAGAGGAAGAGCAAGTCCTTCATGATCGCGTGGTTCAGGACATGGGAGAGCGCGCCCGCCGCCGCCAGCCACGTGCCGAGGCCGAGGACGGTGAAGATTTCGCCGACCTGCCCCATCGTGGAGTAGGCGAGCATGCGCTTGAGGTCTTCCTGCCTGAGGGCCATCCATTCGCCGTAGGCCATCGTGCACAGGCCCATGAACGTGACCATCAGGCCGGGGGCGGTGAGGCCGCCGTAGGTCCCGGTCGAGGCGAGCTCCTTGTAGCCGATGAGCCCGAAGTAGACCGTCACGACGCCGAACACGCCCATCTTGGTGAGCACGCCGGAGAGCGGCGCGGACACGGACGACGGCGCGGCGGGATGGGCGTCGGGCAGCCAGCTGTGCAGGGGCACGAGGCCGGCCTTGGCCGCGAAGCCGAGCAGGGTGAACACCAGGGCGAACTTCAGCACGTCGTCGGAATGGACGGCCAGATTGGCGATGATGTCGCCGTACTGGGTGTGGTTCCCGCTGATCATGAAGAAGCCCACGATCATGAGGTAGGCCGCGCTACAGCACAGCACCACGTACTTGATGGCCGCGTCGCGCGCCTTGGAGGTGCGTTCCCACGCCACCAGCGCGAAGGACGCCCATGTCATGACTTCCCACTGGGAGGCCAGCGTGCCGATGTTGTCGGTGGTCACGATGTTGAGCAGCGCGCCGAAAGTCAGGAGCAGGAAGAACCAGTACCAGTGCTTGCGCCCGTCTTCTTCGATGTAGTTGGTGGAGTAGCAGGCCACGAGCGTGCCGATGCCCGAAATGATCAGCGAGAACAGGCGGGACAGGGGCGGCAGGTCGCTCGCGTAAATGAGGATGAACGCGGCAAGGAACAGCCCGAACGTATACTTGGCCCGGTAGGCGGGCCTGATGATGCGGGGGCAGAGGACGAGGAAGGAGCCCACATAGAGCAGGAGCGGGGTCACATGCCACGGGCCTTCAAGCTCCACCAGCGTATGGGGATCGATGCCGATGAGCCATGCGCCGAACTCCTGCACGAAGAAACGCCCGAGGCCCAGAACCACCAGCATCCCGAGCAGGACGTACAGGCTGATCGCCGCCGGGGTGCTGCTCCAGCGGTTGGGGACGATGGGGCACCAGCTTCCGCTGGGCACGCCGAGCAGTTCGGTTTCCCGGTCGAACAGCGCGCGGGCGAAGTTGCCCCCGCCGATCGGGACATCGGTACAGATGGGCTCGTCGGGCCGGGTGAAGCACACCTGCAGGACGACTTCGGCGGAAAGCCACAGCAGCACGGTATAGCCCAGCGCCATGACGACGGCGAGGACCGGGCCGCCGAGCGGGACGTCGATGCTGTGCATGGCCATGGCGTGCAGGACCAGATGCTGGCCTTCCGGCGTCATGGCCGGAGAGATGCCGAGCGACGCCTCAAGCGCGAACGCCAGCAGCACGGCCCCCACGGGGTTGCGGTGCAGCGCGCCGCGGATGTCGTTGGCGACGCAGGAATACGGATTGGCGACGAGCCCCGACAAGCCTATCCATGCCGCGAGGCGGGCGATGGCATGGTAGATGATGATCATGATGCTGCCCACGTCGCCGGACGGCCCGAGGCCGAGCCCCATGAGCGCGAGCCCCAAGTCCACGAGGCCGCCCCAGAGGATCAGCAGGCCGGGACGGCCCCGCTCGCGGTACACTTTGTAAACCCCAAACAGCATTATCAGCAGGCCGGCGACGAGAATTGCCATCTCTGATGGCGAAGTCGGCGTTACGCTACTGTCCATGCTCCCCTCCTTAAAAATAAGCGCTGTGCTTGTCCATGACGGATCGAAATCAGACGCAGTGCCGGACTGCTCCGGCGCGAAGGCTGGCCCCGCGCCGGGGAGAGGCCCGCGTTCCCTCAACGGCGGACCTCAAAAAAGAACAACGGGCGTACCCGATTGTGAGCGTTTTCCCATTATCTGCGGCCCGTTGTCGTGTTTATTCAAACAAACAGTGCCGGAATGCGGAAAACACGCTGGAATATGATTCTCGCATGTTCCCGCGCTCTTTACAATCCCACTCCGCGGGGCTATCACGCAGACGTCCATCCACCTTTACAGTTACGAACCGGGAGATTCCATGTCGGCTCGCTTCTCTTTATCCCTGCGTCTTTTTTTCACAACCTGCTTGTGCCTGTGCGTCTGCCTTGCCGCCGGGTGCTCCGGCAAGCAGGTGCACGTCACGGTCGAAAATGAATTCAACGCGATGGCAAAGCGGCTGGCCCCGGTGCTCAAGGCCCACGGCGTCATCGACGAGCACGGGGCCTATGTCGCTCCCGTGTTTTCGACCCCGGAACTGCCCCCCCAGCTTGGGGAATACCTGTTCCAGCGCCTTTCCCCGGCGTTCCGCTTCAAGGTCGATCCGTCGCTGCTGCCGCCTACGTTCGCTCTGTCGCGCACGGCCGGGGACACGGTGGAGATGCAGCCCTTCGGCTTCATGCTCGGGCAGGGCGCGGACATCGTGACCGTGACGCTGCTCGCCCAGATCGACTGGAACGACGACGGCCTCAACGAATGGCTGCTGCTGTGCCGGGTCAAGCCGATCGTCGGCAAGAACAACATGCGCGACTACTACCTGCTCATCGAGAAGCCCGGCGCGTCCATCCTCGTGCCCAAGCTCCTCGCCGTTTACGACTGCCTGAGCCAGAGCTGCAAGCTGTTTGTCGACGTGGATCAAAAAAAGCTGCCCTACGCGCCAGAGGAACCTACCATTGAAGTGAAGATCGGGCAGAAGGAGGTCACCCTTCCCCCGAACGCCCCGCCCCCGCCCGGCGCGCCGCAGCACGAGTTCAAGGAGAGCAAGCTGGGTGGGTGAGGAAGGACGGGAAGAGCCGGGGGAGAGGAAAAGGGCCCCTTTGAAAAGGGCCTCCTTCTCCCCTCCCCCGGACTTCCTCCTCTCATCCCCCCGACTTTTTGACTGGCGGGGGGGCCCCGCGTCGGGAGTCCGTTCCGGCCAAGGCTGAAAGAAAGGTTTTATCCGAAGGTGAACAGAGAAATGAGAGAACCGCCTGAACGCATTATGTTCAGGCGGTTTCTTGTATGGAGAGCCCCGGCCTAGGGGGAAGGGGCTTCTTGCCAGCAGGGAAAAGGCCCTTGCAAGACGGGGAAGCTTTTTCCATCCGGTTTTGTTTCGCCGTGGGGGAAGCCCACAGGCATGAGGAGGACTTTTTTGAAGCCCGGACAGTCGCGCGCCGTTTCGGAAAACATGCATG
>USCL01000140.1 GCA_900553145.1 uncultured Desulfovibrio sp.
CCACGGCGGCCCATTCCATAATCGTTTCCGGCGCGGCCCCGGCAATCAGGCTTTCGAAGCGCGAATGCATGAGATCGACCAAATGGGCGGGCGGTTCGCCGAACCGCTCCTGACAGCGTCCCGGCAGGCTCTCGGGGTCTCCGAACGGCAGGCAGCAAAGCCCCGCCTCCTCGCAACGCGCCAGCCCCTCGGACGAGCGGCAGACGGAAAGCGTGCCCGCCCCCTCCTCATGAAGCGCACGGGCCAAAGCCATGCCGAGCTGGCTGCTTCCCCCTGCGATGAGGATCGGGCCTTTGAAAACCGGCTTCATGCCTCCTCCCGTGCGGCCGCCTCGGCGAGGAGGAGCGTGCCTTCAGCCATCCTCCGGTCGCCGGACAGCAAAACGCAACGGATCGCCGACGCATCCGGCTGGGGGATGAAGGCATAGCCATACTCCCCCGGCTCGATAAAATGCCGAAAGCGGAACCGCTTCACACCCGCAACGCGCCAGCCGGGGAACAAGGCTTCCGCCCCGGCCCGCATAGCCTCGATGACGAGCGTGCCCGGAACCCTCGGCGCACCGGGGAAATGGTCATCAAACAGCGGATGATCCCCAGAAAACCGCCATGTGCCCCGAACCTCGCAATGCCCGGACGCATTTGTCCGCCCGCCGGGAATAGCCTTTTCATTTTCCATGCTTTTTTGTGTACCCATACCAATCTGAAAAAGCAATCCGCCACGCATGGCACGGAGAGCCGGGACGCGTCGTTCCCATGGGGCGCGCCTTCCTGCCTCTGCCGCCTTATGGCTGAGGCACCGGAGTTTCTTGGCGGGGCGTTCCCAAAGAACGCCTTTGCTTGGCCCGACAAAAAAGGCCGCGCCAAGAAGAGGAGCCCGCCCCCGGTTGCGCCAAACAGCGGCCCCCTCCTCTCGCATTCTCTGAAGCCAAGGACAAGCGAAAACTGAGCTGATCCGATCTCCCCAATGAATGCCTCCGGCTCGCCTTCCATTGCAAACCGTTTGCGAAATATGTTGCAAAGGCAACATTTCCCTTGGATGCGGTGAACTAGAATGGGGAAAAGCCTCCGGAGGCAGCTATCCTGTTCCAAGGAATGACCGGAGGTTGCGCAAGTTCCTTTGCCATTGGCCGCCCTTTGCGATCACGCCAAAGGGGAAACGAGTATCGCTTCATGTAACGGGCGCATCGGCTGCCGGCGGGATTCCCGTGCTGCGCCGCGCCGCTTCGGAAAGGAGTTCCACATGGCATATTCAAGAGTGCAGGTGACCGGCGTCGTCCGCTATGTCCCGGAAAAGTGTTGGAACGGCCTCACGCTCATCCCCGCCCTTCCCAACCTTTCAACGGCGAAGGGTGCGGCCCTTTATGACATGAACGGCCGCATTGTCCACACGTGGGAAGGCCTGTACGGGGCATTCGACAACAAGCTGCTTCCCGGCGGAGATATTCTCGGGACGACAGGTTTCATGCCCGGATACTGGCTCGATGCGCTTGATCTTGTGCAGAAGGACTGGAACGGGAACACGCTGTGGCGGTTCAACAAGGGGGAAGCCATCCCAGAACTCGGGAGCGGGAAAAAAGTCCTCAGCGCGCGCCAGCACCATGACTACCAGAGGGAAGGCAGCCCCACGGGGTATTTCATTCCCGGCATGGAACCACGCCCCAAAGGGCGCATGCTCGTCAATTCCACGCAGACGCGCGATCTGCCGGAGTTTTCCCGCTTGCCGGTGGCGGACACGCGTTTGCTCCTCATTGACGAAGGCGGCAACATCGAATGGTCATGGAGCCTGTTCGATCACTGGGATCAGCTGGGCGTGGCAACCACGGCCCGGATGGTGCACTTCCATCACGCGCCGGAATTCGGGAACGCCGGATACGTCAAAACGACCTACTGCAACAATGTGAACTGGCTCGGCCCCAACAAGTGGTATGACGCCGGCGACGAACGTTTCCATCCTCTCAATATCATCAGCGACATCCGGAACCTCAATGTTTCCTTCATCATCGATCACCGTTCGGGTGACATCGTCTGGCGTCTGGGGCCGGATTTCGAAGCGAGCAAGCCCCTTCAGGATATCGGGCAGATCGTCGGGCAACACCACGTCCACATGATCCCGCGAGGCCTGCCGGGTGAAGGCAACATCCTCATTTTCGACAACGGCGGCCAGGCGGGCCTCGGCGCCCCCACCCCCTGCGCCCCCACCGGCTATTTCAACGCCACCCGTTCGTATTCCCGGGTGCTTGAAATCGATCCGGCGGCCCTCAGCGTTGTCTGGAGCTTCAATGACGAGCGCTACAACTTCAACGGCGACGTCGAAGGGCTGAGCATTGCCAACCAGCTTTTCAGCCACTACTGCTCCAGCGCGGATCGCCTGCCCAACGGCAATACGCTGATCACGGAATTCCTGTGGAGCCGGATCATCGAGGTCACGCCGGAAGGGGAAATTGTCTGGGAATGCATCAACCCGGGCGGCAAGGTCTTCCGGGCGCACCGCTATCCCTATTCATGGTGCCCTCTTGGGCATACCCCGGAAGAAAAGGGCGTGACGCCCGCGCCCAATCACCGGATCCGCCTTGATGGGCAGGGAAATCCCATGCTTGCCGACGACGATCCCTTCTTCCACGCCGTTTGGTGACGGTACTGGAATCCCCCACAACACCTTTCGCCCGGCGAACCAGAATCCGCCGGGCTTTTCCCTTCCCGCGCGGCAGGAACGCTCCGGCGGAGGCCGTTTCCCTTTATCCCGGAAGGGGGAACTGAAGCACCCATCCTGAAACAGACAAAGAGGCATCGCAGGCATGCACCGCACAGCCAGCAGGTCATGTGAAGGTATCCGGTTTTCCATTCCCGAAAAAATTCTGGCTCTAGGCCCAAAAGAGGCTTGGGATGAGAATAAAGACGGCATGTCCTGATCCGAAATGGGAGATCAAATCACGTCCTTCCCTATGGGGAAATATTCTTCATGAAGCCTTTCCATTCTTTTGCGGCATTGCCTTCTCTACTTACACTTCTACTTATACAAAAAATATTGAATGGATAATTCCATATAACGTGAATACATTTTATCTAAGGCCGCCAATGCGCTGAATGTAACGGATACGGAAACAAAAAATACGCCGCCGCTGCCTGTTCAAGAGCCTTTTCATGCCATGCTCGTAAACATCATGCAGGCATCATCAATACGATAAAACAAACCCTCTCCTTCTTGTGCCCATTTGACTATCAAGAACAGCCCCAAGCCGAACCTCCAACCATTCCGTTTCCGTGGCCCAAAGAGGGCTGAACAAGGTTGAGCGATAGGAGGGGGCGGTATGACTCGGCTATTTCCCACGTTAGCGGAAAAACGGTCATCGGCAATCATGGAAACATGTTTCGAAGAAAATTATGGGATATGTTCTCTGAACGAGCCTGTTACAGTAACATTTATAGGCCATCCTTATACTGGTGAAGAGCCTTTCATCCAAAGCTGCCGGATACGGCATTGAGATTCTTTGAATAGAGTCATCCGTATTCCATTTGAAACATTTCCTTATACAGTACTAATATAAAAACAGGAAAATCATAGCAAAAATGATTTTCCTGTTTTCTGTTTTACAAGAATAGCAGACGGTACAATATATTTGCAATCGTATTATGGATTTTATTCATGACATGATAACATATAAATATGTATAAATATACAGTGATATATAATTTATGATCATCCATTTTTAATACTTATAAAAATAAAACAAACATAACATACGATATCATAGCAATCATGTTTGAACGCATTTATGCCGATATTGAATAAAAATGTTTACAAAATTTAAAAACCCATTTTTATCCAAGGGAGTTCGGCATGCATACAAGGCATACATTATACTTATTTTTCTGTACTCTTATATTTTCTTTAACAACAAATAATGTGTATGCCTTCTTTGACAGTTCCGTAACTGAATATAAAAATGGGACAACAAACGATATATCGAATAAAACATTCGAGTCGGTTACGAATAAAAATGCCCTTGGTGTTTATAATAAGACCACGGTAACCGGAAAAAATGTCGAAATAAAATCAAATAACAACCAAGATGCAGCCCTCCTTTATTTAAAGAACGGCGGCATATTGAAGCTTGAAGATGCCACATTGACGGGAACAAATCTGAGGGACAGCGCAATCGTGCAGCGCCATCGGCTTTTTTCCAGTGATGTACCGGGTACGAGCCTTCTGGAGTTAAAGAACAGCTCCGTGGAGCTGACCACGGACCCGGCCAACACGCAGCCATTGGTCCATATGGAAAGTACCGACAGCACTACGCCCATTTCTTTTCAATCAGAATCAACGGCCTTCCATGTCAATATGCTGAACGATCAACAAGAACTGTTCTCTCTTGCCACATACGCAACATTATCCATGACAGGAACGGAAGGCAAAAAATCATCCATCACCATCGATGACTCGGGTTCCAATACAAAAGGCATTTACGCGGGGGGGGCCAATGTTGATCTGAATTATACGGACATCACTGTCCGGCACGGCGGAGGGCATGCCATCTTCGGGTACGTACTGAGCAACTATCCTTTCGTCGATCCCAACGTGACGACCAGCCCCACCGTCACATTCAGGAACGGGATCATCAAGGTCGATCAAGGCGCGGGCATCGCCGGGCTCCAAGGCGGCACGTACCACATAGATCACGCCGACATAACAAGTAATGGCTATGGCGTTTATCTCTCGGGCCACTCCGCCGCCTTCCCTTTCGTGTTTGACATGAGCGATACGCACATCAACACCTCCGCCGGAAGCAGCGCCGCCCTGCTCCTGAGAAACCTATCCACTGTCTCCACAAGCCGCCCTGATGGGGCATTCACCTTTTCCAACAGCACCATCCAGAGCGAGGGAACAAACACTGTCTGGATCCATGACGATGACACGGGAAACAAGAGCAAACAGCTCCAGTTCACGGGCTCTTCCATCCTCAACGCCAACCCGGAAACGGGAAACGCCTTTTCCATTACAGGCTCAAACCTCGACACGCCCACGACATTCAGCCTTAAAA
This sequence comes from uncultured Desulfovibrio sp., assembly GCA_900553145.1. Classification (GTDB taxonomy): domain Bacteria; phylum Desulfobacterota; class Desulfovibrionia; order Desulfovibrionales; family Desulfovibrionaceae; genus Bilophila. The sequence continues at coordinate 5,039 of USCL01000140.1, forward strand.
ACAGCACTGTAGAGGGCAATATAGCCCTCACGAAGGATACCGGTGCAACGGCCTCCTTTGATATGGACGGCAGTACCCTGACGGGGGGACGCGTCTACTCCGCAAATGGAGGGGCCCTGAACATGGTCCTCAGAAATGCCAGCACGGCATACGCCGGGGCTGCCCTCACCAACCTGTCCCTTGATGATTCCAGCCGCTGGATACTCAACAGCAGGGGAGGCACGCAAAATGAAGCGAATATCAGCGGGCTGTTGCTGAATGAGGGAAGCATCGCTTTCGAAAGAGATCGCTTGCCTTCTCTTCTCAGGGCGGCGCCCTCATTCTCCTCCTTTTCCAGGCTCACGACGCGCGATCTTGATGGAAACGGGGCCTTTTACATGGGCGTTGATATAGCCGACGACCAAGCAGACAGCCTGATCGTCACCGGGAGCGCAACGGGGGCACATGCGCTGTATGTCACCAATTCCGGCGCAGAGCCGACACGTGAACGCATGCAATCCCATCTGGTGGAAGCGGCGAATGGAGATGCGCGGTTTTCACTGGGCAACCAAGGAGGCTACGTCGAAGCGGGCCTTTACCTCTATGAATTGTCCCATGAGGCGCAGGGGGATTCAGGAACGGCCTGGTACCTCAAGCGTGCCAGCACGGATCCTGTGATTCCCCCTGTTGATCCCGTAGACCCACCCGTAGTTCCGCCCGTTGATCCTGTAGATCCTCCCGTGATCCCTCCTGTTGATCCCGTAGACCCACCCGTGGTTCCACCCATAGATCCTGTAGATCCGCCCGTGGTTCCGCCCGTTGATCCTATCGAGCCACCTGTGATTCCCCCCGTTGATCCCGTAGATCCACCCGTAGACCCCATAGAGCCTCCTGTGGTTCCCCCTGTCACTCCGCCCGTTCAACCTGTGCAGCCTGCGGCTCCCATCCTGACGCCCACGGCGGAAGTCGTACTCGGGCTTTCCGGCATGGCCCCCTCCTATGCCATGTGGTACGGGCAGCTCAGCAACCTCCGCGATCGCCTTGGGGAAATCCGTTACGGGATCGGGAAAGACGGCTTTTGGACTCGCGGTTTCGCACAGGAAAACAAGCTGGACGGGCTTAAGGGCATTGATGTTTCGCAAAAAGTGTATGGCGGCTCTCTAGGGTACGACCGCAGCTACCAGTCCGATCCGGACAGTAAGTGGCTGTTCGGCTTCCGGGGGCAAGTGAGCCGTGCGGAGCAGGATGTAAACGCAAACTATGGAGGCTCAGGGGACAACAACTCCTACGGCTTTGCGGGATATGCGACATGGCAGCACCGAAGCGGCTGGTACGTGGACAGTGTGGCGACATGGGACTGGTATCATCAGGATTTGAAAACCCACATGCTGGATGGCCGCAACGTCAAGGGAAGTTACCACAGCTACGGCGGCGGGCTCAGCCTTGAAGCGGGACGTTCCATTAATTTATGGGGGAAAGCCTTCCTTGAGCCGCAGGCGCAGCTTTCCTATTACTGGCTGAAAGGCAGCTCCTTTACTATGGACAACGGCATGGAAGTCAGCCAGCGGGACATGAATTCCCTCACTGGCCGGGTCGGCCTCGTGCTCGGCAAAAAATGGAGCTTCGAAGACAACACCTACATCCAACCGTATGCCAAGGTCGGAGGCATCCATGAATTCCTCGGGTCCCAAAAAGTTTCCGTCAATGGCGAAACGTTCACCGGCGATTTGCAAGGAAGTCGTGTCTACTATGGCGTAGGCGTGGATTGGCAGTTTACCGACGCGGCAAAGCTCTACGGCGAATTCAAGCGCGAGGATGGAGAACACATTTCCCAAACATGGGGCGTCAGCGTTGGCTTACGCTACGCGTTCTAAGCGTATCCTTGAAAGAAACCTCCATGCCCCGGGTCGGCAGAGAAATCCCCCTTCCGCCGCCCTGAATGCAACGTTTCGAGAAACAGGACGTCGCTTCCCAAAGGCACCTCGGCATACCGCATACCGGACAACGGCCATGCGGGGATGCCCGGCCGGCCACCTATGAACCTCTACCCACAAAAGTGCGAACCGGATGTTTCCGGTTCGCACTTCCGTTTTATCACAAAGCTCCTGCCCGTATTCAGGCGGACATCACCGCAGTTTCGGCTACATCAGCAGCCTCGGCAAGAACAGAACAAAATCCGGGCAAGCCGCGACAATGATGATGAGCAGCCACATCGCCATCAGATAGGGGAAGGCCTTCAAAGCGACCTCCTCAAGCTTCACGTCCGTGATCTTCATGGTAATAAACAGATTCGCGCCGAAGGGAGGCGTCAGGAACCCGGTTTCGCAGCAGACCACGAACAGGATGCCGAGCTGAATCGGATGGATGCCGAGGGCGTTCGTGATGGGCAGGAACACCGGCGCGAGCACCACGACCATCGCCAGCGTGTCGGCCACGAAGCCGCAGAGGAAGATGAAGAACGCGATGAGCAACAGGGTGATCGTCGGGTCCGTGGAGATGGAGCCGAGAAACGCGCCCACGGTCTGGGGGATATGGTACAGGGTCAAGAGGCGGGAAAACGCCATCGAAACGCCGACAAGGATGGTGGCGGAACCGGCAAAGGCCGAAGTACGGATAAGCGCCGAGGAAATGTTCTTCCACGTCAGCTTGCGGTACACGAACAGGCCCACGAACAATGTCCAGAGCACGCCCACCTCGGCGGCTTCCGTGGGGGTGAAGACGCCCCAGTAGATACCGCCAAGGATGATCGCCGGGGTCGCGAGGGCCCACTTGCCGTCCCATATGGCCTTGGCAAGGCCGACGATCGAGAACTTCTCATTCGTGCCCTGATAGCCGCGCTTCTTGGCGATGCAGTACGCGGTGATGCACATAAGGCTCGTCAGGACGAAGCCGGGGATAAAGCCGGCCATGAACAGCCCGGCGATCGAGGTGTTGGCCACGACGCCGTAGATGATCATCGGGTTGCTCGGCGGGATCAGGATGCCGAGCGTCCCGCCCGTGGCCGAGACGGCCGCGGCGTCGTCCTTGCGGTAGCCCGCGCCGATCATCCCGGGGATCATGATGCTGCCGATGGCCGCCGTGGTGGCGGGGCCGGAGCCGCTGAGCGCCGCGAAGATCATGCAGGCGAGGATGGTCACCATGGCGAGGCCGCCCCGGATGTTGCCGACGGCCTTCTTGGCGACTTCAATGATTTCCCCGGTGATCCCGGCGGGCTCCATGAGGAACCCGGCCATCACGAAGCCGATGGTGGCGATCAGCGGGAACTGGTCCATGCCGGTATACAGGTTCTGCGGGATAAACTCCATCGGGAAAGGCATCCCGATCATGGAGATGATGGACGCCAGCCCGATAACGCCGAACAGAGGCAAGCCAAGCAGCATGAAAAAGACGAACGATATGACGAGCAGCATGGCTTAGTCCCCCCTGCCCTGGAAGTGGAGCGTATGGTTCCGGAAGTCGCGGTACAGGCCCTGCAACACGCGGAACGTCGTAACGGCCATGCTGAGCGGAATGATCAGGTAGGCGTACATCACATTGATTTCAAGGGAAGCGGAAACCTGCTTGAAACGGGTCATGTTCTCGAGCATGTTGATGCTGTAATAAAAAACGAGCATGCAGAACACAGCGAACGACAGTTCGGAAACCACGTAGCAGACTTTCACCAGACGCGGGAAATGCTTTTCCAGCGTATCCATGAGCATGAGGACGCGGAGCTGCTCCTTGCGCTTCACCGCGATGGCGACGCCAAGATAGGATGCCCATACGAACAGATAACGGCAGAGTTCTTCAATCCACGAAAACGATTTGCCGAGGAGGAACCGGGAAAACACTTCGGTCCCCAAAAGTATGATGAGCAGGGAAAGCATGATCGAAACACAAAATTCTTCGGCCCACTCGTCGAGCCAGCGCAAAACCTTCATGATACCTCCCGGGGAATGGCGGGAAGGGAACCCTTCCCGCCGGGGAACAGCTTACTGCTTCGCAAGAGTTTCCTTCTTGGCCAGAACGATGTCGATGACCGCCTTGCCCTTGGCGGCGTCGCCATCGCCTATCACCTCATAGCACTTGGGCCATGCGGTACGGCCGAGGCGGACCCATTCGGGGAGGTCTTCAACCACGCCGAGCAATTCCATGCCGTGTTCCTGCATGAGCTTGTCGTCGGTGGCGAGCATTTCGGCAACCTTGGTGCGTTCGTACATCATGGCTTCCTTGCCCGCGCGGATCAGCGCGTCGCGCGCATTCTCGGGCAGGCTCTGGAGCCAGCGTTCTCCGGCGACGAAGTTGCAGCTGTGCACGGAGTAGTTGATCATGGAGGCGTACTTCTGCGCTTCGTAGAACTTCAGGGTCACCACGTTGTTGAAGCAGCCTTCCTGGCCGTCCACCACGCCCTGCTGGAGCGCGTTGAAGGTTTCGGCAAAGGAAACGGCGGTGGGTTCGAGGCCGAGG
>USCL01000141.1 GCA_900553145.1 uncultured Desulfovibrio sp.
GAAACTTTCTGGAGAAAGTTTCCCCTCCCTTCCCCAATGCTCTTTAGCTTCTTCCCGTCCTGCGGGATGCTTGCGCGGTGGCTTTGTTGCGGCGGATTTTGTGCTTTTTGACGGACGACGCGGTGGCTTTGTTGGGATAGCTGTACTTGGTGAGGGCGGAGGCCACGGTGATGCCGTTGGTGCGGGATTTGAATCCGGCTTCGACGAGCCTGCGGATTTCATGACTGCGGAGCCCGGCGGAGTCGGCCCCGAGGATAACGGCGATGAGGCGCGTGTTGCCGCGGCGCACGGTGGAAATGATGTTGTAGCCGGAAGCCGTGACCCAGCCGGTTTTCAGGCCGTCGGCGCCGGGGCAGGCCCCGAGCAGCGGGTTTTTGTTCGTCGTGACCGCCCCGCGGTGCTTGAGCACGCGGACGCGGTGGTATTGGAGCGCGGAGGGGTTGTTCTTGAGATAGACGTACCCCAGACGCGCCATGTCTCTGGCGGTGGTGTACTGCCCGGCGGCGGGCAGGCCGTTGGGCGTCTTGAACGTGCTGGAGGACATGCCGATTTGGCGGGCCTTGTTGTTCATCATTTTGACGAAGGCGCGGCCTGAGCCGCCCACGCGCTCGGCGACGGCCATCGAGGCGTCGTTGCCGGAAGAGACGGCCATGCCCATGAGCAGGCGGTTCAGGGAAACGCGTTCCCCTGCGCGCAGGCCCATGCGGGAACCTCCCTGACGCGCGGCGTGGCGGCTGACGCGGATCTGATCCGCGAGCCTGACCTTGCCGGAACGGATGGCGTCGAACGTCACCATCATGGACATGATTTTCGTAAGCGAAGCCGGGGGGATCCGTGCGTCTGGATTTTGGGAATAGAGTATTTTGCCTGTCCGGGCATCCATGAGCACGGCGGAGCGGACATTCAGGATCTGCCCGGAAGCGGCGCTTTGGGCGGCGCGGGCTTTTCGGGTATGCCGGGCTTCTGCGGCCGGGGCAAGGATAAGGGAGGCGGCTATAAGAAGGAATCCCGCCATGAGGGGGATTCTCAGAAAGCGGCATTTGGATCGCAGAGTGGTGAACATGCTGGATACGCTCCGGAAACCGTGTCTAGAGAAAGTGGGGAAGCCGGATAAGAACCTTATTCCAGCGGGATTGCTATGACAAGGGAAAACAGGCCGGTTTTCCGGTGAAAGGGGTCAGCGGGGCATATTTTCTCATGGGAAGTGTAATTCTTTGATATTCCATATCGTTATGCCGATAAGGCAACCCGGTCGGCATGAGAGTGTAAAAAAAATATGCTCCTCCCCTCTGGACGACACGGAGGGATGCTTTATTTCTTTCGCATAAAACATGACATCATCACCTCTTTACAGGGTGTGAGTCCTCGAGGAGGAACGTATTATGGGCAAAATCATTGGCATTGACCTCGGCACGACGAACAGTTGTGTCTATGTGATGGAAGGCAAAGATCCCAAGTGCATCACCAACCCGAACGGCGGCCGTACGACCCCGTCCGTGGTAGCCTTCACTGACAAGGAGCGTCTGGTCGGCGACGCCGCCAAGCGTCAGGCCGTGACGAACTCCAGCCGTACCGTTTTTGCGGTCAAGCGTCTGATGGGGCGTGTGGCCAATTCTCCCGAAGTCGAACATTGGAAGCAGCATGCCCCTTATAAGATTGTGGCTGGCGCCAATGGTGCCGCCGTGGTCGAAATCGACGGGCACCAGTACACCCCGCAGGAAGTCTCCGCGACCATCCTGAGCAAGCTGAAAGCCGACGCGGAAGCCTATCTCGGCGAATCCGTGACCGAAGCGGTCATCACCGTCCCGGCCTACTTCAACGACGCCCAGCGTCAGGCCACCAAGGACGCCGGGCAGATCGCCGGCCTCGACGTCAAGCGTATCATCAACGAACCCACCGCGGCTTCCCTTGCCTATGGTTTCGATAAGAAGGCCAACGAAAAGATCGTCGTGTTCGACCTCGGCGGCGGCACGTTCGACGTGTCCATCCTCGAAGTCGGCGACAACGTGGTTGAAGTGCGCGCCACCAACGGCGACACCTTCCTCGGCGGCGAAGACTTCGACCAGCGCGTCATCAATTATCTGGTGGAAGAATTTAAGAAGGAACAGGGTATCGACCTGTCCAAGGACAGCATGGCTCTCCAGCGCCTGAAAGACGCCGCCGAAGCCGCCAAAAAGGAACTGTCCACGTCGATGGAGTCCGAAATCAACCTGCCCTTCATCACGGCTGACCAGACCGGCCCTAAGCACATGCTCATCAAGCTGTCCCGCGCCAAGCTGGAGCAGCTGGTTTCCGACCTCGTGCAGAGGACGCTGGAACCCTGTCGCAAGGCGCTGGACGACGCTGGCCTGAAGCCTTCCGACATCGACGAAGTGCTGCTGGTCGGCGGCATGACCCGTATGCCTCTGGTCCAGAAGACCGTGGCCGATTTCTTCGGCAAGGAACCCAACCGTTCCGTGAACCCTGATGAAGTGGTCGCCATGGGCGCCGCCATTCAGGGCGGCATCCTCGCCGGCGACGTGAAGGACGTACTGCTCCTCGACGTGACCCCGCTTTCCCTCGGCATCGAAACCATGGGCGGCGTGTTCACCAAGCTGATCGATCGCAACACGACCATCCCGACCCGCAAGAGCCAGACGTTCACGACCGCCGCGGACAACCAGCCCTCCGTGTCCATCCACGTGCTGCAGGGCGAACGTCCGATGGCCGCCGACAACATGACGCTGGCCCGCTTCGACCTGACCGGCATTCCGCCGGCACCGCGCGGCGTGCCGCAGATTGAAGTGGCCTTCAATATCGACGCCAACGGCATCGTGAACGTGTCCGCCAAGGATCTCGGCACGGGCAAGGAACAGTCCATCCAGATCACCGCTTCGTCCGGCCTCTCCGACGCCGACATCGAAAAGCTGGTGAAGGAAGCCGAAGCCCACGCGGCCGACGACAAGAAGAAGCAGGATCTCATCAGCGCCCGCAACCAGGCAGACGGCCTGATCTACGGCACTGAAAAGTCCATCAAGGATCTCGGCGACAAGCTCGACGCGGCCCTCAAGAGCGACATTGAAGGCAAGATTGCCTCCCTCAAGACGCTCATGGAAGGCGAAGACGTCGAAGCCATCAAGAAGGCGACTGAAGAACTGGCTCAGGCTTCGCACAAGCTGGCCGAACAGCTCTACTCGCAGGCTCAGGGCCAGCAGCCCGGAGCCGAAGGCGCCGCCGGTGCCGCGGGCGCTCAGCCCGGAGCCGGCGCGACCGGCGGCAAGAAGGCCGACGACGATGTAATCGACGCCGACTTCACCGAATCGAAGTAATGACGCCTCCGGCGGCAAGGGGCACCGCCCCTTGACCCCGCCGGGGGGAATGATTCCCCCCGGACCCCCTCGGAAAGCTCAATATATGCCAACGCCTCGGAATAACTGCTCCGGGGCGTTGGCATATATTGTTTTTTTTGCGTTCCCGTTCCATCGGGCAAGCGGGGTGGGGTTGCCGGACAAGGCAGACATCGGGACCGGAATAGTATAATGGGGGGAAAAACACGGAGGTTGATCGTATGGTGGCGATGCGGCGTAAGGATCGGCAGGGGTCCGACGAAGAGGCTATGGAATATTTGAAGTCCGCGGTGTATGGCGTGCTGTCCACTGTGGGGCCGGATGGGGAACCTTATGGCCTGCCTTTGACGTATGCGGTCGACGGGGACGGGAAGAGCCTTGTGTTCCACTGTGCGCGCGACGGCTACAAGCTGGCCTGTTTTGCCGCGAACCCGCGGGCGCATTTCGTGGCGGTTCAGGAAACGAATGTGCTGCCCGAAGAATTTTCCATCGAGTACAAGAGCGTCATGGTCTCCGGGCGTCTTGAAGAGATCGAGGATCGCGCGGAGAAAGTCCGCTGTGCGCGGGTTGTCGCCGACAAGTATTCCACCGTCAGCTCGGAAGGGTATGCCAACAGCGCCGTGGACAAGATCCGCGTGTTCCGCCTGAACATCGAGAATCTTTCCGGCAAACGTCTCGTCAAAGCCGGAGAGCCCGGCATGGGCTACAAGAAGGGATAACGAAAAGGGTAGGAAAAGAGGGCCTCAGGCCCTCTTTTTTTGGGGAAAGCCCATGCCCTTGATGGAGATCGCATGGCTGGGGCAACTCAGGAAGGGCGCTTTTTTTCCGGATAGATGAAGGTCAGATCCGGAGAAACGGCTTTTTTCCCGCAGGGCGTATAACCGTTCCTCTCATAAAAACGGACGTTGTTCAGGCTCTTGTCGCTCGTGAAGAGCTCCATCCTGGGCAGAGGGCACGCCTTTTCCATCTCTTTGAGCAGACGGGTGCCGAGGCCATGCCCCTGCTGGCCGGGGTGGACCATCAGCTTGCCGATGAGCAAAGTATCCCCCTCCATCGCGCCGCGAACGGAGCCGACGATGCGCCCCTTTTCGTCCACGGCTTTGAGGAAAATGCCGGTACGGCATTCTTCCTGCACCTGCTCAAGCGTCTGGGTAAGGGGCGGGATGGCAAAATTGTTCAGCAGTCTGGCTTCGCTTTGATATGCCAGACGCTGCAGGGCAAGTATCGCTTCGCAGTCGGACTCGCTCGCCGTCGTTATCCGCATAAGATCAACCTTCCCAGCGCGTTGAATGGTACTTCCTCTTTCCCTGCGTAAGGAAAAACTCCGATAAGGGATTCAATAAAGGTGAAAGCCTTTGAAGCAGGAGGGATGGACGTGAGCCGCGCTGGCAGGTTTGGGGAAGGGAGGGAGAAACTATCTCCAGAAAGTTTCTCCCTCCCTTCCCCAAGTTCCTTATTCAGCCTCTGCAATCCACTTTTTGAGCGGCGTTTCCATCTCTTCGCGGATGGCGGCGAGGGCTTCGGCGCTGTCCGCTTCAAAGCGGGTGACAAGGACGGGCTGCGTGTTGGACGCGCGGACCAGCCCCCAGCCGTGGGGGAAGTTCACGCGCGCGCCGTCCAGCTCAATGGTGTCGTAGAGGGCGCGGAAATGGGCCTTCACCTTTTCGACCACGGCGAATTTGGCGTTGTCCGGGCAGGGGATGTTGATTTCGCGGGTGGCGAAGGACGGGGGCCAGCCGGGGAGCTCGGTCATGGGCTTGCCCTGCGCCGAGAAGAGGGCCACAAACCGGGCCGAGCCATAGATGGCGTCGTCGAAGCCATACCAGTTGTCGGCAAAGAACATGTGGCCGGACATTTCGCCGGCAAGCGGGGCCCCGACTTCCTGCATCTTGGCCTTGATGATGGAATGCCCGGTGGTCCACATCATGGGGTTGCCGCCGTGCGCCTTGATGTCGTCGAAAAGGCGGCTGGAGCATTTCACGTCCGCGATGACCGTGGAGCCCGGTTTGCGGGTTAGCAGTTCGCGGGCGTAGAGGGACAGCACTTCATCGCCGAAAAGGAGGCGCCCGTCGGGATCGACGATGCCGAGGCGGTCGGCGTCGCCGTCCAGCCCGATGCCGAGATCGGCCTTTTCTTCCTTCACGCGGGCCATGAGCGCCCGCATGTTGTCTTCCACGACGGGATCGGGGTGGTGGTTGGGGAAATCGCCGTCCGGCTCGCAGAACATGGGGATGACCGTCGCGCCGAGCTTGGTGAGGATGTCCGCGCAGATTTCGCCGCCCGCGCCGTTGCCGCCGTCGAGCACCACCTTGACCGGGCGGGCCAGCTTGAAGCGGCCGAGGATGTCTTCCTTGTACGTGGGGATGATGTCGATGCGCGAAGCCGTGCCCGTGCCCGTGGCGAAGGCCCCTTCTTCAAAGATGGCCTTGATTTTCTGGATTTCCTCGCCGTGGATGGTGGACTGCCCGGCCCAGACTTTGAAGCCGTTGTATTCCGGCGGATTGTGGCTGGCGGTGATCATGACGCCGCCTTGCCGGTTCAGGTGTTTGACCGCGAAGTAGAGCGCGGGAGTGGGGACCATGCCGATGCTGATCACATCGACGCCGGTGGACAGGATGCCCTCCACAAGCGCGTCGTGGTAGGCGGGCGAGGAGTGGCGGCAGTCATAGCCGATGACCGCACTGCGGATGCCCCTGCCGGCCAGATACGTGCCGCAGGCTTTCCCGAGATGGGTCACCCATCCGGCGTTGAAATCCTTGTCCACGACGCCGCGGATATCATAAGCGCGAAAGACGTTGCCTGCGTTCATTTTTCCCTCCGGATGCGGCCTTTGTCCGCTGCATGCCGCATGGAACGCGTGCGGCATGGTGGAGACGGAGAGGCCTTGTGTGCATAACTACCGCATCAGCGGTTTATAACATCGTGCGGTTATGGTGCTTTGGGATTGCACCGGCCGTGCCCTTGTTTATAGCAGACAGCCCCTCTGCCCGCAAATGAGAAGGAAGAAGGCGCTGCGGCGCGGTAGCGGGGCAGTGCGTGCGCACGGAATGTTAGAGCGGCGAAAGCCGCGTTCATGGAAGAAAAAAACTAAATGAACTTGACCATCTGTGCAGGATGACCTATATTCTGTAAACTCTGAATCCATTTGGCAGGCAATCCCGAAACGGACGGATTCCCCCTGCGTCCGGATGGATTTGCCCCCCTCCGAAGGGAATGTGCGATGCCCGGCCTGTGCCGGCGCGCCCCGCATATTCCGGCACGGAGGAGTTTTTCTGGCCATAAAGGAATCTTGATGAACTGGGACTGGGACAAGCTCCAAGAGAAACGGCAGAGGCAGAACTGGGGTACTGGCAATAACAACAGTAGCAACAATAACAACAATAATAACAACGATGAAGAGCCGCCATTCGGCAGCGGCAGCGGCAACGGCGGCAAGGGGCCGGATTACGAGAAGTTCTCCGACGCCTTCAAGCGCCTGCCCCATCTCTCCGCGCCCGCCGGCGGCAAGGTCAAATGGATCCTTGTCGCGCTCGTCGCCGTATGGCTGCTTTCCGGCATCTATATCGTCAATCCCGATGAAGAGGGCGTTGTCCTGCGTTTCGGCAAGTATGACCGCACGGTCGGAGCCGGCCCGCATTACGCGCTGCCCTTCCCCATAGAGACCGTCTACAAGCCCAAAGTCACGCAAGTCCAGCGCGTGGAGGTCGGCTTCCGCTCCGTAGGGCAGGGGCGCACCTTCCAGCAGGGTGCGAACCGTTCCCTGCCTGAGGAGGCTTCCATGCTCACGGGCGACGAGAACATCGTCAACGTGCAGTTCAGCGTCCAGTACCAGATCAAGGACCCGGTGGAATATCTGTTCAACGTGACGGATCAGGCCGCCGTGGTCAAAAATGCCGCGGAAGCCGCCATGCGCGAAGTCATCGGCAACAGCCTCATCGACTCCGCCTTGACGGACGGCAAGCTCCAGATCCAGACGGAAGCCACGCAGCTTCTGCAGGAAATCCTCGACCGCTACAAGGTCGGCGTGCGCGTCATCGCCGTCCAGCTTCAGGACGTCCACCCGCCGAAGGAAGTCAGCGACGCCTTTAAGGACGTCGCCAGCGCCCGCGAGGACAAGAGCCGCATCATCAACGAAGCCGAAGCCTACCGCAACGAACTTATCCCCAAGGCGCGCGGTCTTGCCGCCGAAGTGGAAAACAAGGCGCAGGCCTACAAGGAAACCCGTATCCGCAACGCAGAGGGCGAAGCCGACCGCTTCCTCGCGCTCCTCAAGGAGTACGAGCAGGCCAAGGACGTCACGAAGCAGCGTATGTATCTTGAAGCTATGGAAGAAATCCTCAGCCGTCCCGGCATGGAAAAGCTCGTCCTCCCGAAGGACGCCGCCGACCGCGTGCTGCCGCTGTTGCCGCTCATGCAGTCCGCTCCGTCCGCCGAGAAGATCGCGCCCAAAGAACAGCCTTCCGAGAGCCCGCTCCCGGAAGAAACCCTGAGCAGACCGAGGGGGAATAACTGATGGAAAAGCGTTTTCCCTTTTTGATCGGCCTGATCATCGTTCTGGTTTTGATCGGTTCCCAGAGCCTCTTTGTCGTCAACCAGACGGAAAAGGCGCTGGTGATCCAGCTTGGCGACCCCGTGGACAAGGTGTTTGGCCCCGGGCTGCATTTCAAGATTCCGCTTATCCAAACCGTCGTGCGTTTCGACGCGCGCGTATTAGATTATGAGGCAAGGGCCGCCGAGGCCTTGACCAGCGACAAAAAAGCTATAGTTCTCGATAACTACGCTCGTTGGCGGATCATCGATCCCTTGCAGTTCTACAGATCGGTGCGCACAATCCCGGGAGCCCAGGCACGTCTTGACGACGTGGTGTACTCCCAGCTGCGCGCCCAGGTTGGTCGGCACAGCCTGACCGAGGTCGTCTCGAGCAAACGCAGCGGCATCATGGCCGACGTGACCCGCCGCGCTTCGGACATCATGAAAGAGTATGGTATTGAAGTTGTTGACGTGCGCATCAAGCGCACCGACCTGCCCGCAGAAAACCAGCGGGCCATTTTCGGAAGAATGCGGGCCGAGCGTGAACGTCAGGCCAAGCAATACCGCTCCGAAGGTGTCGAAGAAGCGACAAAACTCCGTTCCGAAGCAGACAGGGAACGGGCAGTGATACTGGCAGAGGCCAACCGCCGTTCATCCGTCATCCGCGGTGAGGGCGATGCGACGGCAGCACGGGTTTTTGCGGAAGCTTTTTCCCGCGCCCCGGACTTCTATAAGTTTCAGCGCGGGCTTGAAGCGCTCAAGAAGAGCTTCGAGCAAAATTCCCGCATTGTGATTACGAACGATGACCCTTTCCTCGCCCCCATCAGATAACCCCGGGGTATGGAGTTTTTCAATGACGTTTTTTCAGGAAGTTTATGACCGCATCCGTTGTGCGACGAATGCCAGAACCCAAACGGAACTGGCCGCCGTGCTTGAAATACGGCAGTCAAGCATTTCGGATGCGAAGCGTCGGAATTCGATCCCTTCCGACTGGTACATGAAACTGTTCGAAAAGTTCGGGCTCAACCCCGATTGGATCAAGAGCGGCACCGGCCCGATGTTCCTGAAGATCGATCAGGTATACACGCCGGTCGAAGGCCCGCCGGAAGGGTTCCACGAGGAACCGGCCCACTATGCGGACCCCAACGCCATCAGCACGCTGACCAAGGTTTATTCGACGCAATGCGCATATGAAGAGGGGCATCCCGCCCCGGATTTGCAGACTTCGGGCAAGATCGCCCTGCCGCAGTCCTATGTCAACGCGCAGACGCTCGTGTTCCATATCGAATCGGATTCCTTTTCCCCGCTGATCCGACGCGGGGCTTATGTGGGGGTGGATATCTCGCGTACCCACCCCATTTCCGGCGAAGTATACGCCGTGTACATGCCGCATGAGGGCGTGGCGCTCAAGCGCCTGTTCCTCGACAGCGACCATGACCGTTTCATCCTGAGGACGGAACAGCCCGCCCACCCCGGCGTGGCGCTTCTCCCTCAGGACAGCCCGGGGCGCATCCTCGGCAGGGTGTCTTGGGTGTTGCAGAATGTGTAAAGTATAACCGGGGGAGGGCGCTTTTTGAAAAAAGCGCCCTC
>USCL01000142.1 GCA_900553145.1 uncultured Desulfovibrio sp.
CGGCTCTTACTTTCTCTCGTGCCGGAAAACACAGGGCACAAGGTCGGTCGCCGTGGGCTATGTCGTCCCTCTCGCGCGCCGGAAAACAGGCGGGTGAAGAGAGGCTTCCATTATCCTTGCCTCCCCCTCCGCATTTTTTGCCCTTTTTCCCTTCGCCTTTCACAGCGCGCCGTCCTGTCTATCTCGGCTTTCTCGTTCCGCATCCGTTCCCTTGCGTGGACAGGCTGCGGCTTCAGCTTTGCAGCCTGCCGGTGTGTTTTGGTGTCCTGAATGCCTGTCGGCACAGGAGGCCGGTAATCCGTGCTGCCGTCAGGAACGCTGCCATAACGGCGCGACGGGGCTCACTGGAAATAAAGGGAATGGCATAAAGGGTGCCGTATTTTCATATGGTGAGAATTTTTTCTCAATGAGATGCGAAAAAAGAACTTCCGGATGAGAATAATGTGCCTGCAATAAGAAAAAGGCGGTAACAAGAGTGAGATACGGAGCATGCGCCGTATGGCACAAAAATCGCATTGGAAAGAATGTCCGGTTACGCGGAGAAGATGTGAAACCTTTTATGATAACAGGAGAAGTTTCATGGAATGGAATCCCGAAGTTGTACGCCGTGTTCGTGGGGCCATGCAGGACAGGGCCCGCTCTCAGGCCTGTCTGTTCAAGGCGTTTTCCTCAGTGATGACCCGCGAACAGGCCGAAGCCCTCGCCCGTGAAGGGATCGCCGAATACGGCCGCATCCGTGCCGAGCGCGACGGCCGCAAACTGGCTCCCGAAGACTGGATGAACGAGCACTACACCATGATGGGCGGCGTATTCGAGACGGAAATTTCCGACACCGAAGAATACTGTGAAATGAAGATGCACTACTGCCCCCTCCTCGAAGAATGGAAAAAGATGGGGCTTTCTCCTGAAGATCAGGATCTTTTCTGTGACGTGGCCATGGAACTGGATCGCAACCGCGCCAAGGAGCACGGCATCCCGTGCGATATCGTGGAACGCCTCGGCAAGGGCGACCCCTTCTGCCGCGTCGTGCTGTGGAAAAAGAAGAAGGATTGACCGGGACGGCGGGCCTCTCCGCCTGATCGCCCGACTCCCCGGAAAACGGAGGGCATGCGCTCCCGTTTTCTGGGGGGCGGGGGCCTCAACAACACAAAGGAATCCCATGAAAAACCTCAACGATATTTTTTCCGGCGCGGTTCTTCTATGCCTTTGCGCAGTGGGGGCTTACGAAGTGTCGGCCTCCATCGCCCTGTCCGATGGGGAGG
The DNA here is from genome assembly GCA_900553145.1 of uncultured Desulfovibrio sp. Classification (GTDB taxonomy): domain Bacteria; phylum Desulfobacterota; class Desulfovibrionia; order Desulfovibrionales; family Desulfovibrionaceae; genus Bilophila. The sequence goes on from USCL01000142.1 coordinate 1,263, forward strand.
TTGTCGGGGCGGGGGCGCTGCCCACGCTGGCCCTCGGCGGCATGGCGCTGTGCGGGGTTTTCCTCATCCTTCAAGGGCTGCTGAGGAACCGGCCCGGCCGCAGCTGGGGAAACCGAACCGCCGTCACCAAGACCCTTCTCTTTTTCGGCTTCTTCGTCATCTACCTGTCCGGCATGGTCTGGCTTGGCGGCTGGCTCGTGGAGCAGAGCTGGTTCCCGTGGCCGCACAACGGCGGATTTACGATCTCCACGTTCCTGTTCCTGCTGTTCTCCCTGCCCCTTCTGGGACGCCGGAATCCCGTTGAGATTCTGGGAGTGGCGGCACTGACCACAGGGGCGCTGCTGTATGCCTTCGGATACTTCTTTCAGATCATGTTGCCGTAGGAGGACACGATGTCCGAGGTTTTTGCTGGGATAGAAGCGGCCTTGAGTTTCGGTTCGCTGATAGCCAACGTCACCGGGGTTTCTCTGGGCATCCTGTTCGGGGCCATGCCGGGCCTGACGGCGGCGATGGGCGTAGCCCTGCTCATCCCGCTTTCCTTCGGGATGCCGCCCGTGGAGGCTTTTTCCATGCTGCTCGGCATGTACGCCGGGGCCATTTACGGGGGCTCGATCACGGCCATCCTCGTCGGCACGCCGGGTACGGTGGCCGCCGCAGCCACCCTGCTCGAAGGCCCCAAGCTGACCGCCAAGGGGCAATCGCGCAAGGCGCTGGAAATGGCGACGTTCGCCTCGTTTTTCGGGGGCATCTTTAGCGCGGTCGCTCTGGTGACCTGCGCCCCGCTGCTGGCGACCGCCGCCATGTCGTTCGGCCCGGCCGAATATTTCGCACTGGCCGTATTCGCGCTCACGGTGGTGGCCACCCTGTCTTCAGGGGCCATGTGCAAGGGGCTTGCCGCCGCATTCGTGGGCCTTTTCCTCTCGACGGTGGGGATCGATCCGGTTTCCGGCGATTTCCGCAATACGTTCGATGTGCCGGAACTGTTCAACGGCATCTCGCTGGTGCCCGCGCTCGTCGGCCTTTTCGCGGTATCGCAGGTGTTTCTGTCCCTTGAGGATGTCTTCCTCGGCAAGAGCGGGATCGTCAAGGAGGGCAAGCTGTCCAATCAGGGGCTGACGCTCAGGGAAATCTGGACGAACAAGTTCAACCTGCTGCGTTCCTCGCTCCTCGGCACGCTCATCGGCATCATCCCGGCTACGGGGGCCAGCGCCGCGACCTTCATCGCCTACGGCGAAGCCAAGCGTTTCTCGAAGCATCCGGAAGAATTCGGCAAGGGGACGCTGGAAGGCGTGGCCGCGACGGAAAGCTCCAACAACGGCGTGACCGGCGGGGCGCTTATCCCCCTGATGACGCTGGGCGTCCCCGGCGACGTGCTCACCGCCATCCTGCTCGGCGCGCTGATGATTCAGGGCCTGACGCCCGGCCCGCTGCTTTTTCAGGAGCACGGCGCCACGGTCAACGGCATCTTCGCGAGCTTCTTCGTCTCCAACATCCTCATCCTTGTGGTCGGGCTCATCGCCGTGCGCATCCTCGGCAAGGTCGTCCTCGTGCCTACCGCGATCCTCATGTCCGTCGTGCTCACGCTGTGCGCCATAGGCAGTTTCGCGGCCAACAACTCCACGTTCGACATCGGCGTGATGGCCGCCTTCGGGCTGCTGGGCTACCTCATGCTCAAGGCGGGGTTCCCCCAGCCGCCCATGCTGCTCGCCATGATCCTCGGCCCGCTTGCGGAGTCCAACTTCCGCCGGGCGCTGTCCCTCTCCCGCGACGATTTCAGCACCTTTTTCACCAGCCCCATATCCTGCGCCATACTGGCCGTCAGCGCCTGCGTCGTCCTCAAGACCATTTGGGACGAATACAGGGGATGCAAGCGCGAGGCGGTCTGATCCATCCACTCTTTTTTCAGGAGGAGCCTTCATGAAGAGGAATCTGTTCCGGATGTTCCGCACCGGCGTTGCCGCAGCCGCGGCCCTGCTCTGCGCCATGCCGTTCCAGGCTGCGGCCGAAGACTACCCGAGCCGCCCGATCACCCTGATCATGCCTTTCGGCGCGGGCAACGCCCCCGACACCGCCGCCCGCATTATCGGCGACTACCTGCAGCGCAAGCACAACATCACGCTGCTCATCACCAGCAAGCCCGGCGGCAGCGGCATCCCCGCCACGCTCGAAACCGTCCGCGCCCGGCCCGACGGCTATACCATCAGCCTCACCTCGGCCAACGTGCTGACCGTTGTCCCGCAATACAAGAAGTGCGGCTTCACCTATAAGGATCTCGCCCCGGTGGCGCAGGTCAACGTCTTCACGATGGGCTGGGGCGTCCGTGCCGATTCCGGCATCGCCAGTGTGCAGGATCTCATGGACAAGGCCAAGGCCGAGCGCGGCAAGTACAGCCTCGCCAGCCCCGGCGCGTTTACGGCCCAGCGCTTCTACCACGCCAACGTGATGAAGCTGTTCCCCGAATCCGATCTCCCCTACGTGGCCTACAACGGCGGTGCGGAAATCGTGACGGCGCTCCTCGGCAACCACATCTCCGCAGGGTTCACGCCCGTGGTGAACTTCAAGCCCCACAAGGACATCCGCGTCATCGCCGTGTGCAGCGCCCAGCGCGATCCCAACTATCCCGACGCGCCCACGTTCAAGGAAATGTTCGGCGACGGCTTCGTGTTCGACTCCGTGTATGGCATCGTGGCCCCGCTCAAGACCCCCAAGGATCGCATCGAACGCCTCCAGAACCTGATCAGGGAAGCCCTCAGCGATCCCGACGTGCAGGCCAAGTTCGCCAAGGTCAACATGACCACCAACTACCTCCCCGCCGACGAATTCGGCAAGGTCATCGAAGGGTATCACAAGCTCTTTGAGGAGCCTATCCGCAAGGCCAAGGAAGCCGAAAAGAAGTAAGGCAGCCTCCCGTCAGAAAGCCGTCCTCAGGGGCGGCTTTTTTGTTTTGGGGCCAGCACGGGCGGCGCCATGCGGCCCTTCCTTCCGCTTGGCGGCCGCCGCTGGGAGAGGGCGGAAGGCGTCCGTATGCCGAAACGTCCGGCAGCCATCTTTTCCTGCGGACGGCTGTGGGTGCATCTGGGGATGAGGATCGCCCGCAACCTGATGCGGCCCCTTTGCAGGGCAGGGCGGAAACGGCGGCACCCCTTCAGGAACAGGCGATGGAGGCCCGGTTCCGCTCTTGAAGACATGCGGAGGCCCTCCCTCCAGCACAGCGATGCTGTTGCATGAGAAAGGCGACCGGCGTCCCTTGCCGTTCAAAAACGGCCTTTCAGAATCGGTTTCCGCCACCCGCTTGGGGAACAACAAAAAAATACGGTTTCTCCTTTTTTCCACCTTTTCGCTTGTTTTTTTCTCATGCAGGTGAGAAACTCAAAAGAGTAACTATAAAAACAAGATACATCGACAAAATATATAGATTTGCCTATTTGGAGACACCTATGAGATCGGAAATCCATGCCGCTGTCCCCCTGTGGATCAACACCCCTCTCGAACCTCCCCTCCCTTCGGGGTCCCCCGTCACCGAGCGTTGGCGCCTCGTGCAAAAGCCTCTCCCTCCGTTGGCGGAACTGCTGGACGTGGAAATCGTGATCATGAACGCGGAAGGCTACTGCGTGGGGGGAACCGGCCCCTACCTCCGCGGCGTCGGGTTCCGGATGCCCGCGGACAATGCGCTGACCTACAGCCTGCGTTCCGGCCAGAGCTCAATGGTGCTGACGCCCGGCAAAGAAGAAGTCTGCCGTACCTGCTCCGGCAAGGGGGCCTGCGCGGATGTCGCCAATTTCACGGGCCCGGTGGTGATAGAAAATGAAATCGTCGCGGTCGTGCAGATCGTGGCCTTCACCGACAACCAGCGCGCCGAGCTGCTGATGAAGTCGGAAAAGGCGTTCGAGCTCATCAGCCAGATCATCGGTTTCGCCTGGGCCCGCGGCCGCGACGTGGAACCGCTCCCCGAGCACCCGCGCGACGACCGCTTTCCCAGCATCATCGGCGAGAGCAAGGCCATCCTGCGGCTCAAGGCGGCCATCCTGAAGGCCGCAGCCACGAACGCCACCGTCCTTATCCAAGGGGAGTCGGGGACGGGCAAGGAGCTGATCGCGCAGGCGGTCCATGACAACAGCCCGCGCCATACGGGGCCGTTCGTCGCCATCAACTGCGGGGCCATCCCGGAATCGCTCATGGAGAGCGAGCTGTTCGGCTATGAGCCCGGCGCGTTTTCCGGCGCGAACAGCGGGGGCCAAAAGGGGCTTCTGGAACAGGCGCACATGGGCACCTTCTTCCTCGACGAGGTGTCCGAAATGCCCGTGCCGCTTCAGGTCAAGCTGCTGCGCGTCTTGCAGGAGCGCGTCGTCCGGCGCGTCGGCGGGAAGGTCAACCACAGCGTGGACATCCGCATCATCGCCGCCAGCAACAGGAACCTCCGGGAACTGGTGGCGCAGGGGGCGTTCCGCGAAGACCTGTTCTTCCGGCTGGACGTGATCCCTCTCTTCGTGCCTCCACTCCGGGAACGGCAAGGCGACATCAGGCTGCTGGTGGCCCATTTCCTCCAGTCGTTCAGCCGCGAACGGGGCTGCACCTACCGGGTCGCCACCGAACTCATGCATGCTTTCGAGGCCTACCCGTGGCCCGGCAACGTGCGCGAACTGAAAAATTTCGTGGAATACGGGGTCGGGTTCTGCGAGTACGGCGTCCTGACGCTGGATCTCATGGATTCCCGCTTCAAGACGAGCCCCCCGCCCGCCAGAACGGAAAAAAGCATGCCGTCCCCGCCGCCGGAACCTGCCCGGGATACGGCGGAATACGACAGGATCATGCAGCTCCTCGGGCGCTACGGTCAGCATACGGAAGGGAAAAAACGGACGGCCTCCGAATTGGGGATCAGCCTTGCCACGCTTTACCGCAGGATGGGGCAGTTGGGCATCACGGCGAAAAAGCACGCGAGATGACATGAAGGGTAGCCTTTCCGCATGATACGGCGGGAAGCCGGGCCCTCCGCCCCGCCCTGATCGCAATTGCCTGCACGGCGGGTGGTTGCCTGTTTCAGGCATTGGATGCCCTCAGCAGGGCCCGCGCAAAGGAGGAGGGGCCCTCCTTCAGCCATTTCCAACCCGGCCCAGCCCGCCTCGAAAAGCGTCAAATCCGGCTGCGCCTAGCCCATACCTGCCGGGGAAGATGGCGGGAAGGACGGGCAGCGTGGGGATGGGCGAAACGGGCGAACCGATAGGGATGGGCCGGATGCCTATCGCCATATCGAGCGGGATCGCCTCGTGCAGGAAACAGCTATGGCGGAGGGGATGGACGAATGTTTTCCTTGCAGGGTATCCTGTTTTCCGGATCACATTGTCCTTTATGAGGATTTTTTTGGGTTTGTTCTCAAGAAATGAGACGGGCAGCTTCCGACGAAGCAAAAACAGTGGAAGATCTTTCAGGAGTGCTGTCAAGCGGCGTTGAATGAGTGCAAACCGGTTGGAAACGCTTTTTCAGGCACAAAAAAAGGACTTATGATTATGCATCATAAGTCCTTCAAAATTCTGGTGCGGCTGGAGAGATTCGAACTCCCGGCCTACAGGTTCGTAGCCTGTTGCTCTATCCAGCTGAGCTACAGCCGCATCACGAGAAAGAGGTATAGTCGGATGGCCCGGTTCCGTCAAGCGTTTTTTGCGGCTTTCGCGAAAAAAAGCGGTTTCGCGTAGAGAAAATGTCGCCATCAGCAAAACGCACTTGTTTTTATAAACTTTTTTGAAGCGAAGTTTTTTCGGAAGAAAAACATACAGGCCCTGTCGGCTTTCCCGGAAAACCGGCGGGAGGGATACGATAAGGGCGGAAGCCTTGGGAAGGGATAGGGATGGGGGAGGGTTGGAGCGGGAAGGGAATCTTTCTCCAGAAAGGTTCCCCTCGCCGCTCCAAGCTTTTCCCCCTAAAATTCCGGCGGGAGCCGGAGCATTTCCTCATAGGTGAACACGGGGCCGTCCACGCACATGTAATGGCTGCCGACCTTGCAGTGCCCGCACTTGCCGATGCCGCAGTGCATGTTGGTTTCGAGGGCCGTGTAGATGTCCGAGGGCTTCATGCCGAGCTGCATGAGGTCACGGGCCACGGCTTTGATGCGGCGGGCCGAGGCGCAGATGATCGCCGAGGTGTTTTTCCAGTCGAGGCCGAGGCCGGGCAGCAGGTCGTTGATGTAGCCGACGTGGGCGTCCACCTGATCCGTAGCTTTGGAGAGCGAATAATGCACCTCGACGCCGGGGATTTTCGCCCATTCGCGCAGGTCGTCCTTGAGCAGCAGCCCGTCATAGGTCGAGGCGCTCGCCATGATGGCGATCCGCCCGAAGTCCGGCTTGTTTTCAATGGCCCGTACCAGCGTGGCGCGCACGGGCGCGTGCCCCACACCGGAGCCGACGACCAAGAGGTCGCGGCCTTTCAGCGTCTCGTAGGGCAGGGGGACGCCGAACGGCCCGCGCAGGCCCATCATGTCCCCGACCTTCAGGTTGTGCATGGCGGTAGTCACCTTGCCGACCTTTTTGACGTAGAAGGTGAAGGCGTCCTTCACCCGGTCGCTGAACGGCACGGAAATGGCGATTTCGCCAGCGCCGAACACGGTCAGCATGAAGAACTGGCCGCGCAGGGCGGGGCGGCCCTGATTGGGCCGGTCGCGGTAGCGGACGGTGAACCGCTTGATGCCTTTGGCCTCCTCGAAGATGTCGATGATTTCCGCCACGAGGGGCGTGTAGGGCTGCGGGTCGAACAGCCGCTCCTCGCGTTCGTAGTGGACGTTGATCGTCGGGGCGGGGGCTTCCAGTTTTTCATGAGGCGTCCGCCCCTTCATCCGGGCCATGATGTCCACCATGTCGATGGACGCCGGGCAAACGGACGCGCACCGCCCGCAACCCGTACAGCCCTTCATGCCGAAGCGTTCCTCAATGTATTGCAGCTTGTCGTAGATGCGGTAGCGCACAGCCGACGTCTTGGAGCGCGGGTTGTGGAACTCCGCGTTCCGGGTGAACGATACCGATTGGCACGAATCCCAGACCCGGACGCGGGTGCCGGAATGGGGGGTGTCCTGCTCCTCTTCGGTGGTGAAGCAGGTGCAGGTCGGGCAAACGCGGGTGCACCCGGTGCAGCCGATGCATGTCGAGGCGATGGCGTCCCAGTCTTCGTCTTTGAAATGCGCGGCCAGCACCTGCCGGATCGTGGACGTGTCCAGCGTGCGGCGGAACGTCTTCAGCGCTTCCTCTTGCAATGCCTTCTTGCGCCTGCGGCCCGTAAACTCAAGGTCGCGGTACAGCAGCGGCGCGACGTGGGACAGGAGGGCCTTGCCCCGGTCCGATCCGGCCTCCACCCAGTACCAGTCGTTCTCCCCTTTTTCCCCCTTCTTATGGTCGGGCCCGTAATCCGGGGTCAGGAGCAGGTCATACCCTTTGCCCGCCTGCGTCCCGTATTCGGTGTGGGCGGTGATCTCCGCGAACGGCCCGGTGCCCATCGAGGCGCAGTAGCATTCCGGCCCCGCCGTGAGGCAGTTTACGGCGACGATGAACACATGCTGGCGGCGCAGGTGGTAGTTGATGTCATGGTGCTCGCCGAGGAAAAAGCGGTCCATGTAGGCCAGCCCGTAGGTATCGCAAGGCCGCAGGCCGAACAGGATTTTGTCTTCCTCCTGCAATGAGGACGAAGAGGGCGCGCTGGTGGCGGTGCAGGTCTTCTCGTTGCCTTCCCAGCGGAACAGCTCCTCGCGCTCGCCGAACACGAATCCTTTGGGGGCGACGGTCAGGTTGACGTATTCGTCCGGCTCCATGAACCGGGCGGCCTTCCGGGTACGGCGCGACCATATCCGCATTTGCGCATTGTCCGGGTTGCCGCTCGGGACGAACACGGCGTACCGCGCCGACCAGCGCGTCAGCATTTCGGGAAGATCCGATGCCTTGAACTTGAACATGGGGACTCCTGAGGGAAAGGCTGGAATGCGGGGGAGGGAAACCCTTCTGAAGAAGGGGCTCCTTCCCCCGCGCATTCCCAAGACGTTCGACGGGGGGGAAGCCAGCCCTGTATTCGTTTCAAAAAAGCCGGCCCGTTGATGCGCATGGCCCTTTTGGCATTCCAACGGGAAAATTCCGAACAGGGATTCGATAAACGCAAAAGTCTTTGGAGGGAGAGGGGTGGGGGGCGGG
>USCL01000143.1 GCA_900553145.1 uncultured Desulfovibrio sp.
GCCCCCATCCCTCCGCCCCCAAAGATTTTCGACTGGTGGGGAGGCCGCGCGAAAGAAGCCCGTTCCGGCGAAAATCTGGAAAAATCGGGGAAGCTCAGAGATGGCCCGCTATTGCGGGCATGCTGTTCCCCGCGATCAGCCGGTTATCGGGAGACGATGCTCTTGCCCATCCAGCGGCGGCTTTGCCAGCGGCGCCAAAAGAGGGCCGCGCGGATGCCCTCGTCCATTGTGAAGGCGGCCCACATGCCGACGAGCCCGAAGCCGAGCGTAACGCCAAGCACGTAGCCGCCCACGGTCGCCACCCCCCACATGAAGACAAGCCCGATGAGGAACGGATACACGGCGTCGCCCGTCGCGCGGAGGAAGTTCACGCACAGGATGTTGACGGCGCGCCCGAGTTCGAGGAGCACGTCGATGCAAAGGATCAGGGCGGTCAGCGAAACGATTTCGGGATTGTCGCTGAGCAGCCCCATGACGCTCCTCCCGAGCAGGGCGGAAAGCAGGGCCACCGAGAAGGAAATCATCAGCGTGATGCGGATGCAGTACCGCCCGAGGAGCAGCGCGGCGTTCTTATGCCCCTTGCCGATGAGGTGCCCTATGCAGATGCCGCCGCCCTGCCCCACCGACATGGCGAACACATAGGAAAACGTCACGATGTTCATGGCATAGGTGCGCGCGGCAAGGGCCTCGTTGCCGAGCATATTGACGAAATAGGTGATCACCACCTGCGAGAGGCTGTAGGAAAGCTGTTCGCCCCCGGAAGGCAAGCCGATGGACAGCATCTTGCGGAGCACCCCAAACGGGAAAGGCCACCAAAAGGACGGAGGGGACGCCAGCTTCTTGCGGAACAGGATGAAAACCAGCAGGCACATGGCGACGCCGCGGCTGAACGAAGTGGAGATGGCCGCGCCTTCGACCCCGAGGGCGGGGAAGCCGAAGTGCCCGAAAATGAGCGCGTAATTCCCGAGGATGTTGAGGATGTTGATGAGGAAGGTCACCTGCATGGGGTAATAGGCCATGCCCGCGCTCCTCAGGATGGCCGAAAGGGTCAGCGAGACGGCCTGAAAAAACGCGAACCCGCCCACAATGCGCATGTAGGCCACGCCGTCGCCCATGAGCTCGGGCCGCAGCTCCATAAGCCGCAGGATGCGTTCCGCCCCGAAAAACAGGGCGGCGCTGACGATGACGCCCATCGCCATATTGAAAACCAGCGACACGCCGATGGTACGGAAGACATTGTCCATCTGCCGCGCGCCGAGGTATTACGAACAGAGCACGGAAGTCCCGGCCGTGGTGGCCTCGAAGGCGAGGAAAATCATGTTCAGGAGCTGCACGACCACGCCCACGGCGGCCACGGTGTTGTCCGAGCACTGGCTGAGCATGACCGTATCAACAATGCCGAGCAGGATGATAAGCACCATCTCGACGAAGATGGGGCCCGTAAGCCGCACCAGCCAGCGGCGGATATTGTGCTGCTCCTGCGGCAACGCCACCTCCTACAGCAGGCCGTAGTACTGGAACCCCACGATGAGCAGAGGGATGCTCACCGCCGATAAGGCTGTATCTACCACGATGCCGAGCGAAGAGTCTTCGGTAGCCACCTGATATTTTTCCGCAATGATATAGGCCGCCACAGCCGTGGGCATGGCCGCCACAATGGTCGCCGTGGCAAGCGCGATGCCCCGCACGCCAAAGAGGTAGAGGACGCCAAAGATGAAAAGCGGCTCCACCGCCAGCTTCAGCACATGCAGGGGGAATTGGCGTCTGGCCCATCCCTTTACGAAGCCCCGCGAGGAGGTCATCTGCTTGGAGAGGATCATCCCCATGCAGAACAGCGCGCAGGGGGCGGACGTGGAGCCGAGCATGGCCGCCATCGACAGTATCGGTTTCGGGACGGGGATACGGAGCAGGCTCACCGCCGCGCCCAGCGCCGAATAGATCAGCAGCGGGTTGTGGAACAGCGAGCGGATCAGCGACAGGAACACTTCCTTGCGCCCTTCGCCCCTGTGCTTCCCGGCTTCCAGCCTGCCGTCCGTGAAAAGCAGGTTCACGGAAGTCATCACGGCGCAGAGGCTGGCGACGATGGCGGCCTCGGAATTGTCCGGCAGCAGGAGCACGACAATCGGCAGGCCCATGAACGCCGCGTTGGGGAAGCTCGACAGCAGGGCGAACACCGAGCTTTCCTCCCAATGCCTCCGCAGCGCGCCTGAGAAAACCGCGTAGGCGAACAGGTAGGTAACCCCATAGCCCAGCAGGATGCCCCAGACGATCGCCCCCGACATTTGCCCCGCCTCCATGCGGGCCAGCTGATTGAACAGCATCATGGGCAGCCCGATCCAATAGACGAACTGGTTGAGGCAGCCCGACGTCTCTATGGGCAAAAACCCCATCCGCTCAACGACGATGCCGAACAGGATGATACCGAATACGGGGACCAGCGTGGAAAGTATGGACAGCATGGGAAGCCTCGGGAAAACTGTTTGTTCAACCAATCAGAAGCCGCAAGCTATATACCGTGTGCCGACGGCATGCAATGAAAAAACGGCGCCCCCACCGTGCCCTTGATGCCCCGGAATGTCCATGCCGCCTTTCTCACTCCCCCACGGACATCCTTCCTTGTTTTTTCTTTTTCCCGTTGCTACTCTTGCCGAACATCGCGCAACCGCCCGAAAAACCTTCTCCCCACTACGGCATGGATACGTCACAGCAGCCAAAAGCCAACAAAATCCCTTATAAAAACAGCCTGTTCCTTTCTTGGTGCATTCTGCTGGCGCTGTGTTTCGCGTTCGTCTCCGCCGCCCCCGCCGTTGCGGGCCCCAATCCAGCGGACTACGACAAGGCCATCCGGGATATGGGGCAGCTTGAAAAATCCCCAAAACGCCTTCAGCGCGAGCCGTGGGAAAAACTTGCCGAACGGTTCCTGAACGTCTACCGGGTTGAAAAAAAATGGAAAGAGCGTTCAGCAGCGCTGTTCCGCTCCGCCGAAGCCTTGGACAGTCTGGCCCGCTGCGCTTCCAACGCCAAGGATGCGCGGCGATCGGTCGACCGGTATCTTCAGCTCGTCCGCCTGTATCCCAAAAGCTCCCTGGCCGACGACTGCCTGTACCGGGCGGCGCGGCTGCGGGGCCAAATCCTCCGCGACAAGGACGGAGCGCAGGAACTGCTCGGGCAACTCCTCAAAAAATACCCCTCTTCCAATACGGCCAAAAACGCCTCCAGCTACCTCGCATCGCTCTCCCCCAAAGAGAAGCAGAAAGCGCCCTCCCCCGGCAGCCAGGCAAGCAAAGAAAAGCAGCCCAAGGGCAAGCCGTTCCGCCTCGGCGTAAAGACCGTGCTCATCGACCCGGGGCACGGCGGCAAAGACCCCGGCACGCACCACAACGGCATCAGGGAAAAGGATCTTACGCTGGACATTTCCAAGCGCGTGGGGGCGATACTGTCCTCGCGCGGCCTCAACGTCCGGTACACGCGCCGTTCCGACACATGGATCACGCTGGAGCAGAGGGCCGACAAGGTCCGCACCAACAAAGCCGACCTGTTCATTTCCATCCACGTCAACGCCAACCCGTCCGAAGGCGTGCAGGGGTTCGAGACCTACTATCTCGACGTTTCGCGCACCTCGGCCTCGACCCGCCTCGCCGCCATCGAGAACGCCCTCCGCGACCGCAGCCGCGCCACGCGGGAAAAACTGCCCCCCCACCGCCTTTTCACCATCCAGAAGCAGGAATCCCGCCGCCTTGCGCGGAACGTCCACGAAACGACGCTCAAATTCCTCAGGAAAAAGAATTACCGGACCCACGACGGCGGCATCAAGACCGCGCCCTTTCATGTCCTGCGGCGTTCCGGGGTTCCCGGCGTGCTGATCGAGGTAGGGTACTGCACCAACAAGACCGAAGCGGAACGGCTGGCCATCGACGCGTACCGCGCCTCCATCGCACGCGGCATTGCCAACGGCATCCTGATCTATACGGGGAAAATGTGAACTGCGGGGGAAGGGAGGGGAGGGCTTTCTTCAGAAAGCCCTCCCCTCCCTTCCCCCGCACCCCCATCCCTCCTCTCCCAAAGACTTTTGGCCAGTGGGGAGGCAGTGCGACGGGAGCCCGTTCCGGTTGAAGCCCTTATGCATGCGGAGGAACGCGCCGGAACGGTTTTCCATGTGGTTCTGGAATGCCTTCCTCGTTCCTGAAAAAGATGGGCGGGCGCCTTCCCCGCCATGCTTTTCTATCCTCCCATCCCCACTGCAAGCCTGCAAAAGGCATGGCGTACCGGGCGCACCGCCCGGCGGGAAACGCAACCGCCTGCGGCCCGACCGCTGACGGCCATCGCCCTTCCGTATCCGGCTGAAAGGGCCTCCCGCGCGGGAATGCCCCGGCTGCGCGGGGGCGGGGACGCGTCATCCTTTGCCGTGAAAAATACTCCTCCTGCCGCCGTTCATGGTATACGATCTGGCTTTCGTCCGGACGGATGCGGCCTTGCCCCAGCCTCCACGGCAAGGCTGGCCTTGCGCGGCGCGCGGGCCGTCACCCTCCCGGCTTTGGAAGGCCTTTGCCCAAGGGGTTGCCTGCCGGAACGGGTTCCCCATGAGCACGGTTGATTGCAAGCCCCCAAGCCCCCTCATACAGAAATCCCGTTGTAGGAAGCTGTTGCACTTTTTCTCTCTGTACCGCTGATTTTCTGTGCGCCCGCTGATTGTCCATCCAGCAGCCCCCCACTTGCCACTGGAGCCGGAACCATGCGAAATAACGGCATCAGGTACCGGAACAGGCCGTTTTTTCTGACTATTGTCGACATTTAATTGCAATAAATTGATAATAAAGCATTTTTTATTATCATTGGGCATCTGGCCAAAAAACGACACGATGTTATAGATAGAGATAAAGGCACTGTTCCTTTTTCCGAGCCGTTTTCTGATGGCAGTAAAGAAGCGATGCAGTCGCTTGTGGAGGTTTTCGCTGTCGGCGTCCGGCTCCCCCGCAAGGTCCGGTAAGGAGATCCATGATGGAAGAAAGAGTGTTTCTGGGGCTGGACATCGGTTCAACCACGGCCAAACTCGCCCTCGTCGCCGCGGACGGCAGGCTGCTTGAAGCGCAGTACCTGCGCCACGGGGCGGCTGTCCGGCGGACGCTTTCCACCATGCTTGACCAGCTTGCCGTCAAATATCCCGGCATGGCCGTTTCGGGGGCGATCACCGGGTCGGCGTCCCTCGGGCTCTCGGAAGCGCTCGGGCTGCCGTTCGTGCAGGAAGTCGTGGCCGCTTCACGGGCCATCGCCGTGCTCGCCCCGCAGACCGACGTGGCGGTGGAGCTCGGCGGCGAAGACGCCAAAATCCTCTACCTCAGCCAAGGCATGGATCTGCGCATGAACGAGGCCTGCGCGGGCGGCACGGGGGCGTTCATCGATCAGATGGCGGCGCTGCTCCACACCGACGCCGCCGGGCTGAACGGGCTTGCCGCGAACCATACAGCCCTCTACCCCATCGCTTCGCGCTGCGGGGTGTTCGCCAAGACCGACGTGGTTCCCCTGCTCAACGAAGGGGTCGCGCGGGAAGACCTCGCCGCCTCCATCTTTCAGGCCGTGGTCGAGCAGACCATCGGCGGGCTGGCCTGTGGGCACCCCATCCGGGGCAAGGTCGCCTTCCTCGGCGGGCCGCTGCACTTCCTGCCCGAACTCCGCAAACGCTTCATCGCCACCCTCAGGCTCGCGCCCGGGGACGTGGTGCCGTTCCCGAACGCCCAGTATATGGTCGCGCTCGGCACGGCCCTGAGCCTTGTGGATCTGCCCGGCGCGGCCCGTATGGCCGATATGGCCCCCGTCGCCCTGGACGTGCTGGCCGGGCGCGCCCGCGTGCGGGGGGATGCCGGGGACAGGACGGCCTCCCTGCCCCCGCTGTTTGAGGGCGAGGCCGACTACACGCTGTTCCGCGAACGCCACAACGGGGACGCCGCCCCGCGCAAGCCGCTGGAATCCGCATCCGGCCCGCTGTTCCTCGGCGTCGACCTCGGCTCCACCACGGTCAAGGCCGTGCTCGCGGACGCCGACGGCGCTGTCCTGACCTCGTGGTACGAGCGCAATCAGGGCGATCCGCTGGCGGGGCTTCTGCCCTACCTCGCCGATCTCATCGACAGCCTGCCGGAAGGCGCATGGATCCAGTCCAGCGTATCCACGGGCTACGGCGCGCAGCTCGCGCAGGCCGCCCTCGGCTCCCTGTCCGCGGACGTGGAGACGGTGGCCCACCTGAAGGCCGCCTGCCGCCTCGTGCCTGATGCAACCTACGTCATCGACATCGGCGGGCAGGATATGAAGTGCCTCAAGGCGCGGGACGGCCTCATCGCGGGCGTGACCCTCAACGAAGCCTGTTCCGCCGGGTGCGGGGCCTTCCTCGAAACGTTCGCCCGCAGCCTCAACCTGAGCATGGACGCGTTCGTGCGCGCCGCCCTGTTCGCCAAACACCCCGTGGATCTCGGATCGCGCTGCACCGTGTTCATGAATTCCAAGGTCAAGCAGGCCCAGAAGGAAGGCGCGGACATCGGCGACATCGCCGCCGGGCTGTGCTACGCCGTGGCCCGCAACGCGCTGTACAAGGTCCTGCGCCTGCGCACGCCCGCCGAGCTCGGGGACCGCGTGCTGGTGCAGGGCGGCTCGTTCCTGAACGACGCCCTGCTGCGGGTCATGGAACGGCTCCTCGGCCGCCATGTGTACCGCCCCGACATCGCCGGGCTCATGGGGGCCTACGGCGCGGCCCTGCTCGCCCGCAGCCGCACGCCCGGCGGCGCGGCTCCCGCGCCCCTGTCCTCCGCCTCCCTGCGCTCCCTCGACATTTCCGCCAAGACCCTGCGCTGCAAGGGGTGCGGCAACCATTGCCTGCTCACGGTCAACCGCTTTTCCAACGGGCGGAAGCTCGTGTCCGGCAACCGCTGCGAGCGCGGCGCATCCGGCGGCGACGCGGCCCGCCCGTCCATGCCCAACCTTTACGCATGGAAGGAACGCCGCCTGTTCGCATACGAGCCCCTCCCGCAGGACGACGCCCCGCGCGGGCGCATCGGCATGCCCCGCGTGCTCAACATGTACGAACACTATCCGTTCTGGTTCACGCTGTTCACGGAACTGGGCTACCGCGTGGAGCTGTCCCCGCCGTCCGGCAAGGAACTCTTCGATCTCGGCCTGTCGTCCATGCCCTCACAGACGGTCTGCTACCCCGCGAAGCTCGCGCACGGGCACATCGCCTCGCTCCTGCGCAAAGGGCTCAAGCGCATCTTTTTCCCCTGCCTGCCGCGCGAACGCCGGGAAAGCGACACCGCCACGGACGGCTACAACTGCCCGGTGGTGGCCGGTTACCCCGAAGTCATCCGCCTGAATACGGACGAATTGCTGGAACAGGACTGCACCCTGTACACCCCGTTCGTGTCGCTGGAACAGCCCGGCACGCTCATCGCCGCGCTGCACGGCCTGTTCGGCATCCCGAAGAAGGAACTCCGCGACGCCGTGCACGTCGCCGCCCTCGAACAGGAAGCCTACCGCGCCGAGCTCCGGGCCGAAGGCGAACGGGTGCTCGCCGAACTGGAGCGCACCGGCAAGCTCGGCATCGTGCTGTCCGGGCGGCCTTACCACGCCGATCCGGCTATCCATCACGGGCTGCCCGAACTCATCGCCTCCCTCGGGGCCGCCGTGCTCAGCGAGGACAGCGTGGCGCACCTCGGACGCCCCGCCGGGCCGCTCCGGGTCGTGGATCAGTGGACGTACCACTCCCGGCTGTACCGGGCCACGGCGCTGGTCTGCACGCGCCCCAACCTCGAACTGGTGCAGCTGACTTCGTTCGGCTGCGGCCTTGACGCCATTACCGCCGATCAGGTGGCGGAACTCCTCGCCGACGCCGGGAAGCTGCATACGCTCATCAAGATCGATGAAGGGGCGTCCCTCGGCGCGGCCCGCATCCGCATCCGTTCCCTGCTCGCCGCCGTGGAGGAACGCCCCGGCGCGCCTTCCGCGCCCCTTCCCGGCGCCTCCGCCCCGCGCCCCGTGTTCACCAGGCCCATGCGCAAGACCCACACCATCCTTGCCCCGCAGATGTCACCGCTGCATTTCGACATCATCGGCAAGGCCATCTCCAGCGCGGGCTACCGTCTGGAAATCCTGCCCACGGTCAGCCGCAAGGCCATCGAAACCGGGCTCAACTACGTCCACAACGACGCCTGCTACCCCGCCATCGTGGTCATCGGACAGCTCATCGACGCCCTGCAAAGCGGGCGGTGCGACCCCAAGCATACCGCCCTCATGCTGTCGCAGACCTGCGGCCCCTGCCGGGCGACCAACTACCCCGCGCTGCTCCGGAAGGCCCTGTGCGAGGCCGGGTTCGGGGACGTGCCCGTCCTGACCCTGAGCGGCGGCGCGCTGAACAGCCAGCCCGGCTTCGCGGTCACCCCGCGGCTGCTGCACCGGCTCATCCTGGGCTGCCTCTACGGGGACATGCTCCAGCGCGTCTCGCTCTCCACCCGAGCCCATGAGCGCAGCGCCGGGGATACGGACAATCTGCTGGCCCACTGGATGAACCGCGTGAGGTTCAGCGCGGCCCGAGGCGACGTCTCGCTGTTCAAGTCGCACATGCGGAGCATCGTGCGGGATTTTTCGGCCATCCGTCAGGATCACGAGCCCCTGCCCCGCGTGGGCATCGTGGGCGAAATCCTGCTCAAGTACCACCCCGACGCCAACAATCAGGTCGTCCGGCACATCATGGAGGAGGGCGGCGAGCCCGTCCTGACCGATCTCATGGACTTTTTCCTCTATTGCCTGCTCGACCCCGTCTATCTTTGGAAGCACATGGGCGGCAAGGCGTTCCCCGCCTTCAGCAACTGGCTGCTGATCAAGCGCATCGAATCCCTGCGCGACGCCATGCGCCGGGCGCTCGAAGGCAGCCGGTTCCTGCCCGTTTCCCGCATCGCGGATCTGGCCCGCAGCGTGCGCGGCATCGTCTCCACCGGCAATCAGGCCGGGGAAGGCTGGCTGCTCACGGCGGAAATGCTGGAGCTCATCGATCACGGCGTGGCCAACGTCCTGTGCCTCCAGCCTTTCGGCTGCCTGCCCAACCATATCACGGGCAAGGGCGTGCTCAAGGAATTGAAGCGCATCCGGCCCCTCGCCAACCTTATGGCGGTGGACTACGACCCCGGCAGCAGCGAAGCCAACCAGCTCAACCGGATCAAGCTGTTCATGACCGTGGCCCACAGCCGCCTCCCGCAGGAAGCGCCGGGCGAGCAGGCGCACGCCAGCCTCAACGAATCCGTCGCGCAGCTCGCCGGGCGTCTCCGCGACAACCTCAAGGGCAAGCTTGAGAACACTATCGGCAACGGCGAAGAGGCGACAAACTTGGCGTAAAGAGAATATTGGGGAAGGGAGGGAGGCCCTTTCTAAAGAAAGGGCCT
>USCL01000144.1 GCA_900553145.1 uncultured Desulfovibrio sp.
GGATATCAAAGCCCTGTGACATAAAGCCTCCGTTTCCGGGGGCTTTTCTTTTATCCATCGAACTTGTTCAGAGTGCACTTTTTTGTGTCTTGCGTCATTGTAGGGGCATGTAGGCAGAGGTGGAGAGAAAAGTGGATGAAGCCGCAGGCGGGGCCGCCGCCGCTTAGGCCGTTGAGGAAGGGGGATCGGATCTCTGGAGCGTACCGTCCCATGACCGTGTGTGTCCTTTATGTATTGTTTTTGGGTAGTTAGGAGGTAATTTGTGGGTAAGCATGGAGGCATACAAGGCGTGGATTGTCTTTCTGCGTGGACATGCGTTTTGCGTGATGTGCGGGAAGGCCCTGCGTGGTGCCGCCGCCGTGGTTGACTATATCCGCCATCACCGTGGCGATATTGCGTTGTTCTGGGGCAAGAACAACTGGCAGACACTCTGCAAGTTTTGTCACGACTCCCGCAATCAGCGGTTAGAGCATGACGGCTATGACGAAACGGGATGCCCACGGACAAGGCGCATCCTTGAAATGTGGGGATGTGATAGGAGCAAGGGGCTTGGAACCGGAACAGTCCAGGCGGCTGCGGAGGGTGACGCCCGCCGAGAGTTTTTTCCAGCACCCGGACGGCATGTCCGAAGGCGTAGTAGAACTGTGGCGGAGCATCGTCGAGGCTATTTTTAGGTTGGTGACGTGCCCCTGCTTTGGGCCTACTGCGAAGAGTACACGCGCCGCAACCGTGCTTCGTCGAGCGACCGTCGAAATCTCCTCCGGGCCCCGGATGCTTTTCCAGCAAACGAGCGTACCCACAGGATGGATGAAAATCACCGTAGTGGAGTATAATAACGCCGCCCTGTGGCTCGTGACCGGAAACGTCACGAACTATATGGCGGGGCTGACTTTCTCCACGGCTTTCGCTACGGGCAGGGCCACGACCGCCACGGCGGGGGGAGGAAGTGTCGGTTCCACCACTCTGACCGCGGTGCAAATGCCGAAACACAAGTACTCGGTGACGCACTACATCCGGCGCGAGTCCGGCGGGAACTACAAGTCATACCTGTACGCGGGGACGGGGCCGAATCTCGGTACAATGACATGCGCGGAAGCGGGAGGGAGCGGTGCGCACACGCACAGTTTTTCCGGCACTTCGCATTCCCATGCTCTGAATCTCAACGTCAAATACATCGACTTCATCGTCGCGCAAAAGGCATAGGAGGAAACATGGCCGGATGCCCGTACAGGAATTTTGAGGACTGCCCGCAACACAACAAGAAAGGCGGGTGCGAACTGTGGATGAGCTACAGCGGCAAAGGCGGCGTGACGGATGCCAATATGGAGGGATGCGCCCTTGTGCTGACGCCCATGCTCCTGCTTGAAAACGCCAATGCCCTTGGCCTCGTGGCCGGAGAAGTGAACAAGGTGGGCGCCGAGGTTTCGTCGGGCCGCGTTGAAAACCTCCGGGAATGCGAAGCCACCCGCAGGCAGCTCATCGGGCTGGCGCACGGCGATCCCGCATTGATCCAACCTGAGCATACCCCGCCATACAGCCCTAGAGGCAAGCCATGCCTGAATCCGTATCCATCATTGTGCCTGACGGGCTTGTCATCGTGGACGGCGAAGCGCTGGAGGCCGCATACGCATATCCCGAAGCCGTGCGCGCCGTTCAGTGGCGGAACGGCGTGGGGCATGTGGAGTTCGACGACGGCCGCCCCAACCTTGAATTTATGGCGGAGGGCGGCGACGTGGGCGATACGTACCGGGAGTATGTGCTTCCCGGCATCCGGGCTTTCGAGCGTGAACGGAAACGTCTTGACGCCGAAGCCGCCGTAGCCGAAGCGGCCCGGCCTGCCGAGTACAATGGCACGGAGGCCCGCTCCAAACGAGTGCGCGCCGAACGGGACGCAAGGTTGGCGGCCTGTGCATGGCTCGTCGAACGCCACCGCGATCAGCTCGCCAGCGGCGGGGAAACGACGCTCACGGACGCCGGGTATCTGAACTGGCTGGCGTACAGGCAGGCGCTCCGCGACTTGCCGCAACAACCGGGCTTCCCGTGGGAAGGGTCGGATGATCCCGTCTGTCCGTGGCCCATAGAACCGGGGAAGGTATGCGCTCCCGTACAGCATAGTTACGATGCAGGGAGAATACTGTAAAACAGTTACCAGAATGAGAGAGATGGGAGGCTGTCGCCGCTGGAATTGCGGGAGAAGCTCTCAAGTTGCTGGGAGGGAGAATTGCATATTGTGCTGGTGGTTAGCCTACCCCGTTCTTCCGTTTGAGGATACGGTTTCTTTTTCCTCGTATGGTATTGGGGTGAACCCCCAGAAGCGTCGCGGCACCGTGTACTCCGGTAATCTTGCCGCCCGTTCTATTCAGAACCCATTCTATATAACGATCCGTCCACTCTTCAAGTGTGGGCAGGGAACCGTCTTCCGGCAGGGGAGGTAAGCT
Source organism: uncultured Desulfovibrio sp. (assembly GCA_900553145.1). Classification (GTDB taxonomy): domain Bacteria; phylum Desulfobacterota; class Desulfovibrionia; order Desulfovibrionales; family Desulfovibrionaceae; genus Bilophila. The sequence goes on from USCL01000144.1 coordinate 2,439, forward strand.
ACATTCCTGTTGTCTGGTCCAGACGGGAGGTGCTGAGCGTGGCTGGAACGGAATTCTACGCCGTTTCAAATCTTCCGAGACGGTCAGAGGCAGGCACGTATTTCCTGTACGCGCCCGGATGACTGCCCGTTCAACCACATGCCGCAGTTCGCGAATATTGCCCGGCCAGTCATAGGCGCAAAGTGCGTCGATCTGATCTTCGGAAATATAGGGAGGCTGGCTCAGGCGCAGTTCCTCCCCTATCTTGTTGGCGAAGAACCGCGCTAAAATGGGTATGTCGATGCGGTGCTCACGCAGAGGCGGTATTTCGAGTGGATAGACGTTGAGACGATACCAGAGATCCTCTCGAAACGCCCCCTCCTCAACCATTTGCCTCAAGTCCCGGTGTGTAGCAGCAATCACACGAATATTCAGGGGAATGGCTCGGCTACTTCCGACACGCGTGACTTCCCGGTTGTCGAGCACGCGTAATAAGCCCACCTGCATGCGCCGTGGGAGTTCCCCTATCTCATCCAGAAAGATGGTACCGCCGTTGGCGGCCTCAAACAGGCCAGGACGGGTAGTCTGCGCCCCTGTGAACGCCCCTTTCTCATAGCCGAACAGCTCGCTTTCAAGGAGAGATTCCGCGATGGCTCCGCAATTGACCTTGACCAGCGGGTCACGGGCCCGTTCCGAACAGGCGTGCAGGGTGTTCACGACAACCTCTTTTCCCGCACCCGTGGGACCGTGCACCAAAACGGTGCAATCGCTCCGGGCGATCTTTTTGATCTCGCTGAAAACCTGCCCAAGTCCACTGCACATGCCGAGCAGATGCGTTTGCTCGCTGGGTGGGGATGGAAAAAATTTTTCTTGTCCACTGAATGTTCGGCTCATGCTCTCGCCCAAAGGCCGGGTGATACGGAAAAACAATTCCGCGTCCTGTTGGGTGAAGGCGTCGGGCCTGTTTGAGCAGAACGCCATCTGGAAAATGGATTCGCCTTGCGTGAACAATGGCACGCGCAGGTAACTCGCAAAGTCCTCCTGGCGGAGCAACATCTGGGAACGATCCTGAAACGGGTCTGCATGTAGCAAATAGGGCTCGAAGCGATCGGTGCCCATGAGTGTTCCGATTTCCTCCTGCGTCAGCGAACTGGTTGCCAGCGTCATAATGCCTTCGATAATGCCACCGAGCGTGTCCGCAACTGGCACATAGCGCGTACTCGCGTAATGCCGGAAGCCGCAGAATATCCGGGTCAGCGGGTACTCTCTCCGAAGGTAGGCGAAGAGATAGCTGAGGGCGCTTTCAAAGCCAAGTTCTTCATACAGCAGCCGGCAGGAGTCGCCGCAGAACAGAGAACGTGCCTCGCTCCCATGGTCATCAAACTGGATAGACATCTTCGCTCCTTTTTGGATTATTACTGAAAAAAGAGAGACTTTTTTTAAGCATTACTCTTGAAAAAAACAATAGTTAAACAAATGAATATTCTTTTTTATCTGATTTTATTTAAGAAAAAATTGGCACGAACTATGCTCTTTTTTGAACAAAATAGGTGGCCAGACAAACCGGCGCAAAGCCGAGTCTGGATACGCAGCAAAAGGAAACATTATATGAATGAAAACAAGAAATTAACAGGAAAAAAGGCGCTTGTGACCGGAGCGGGGCGCGGCCTTGGAAGGGCAATAGCACTGAAGCTCGCCCATGAAGGTGCCGCCGTAGCGGTATGGGCGCGTAGCGTCGATGAACTAGAAGCGACGGCCGCTCTCATCCGGGCCGAAGGCGGGACGGTGTTCCCGATGGTTGCCGATGTATCCGATATCCCGACTATTGCGAGGCACGTCTCTGAAACATCCGGGATGCTGGGCGGACTGGATATCCTCGTCAACAACGCGGGAGTGAATCGGCAGATGCCTGCCCTTGAAGTCACGGAAGAGGCTTGGGATGCCGTCATCAACATCAACCTCAAGGGTATGTTCTTTATTGCGCAGGCTGTGGCCCGCGACATGATCACGCGGGCGGGGGGGGATGGCCGTTCGTGCGGCGGAAGGATCATCAATATGTCCTCAAGCCTCGCGGGTTCGGTCCTTGAAAATCGTGTCCCTTATCTGGCGAGTAAGGGTGGGGTGAACCTCGTTACCCGCGCGCTGGCACTTGAACTTGCGCCGTACGGCATCACCGTCAATGCGGTAGGGCCCGCCATCGTGGATACGGCAATGACCCGCGGCATGGGGGCAAGCAGCATACATCCCAAAATGCTGTTCGGCAGGCTCATCGCCCCTGCGGAAATCGCGGCGGCGGTCGCATATTTCGCCTCTCCGTCAGCGTCCATGACCACAGGGCAGGTGCTTTATGTGGATGCGGGATGGACCATCCACTGATTTTTCGGCCCGCGACAATTCCTTTTACCTTTTACGACAGGAGAGACAACATGGCTGGTGTACACGGCATTCCTACTGGCGTTCATCGTTACTTCAAGGACCTCTGTTTCGACGGGTACAATCTGTTCTCCCCGTACTTTTATAATGAGACGCACCTGATCGATATGGAAGGCAATATCGTTCACACATGGAAGAGCGACTACATGCCGGGTCTGTTCGCCCATCTGCTTCCCGATGGAACGCTCGTGCGCGGTATCCGTGTTCCCAATATGGCCGTCCGTTTTGCCGGGACGACTGGAGGCTTCGAACGTTTCGACTGGGACGGGAACCTACTCCAGCGGTACGTCAAGAACGATCACGACACCGACGAGTGCCTTTCACATGCCTTCTGCCCCATGCCCAACGGACATACAATGGTGATCTGCCTCGAAAAAAAGACCAACGAGGAAGCCTATGCCAGAGGCCGCAAGCTCGGAACGTTACCGGAGGAAGGCGAACTTTTCGAGGGCAAGGTGCATAAGGGCCTGTATCTCGATTACCTCATGGAAATCGATCAGGACAATAACGTGGTTTGGGAATGGCATTTGTGGGATCATGTGGGCGACGCTCCCGACGAGTTCAACCTCAATTACATCCTTCCCGCCACCCACGGCTATTTCTCCACTGTGGACTGGGTGCATTTCAACGCCGTGGATTACAATCCGCGCACGGATCAGGTTGTGGTGACCTGCCGCAATTTTGGGGAATTCGTCATCATCGATCGCAAGACCGGCAAGTTGGTCTACCGTTGGGGTAACCCGGCCACCCACAACCGGGGGCGCACGCCGTCCTATTGCTTCGACGGCGACGAACAGCTTTTCGGGCCGCACAATGCCCATTTTCTCGACAACGACAACATTCAGGTTTTTGACAACGGTTGCATGCGTCCGCAGGGGAATCGCTCCCGCGTGTTGGAAGTATGCCCCAAAACTGGCGAGATCGTATGGGAATACAAGTCCCATCACCCCTACAACTTTTGCTCGCCCTATCAAAGCTCGTCGCAACGTTTGCCCAACGGCAACGTGCTGGTCTGTGCCGCCGGACAGGGGCAGATATTTGAAGTGACTGGTGGCCCCGAACCCCGCGTGTGCTGGGAATTCGTTTGCCCGTGGCTCATGGACGGTACCATTACCAATTATCTTGACGATACTGATGCCTTCGTGGATCGCAGCACCGGTATCAACAAGGCGTTCATGAAGAACATGATCCACCGCGTCTATCGTTATGGCAAGGACTATCCGGCTTTTTCCGGAAGAGACCTTTCCGGCGGGCAGCCAATTGATCCTTCCATCGTCCGTCTCTGGGAAATCGAGCCCTACAAGTCCGGCCTTGCGCGTGCCCGTAAGGCCCCTTGGCCCACACAGGCCGAATATTCCCGTAATTTTGAAGCCAACCAGAAAAAGTAGGCCTTGCTGCACATAGGTGCCCTTTCCCATAGGGCCATTGCGCGGGGCACCTCGCCGGGCGGAAACGTTTGGGCGGGATGCCCCCTTCTTCCCCCTTTTCTTCAAGGAATCCTCTCATGTCACAAGAAAATATTTCCCACGGACTTCCGGGTATTCCTTTTGATGCCAGACGGCTGGCGCTCTTTTTGGCAGCTTGCGGCATTTTTGCGCTCATCGCTTGGGTGTGGCCTGCGCCTGAAGGTCTGGGCAGTCAGGGGCAGCGTGCCATCGCCCTGATGGCCGCCGCAGTCATCGTGTGGGTTTTCGAGGTGTTCCCGCTCGCCGTCGCCGCCATGCTTATGACGGTGATACAGCCACTGGCCGGGGTGACGACTTTCCAAACAGCGCTCGGGAATTTCGCCAACCCCATCGTATTTTTCGTGTTCGGGATGTTCTGTTTTACCTTTGCTTTTACCCGCACAGGCTTTTCCGAACGTGTGGCGCTGTGGATTTCACTCATCGCCCAAGGGAGTCCGGCCCGGCTGCTGTTTTGCTTTATTGCAGGGGGAACCGTTATTTCCATGTTCATGGCCGACGTACCGGTGGTGGTGATGCTCGCGCCCGTGGCTTTGAAGGTTATTGAAAAGAACAACTGTGTGCCCATGCAAAGTAATTTCGCCAAGGCACTTATGATCGGATTGCCCCTCGGCGTGCTCATCGGCGGCGTAGCCACCCCTACAGGCGCCTCCATGAATGTGCTGACCATGCAGTTTCTCCGCGACATGGCGGGGGTGGACATTTCCTATCTCCAATGGTGTGCCATCGGCGTTCCCGTGGCGTTGGTGCTGATTCCGGTGACCTGGCTCCTTTTGCTCTGGATTTTCCCGTCTGAGATTACCACTCTCTCTGGATCGGAATCCATGCGCGAGGAATACGCGAAGCTTGGCCCCATGACCCGACAGGAACGCCGCTTCGTCCTTTTCGTTCTCATCAACGTGACCCTGTGGTGTACGGACCGCCTGCACGGTATCCCCCTGCCGATTCTTGCCGTACTCGGTGGCGCAGCCCTATTTTTCCCCGGCATCGACCTTATAGACTGGAAGTATGCCTTTCCGCGAATGGGCTGGGACATCATGATGCTTATAGGCGGTGCGTGTTCCCTGAGCATGGCTCTTTGGAAGACCGGCGCAGCGGCATGGATAGGCACGACCTTTCTCGGCGGATTGCTACACCTTCCCCTGTTTGTCCTCATGCTGGGCATAGCGCTCTTCGCTGTGTGGATTCATCTCCTTGTTCCCAACAGCACCGCCATTGTCGCCGTGTTTACCCCCACCATCATAGCCCTTGCCAGAAGCAAGGGCGTTAGCCCCGCTATACTTACTCTCCCGCTGGGGTTCATGGCTTCAGCTTCCTTGGTGCTGGTCATTGACGCTGTACAGCTCGTTACCTATCAATACGGCTATTACTCCATGAAAGACTGGATCAAGAACGGTACTATCCTTTCGGTGTTCTGGATTTTAGTGACCATTCTTTCCATAATGTTTATGGGCTCATTGCTCGGATTCTATTAACATTGTGGGGAGTTGGGGCCCGGCGCCGTGGAGGTGTTCCGGTTCGGGGATTTTGCGGGATGGTTGATTGAAGGATAGAAAAAGCCCTCTCGGTGGTAATCCGGGAGGGCTTTTTTAGGCACATATTCTGACACATATTTGTGGCTGATTCCGCCACATTTTGACACATTTTGCTGAGGTTAAATAGTTTTATTTCAATAGTTTAAAGTATGAGTTGTTCCCCTGCCGGGGGGAGTCTGAGGGGGCGAGGAGCCCCCTCAGGCCTTTCGTCTTCCTACAGCCAGCCCTTTTCCTTGTAATACTTCGCGGCGCCGGGATGCAGCGGCAGGGCGAGCCCCTGAGCGGCCTTCTCGGGCGTGAAGGACTTCCAGAACGGGCTGGCGATCACGATGTCGTCGCGCTTTTCGCACATGGCCTTGGCCATCTTGTAGGCGACGTCTTCGGAGACGTTCTTGTTGATCATGAGTTCGGTGCTGGCGGACACGGTAACGATGTCCTTGCCGAACTTGCCGCCGTAGAACGACGCCGGGATGACGTCGCGCTGGAGGCCGTACTTTTCGCCCACGGCCTTGATGACGTTTTCGTCCACGGGCAGGATGTCGAGATCGACGCTGTTCATCATGTCCTGCACGATGAAGGCTTCGCCGGGCCCGATCCACAGGGCGACGTCAAGCTGGCCGTCCTTCATCATGCTGGCGGTGTCGTTGGTGGAGGGGGTGTAGATCTTGCCGCCCCATGCGGTGATGTCCTGCTGGCTGATGCCGTATTCCTCGAGGATCCATTTGCCGAACAGATAGGAATTCCCGGCGGTATGGGACATGGAGATGCGGATGGGCATCTTTTTTTCCTTGATCTGGGCAAGGGACTTGATGCCGGAAGCCTTGTTCACGATGAAGTGCATCCGGGTGGAGTCGTGCAGGTTGAGGAGGCCCATGACGTTTTCCGTGGGCTTCTTGTAGGGATCGATGCCTTTGGCCGCCGCGAAGATGACGCTGTGCGCGGCGATGCCGAAGTCGCTCGCGCCCTTCTCGACGTGCATGACGTTGGCGAGGCCGCCGCCGGGGAAGAGGGCGACGTCAAGCTCGGGATACATGGTGGAGATGGCCTTGCCCATCGCGCCCATGCCGACGTACCACGCGCCGCCCGCAGGCGAGGCCGCGGCCTTGAGTTCGGTGAAGTTCTTGGCGAGGGCGGGCGCGGCGCCCACGGCGAGGGAAAGGGCAATGGCTGCGGCCTTGAAGAGATGCTTGCAGGTCATGACTTATGCCTCCTCGGGCAGTTCGATGTTCAGGAGTTTCGCGGCGTTCTTGTACAGGAGCTTGGGCAGGACTTCAGGCTTGAAGAGCGTCTTGAAGTGAGCCACGCAGTCCACGATGGGCATCAGCGGGTAGGCCGTGCCGAACAGGAAGCGATCCTGCATGAAGTTGTTCGCCGCCATGATGTAGTCCGCCGAACCCGAGCAGTTGAACAGGTACATGTCCGGGCACAGGTAGATGTTTTTCTGAAAGAAGCAGACGCCGAGGATCTGCTGCACCCACGGCCAGCCGCCATGCGAGATGATGAAGTTGGCCTTCGGGAAGTCGGC
>USCL01000145.1 GCA_900553145.1 uncultured Desulfovibrio sp.
CTGCTTTTCGAGCAACTTGCGCTTACGGGTGATGTCGCCGCCGTAGCACTTGGCGGTTACGTTCTTGCGGAGAGCCGAAATGGTTTCGCGGGCGATGACCTTCTGGCCGATGGCGGCCTGAATCGCCACTTCGAACATCTGGCGCGGGATGGTGCGCTTGAGCTTGAGGGCCAGCGCGCGGCCGTAGGAGTAGGACTTGTCCTTGTGCACGATGACCGCGAGGGCGTCCACGGCTTCGCCGTTCAGGAGGATGTCCAGACGCACGAGGTTTGAGGCCCGGTAGTCCACCACCTCGTAATCCATCGAAGCGTAGCCGCGCGTGGCGGATTTCAGGCGGTCGAAGAAGTCGAACACGATTTCCGCGAAAGGCAGCTCATAGGTGATGACCACGCGGTTCTGGGCCAGATAGCCCATGTTCTTCTGGATGCCGCGCTTTTCCTCGCAGAGCTTCATCACGTTGCCCACGTATTCGCTCGGCACGTGGATATCGATGCGGACGTAGGGTTCGTAGAGGTTGGTGATGCGGGCGGGATCGGGGAGTTTCGACGGGTTGTCGATTTCCGTGGTCTTGCCGTCCGTCGTCTCCACCCGGTAGATGACCGAGGGGGCCGTGGCGATGAGGTCCACCTGAAATTCGCGTTCGAGGCGTTCCTGAATGATTTCCATGTGCAGGAGGCCGAGGAAGCCGCAGCGGAAGCCGAAGCCGAGGGCCTGCGAGGTTTCCGGCTCCCACGAGAAGGCCGCGTCGTTGAGCTGGAGCTTTTCCAGCGCGAACTTGAGCTGCTCATAGTCGCTCGGGTCGGACGGGTAGAGGCCGCAGAAGACCACCGCCTTCACTTCCTTGAAGCCGGGCACGGCCTCGGCGCAGGGGCGTTCCGCCAGCGTGATGGTGTCGCCGACCTTGGCGTCGCCCAGTTCCTTGATGTTGCCGCAGAGGAAGCCCACTTCGCCGGCGGAGAGCTGATCCATGTCGCGGGCTTCGGGCGAGAACACGCCGAGCCGGATGACTTCGTAGGCCTTTTTCGTGGCGAACAGTTCGATCTTGTCGCCTTTGCGGAGCGTCCCGTCCATGATGCGGAACATGACCACGACGCCCTGATACGAGTCATACCACGAATCGAAGATGAGCGCCTTGAGCGGCGCGTTGGGGTTGCCTTCGGGCGCGGGCAGGCGTTCCACGATGGCTTCAAGCACGTCGTGCACGCCTTCGCCGGTCTTGGCGCTGACGGGCAGGGCCTTGGAGCAGTCCAGCCCGATGTCCTCTTCGATTTCCGACTTCACGCGGTCCACGTCTGAGCTCGGGAGGTCGATCTTGTTGAGGACCGGGATGATCTCGTGGTTGTGGTCAAGGGCGAGGTAGACGTTGGCGAGCGTCTGCGCCTCCACGCCCTGCGTGGCGTCCACCACCAGCAGCGCGCCTTCGCAGGCCGCCAGCGAACGGGAGACTTCATAGTTGAAGTCCACGTGGCCGGGCGTGTCGATGAGGTTCAGCAGGTACTGCTTGCCGCTTTTCGCCTTGTAGGGGATGCGGACGGACTGCGCCTTGATGGTGATGCCGCGCTCGCGCTCGATGTCCATGCGGTCAAGGTACTGGTCGCGCTTTTCGCGATCCGATACCAGCCCCGTGATCTCGAGGATACGGTCGGCGAGCGTCGACTTGCCGTGGTCGATATGGGCGATGATGCTGAAATTGCGGATATGTTCCTGTACGGGCATTGAAGCATGTCCTTTTTTCGAGAATGGGTAGTGCCTCCGGCGGTAAGGTGCGAGCCGCACTGGCGGGGCTGCCGCCCCTTGACCTTGCCTGGAGGAAATGATTCCCCCCCAAACCCCCTCGGTTATGGAAACGCGAGAGGTTGGGGCTTTATGTCGGTTATGTCGTTTTCTTCAAAACCAGAATAAACGGCAACGCCGTTTATTCTGTCGGTAATGGAAACTGGTTGTGGCGTTTCCGTTTACGCCGGGGTCCGGGGGGACCGACCCGGAGGGCGGCCCCACAGGGGGTGTGCCGTTGGGTGCCTCTTCGAGCCCTACGGGCATCGAGGGTAGCGCGGTTCTCCCCCCGGCGGAGTCTGAGGCGGAGCCTCAGCGGGTGCAGGGCGGCGCCCTGCTTACTTCTTCCCGAAGCCGGGAATGGCGAATTTGCGTTCGAGCTTCTGGAGGAACCACGTGGCGAAGGATACGAGGACGAGGTAATAGACGCCCGCCACGATATAGACTTCCGTGGGCCGGAACGAACGCGAAACAAGCACCTTGGCCTCGCCGGTGAGCTCAATGCAGGTGATGATGTAGGCGAGGGAGGAGTACTTGATCAGGTAAATGATTTCGTTGCCGCAGCCGGGCAGGGCGCGCCGGGCCGCCTGCGGGATGACCACCCAGAGGATGGTCTGCAGCTTGGTGAACCCGAGGGCGTAGGCCGCCTTGATCTGCCCCTGCCGGATGGAGAGCAGCGCGCCGCGGACGTATTCCGACTGGTACGCGCCCGTGCAGAGGATGAAGCCGAGCACCGAGGCCGGGTAGGGCTCAAGGTAGATGCCGATGTTGGGCAGGCCGAAATACAGGATCATGAGCTGCACCACGAGCGGCACGCCGCGGAAGATGGTGGTGAAGCCGTTCCCGAGGCTGCGGAGCCACTTGGGGCCGAAGACGCGGGCGACGCCGGTGAGGACGCCGAGCACGAACCCGATGGTCGCGGAGGGCACGATCAGGGCGACGGACATGACGAGCCCCCGGTTGAGCGCGGGGACGACCGTCTGGAAGATGAAGTCGGGATCAAGCCACTGCATCGTCTAATCCTTTTTCGGGGCGTCGGGGATCATGGACGATTCGTTGCCGTCGTCGGTGATGTCATGGGACAGGTCGCCGGTGAGGAGCTCGCTGACCGTGGGTCCGTCGGCCCTTTCCGTGCCGCGCATGTCGAACAGCTTGCCGCAGAAGTCGCTGGTGCGCGTGCCGGAGCCGGGGGCCAGCAGCACGTCGGGCGCGCCCTGTTCGATGATCTTGCCCTGCTCCATGAACAGGATGTCCGTGGCGAGGGCGCGGGCGAAGTCCATCTGGTGCGTGGCCATGATCATGGTCATGCCGCCGTCCGCGAGGTCGCGGATGACCGAGAGCACTTCGCCGACGAGTTCGGGGTCGAGGGCGGAGGTGGGCTCGTCGAGGAGCATGACCTTGGGGTCCATGGCGAGGGCGCGGGCGATGGCCACGCGCTGCTTCTGCCCGCCGGAAAGCTGGGCGGGGTAGAGCGCGGCGCGCTTGGCGAGGCCCACGCGGCTGAGTTCGGTCAGGGCGCGGTTGCGGGCTTCCGACTTGGTGCAGCCCATGACCTTGCGCAGGGCGATGGAGACGTTCTCTTCGGCGGTAAGGTGGTCGAACAGGTTGAAATCCTGAAAGATCATGCCGACCTGCTGCCGCAGGGCGCACAACTCCTTGGTGTCGCGGGCGTTGACCTTTTTTTCTTCAAGCCAGATGTCGCCGGAGTCCGGGGGCAGGAGGTAGTTGAGGCACTGGAGGAAGGTGCTCTTGCCCGCGCCGGAAGGGCCGATGACCACTTTCACGTCGCCTTTGTGCACATCGAGGGACACGTCGTTGAGGATCGTTTTGCCGCCGAGTTTCTTGACGATGTTGGTGGCGCGCAGGATGGGGGTGGTGTTCATGGTGACGTGCCTCACATGGAGCCGCTGACGGCGTAACCGGGAATATGAACCTTGCGTTCCAGCATGCGCAGGAGGTGCACGCCCACAAGGGTGATGCCGAAGTACAACAGGCCTGCCGTGATGTAGAGGGGCAGGTGCTCATAGGTCCGCGAGGCCACGAAATGGGTGCGGGCCATGATTTCCGGGGTCCCGAGGACGAAGCACAGGGCCGAGTCCTTGAGCAGGATGGAAAATTCGTTGGACCAGCCGGGGATGGACAGGCGCAGGGCCTGCGGAAGGACGATATGCCGGATGGCTTGGCCGTCGTTCATGCCGAGGGCGCGGGCCGCGCGGAACTGGCCTACCGGGAGCGTCTCGATGGAGCCGCGGAAAATCTGGGACTGGTAGGCCGCGCTCGCCATGCCGAGCACGAGGCAGGACGCCGTGATGGTGGACAAGTTCAGGCCGATGACCTCGAACAGCCCGAAATAGAAGAGGAACAGCAGGAGCAGGATGGGCATTCCCCGGAAAAACCATACGTAGACGCCGATAAGGCGGCGGATGAAGGTCGGGCCGTACACTTGCAGCACGGCAAGGGGGAGGCCGATGCAGAACCCGAGCGCCAGAGACCCGATGACGGTGATGAGGGTTACGACGCTGCCCTGAAGGATATAGGGCAAGGCGTTGAGAATAACCGGGATTTTGTCCACTATGTCCAGCATCGCGACTCACGGAATGGGGTTTGAGGATTGACTGCGCGGGGCCGCCGCCGGCTTCCGCGCCCGGAATCGGAGGGCCTGAGGCGGATGCCGGAAAGCGCGCCCGATCGGTGAAAAGCGTTCCAGCATACGCCAGTCTTCCCAAAGAGGGAAGCCCTGACAACAAGGCGGCGACGGCGGGGGTTGGCCGCGTCGCCGGTCTTGCACAAGCGCGTGGAAAACGCCGGAGACCGTGCGGCCTCCGGCGGGAGCGTCATTTACTTGAGGTACTTGTCCTGCAGTTCCTTCCAGTAGGGATCGGCCTTGAGGAGCTTGTAGCCTTCGTTGACGAGCTTCATGGTTTCGGCGTCGTCCTTGCGGATGGCCACGCCGAACTCGTCGGAGCCGAACACGCCCACTTCCTGCACGGGCTTGCCCTTGCGCATGGCGTCTTCGGCGGGGGCGGCGTCAAGGCCGATGGCGTCGATGCGGCCGTTCAGGAGGTCTTCGATGGCCATGGGGCCGGAATCATAGAAGCGCAGCTGATAGTTGTACTTCTTTTCGGCCTGCGCCTTCTGGAGCATTTCGTGCTCGTTGGTGCCGCGCTGGACGCCGAGCTTGATCTTGCCGTTGTAGATCTGATCTTCGGTGACCTTGGAGCCCTTCTTGGTGATGAAAATCTTGCGGATGGTCCAGTAGGGATCGGAGAAATCCGCCTGCGCCTTGCGTTCGGGGCTGATGCTCATGCCGGAGCAGACCATGTCGATCTTCTTGGCGAGCAGGGCGGGGATGATGCCGTCCCAGTCCATCGGCTTGTGTTCCACGGTAAAGCCCATCTTCTTGGCGATCCAGTTCATGGAATCGACGTCGAAGCCGGCGGGCTTGCCGGTTTCGTCCACATAGGCGAACGGCGGATAGTTGGCGTCGATGCCGTTGATGAGGTGCTTGCCGGCGGCCATGGCCGGGGTGGCAAGGGTGATGGAGAGCAGCAGGGCTCCGAGCCAGCGAAGAGCGTTCCCTTTCATTTTTTCCTCACTGAAGGTTGGGCGTGGTCGAACTTGCACCGAAAACCGGACAGGAAAACACAAGGCCGTTCCGGAAGCGGCCGGCGCGGAAGTCCGGCTGATTCCAAACCTTTCTCCTAGCACAGATATTTTTGCCGCGCAATCATGCCGCACCCCGGCGGGCCCCCTCGGGCGGAGGGGCGGAAGGCCTTGCGGGAACGCGCCGTGCCGCATGCGGTTTTGGGCTGTGGCTTGTTGACAATATTGTCTTTTTGAAGGTATATTTTACGCCGTATTCGACTGTTTTTCGTACGCGCAGGCCGCCCCGGTTCCCCCGGATTTTCTCCCGAGGAACGGGGCGTTCTTCCTTCCCGGGCCTATCGTTTGCCAAACGGCGCGGAAATGTCACCCCGCAGCCGCAGAGCCGGCGTAGGCTTGGAGCGCGTCCCGGGGGCTGTGTTACGGGGCCGGGGCCCCGCGCCTGTTCAACCGATTACCTTGAGAGGTTCCGTTACGTGGCGATAAAGCGCACTCTCCAGCAATGGAGTGTGGAAGATTCCACCGAACTGTACGGCATCCGTAACTGGGGATCCGGCTACTTCGGTGTTTCGCCCGAGGGCGATGTCGTGATTTATCCTTCCGGCAACAACAAGGGCGTGGCCGTCAGCGTCCCCGAGGTCATCCGGGGCATGCGCGAGCGCGGCTACGACATGCCGGTCCTGTTGCGCATTGAAAACATTCTTGATTCGCAGATCACCCTGCTGCACGAGTCGTTCCGCAAGGCCATCGATTCGCTCGGCTACAAGGGGGAATACCGCGGCGTCTTTCCCATCAAGGTGAACCAGCAGCAGCACACGGTCGAGAAGATCGCCCAGTTCGGCTCGCGCTTTCACCACGGCCTCGAAGTCGGCTCCAAGGCCGAACTCATTTCCGCCATTTCCCAGCTCAAAGACCCGGAAGCCTGCCTCATCTGCAACGGCTACAAGGACGAGGAGTTCATCGATCTCGGCCTCTCCGCCGTGCGCATGGGCTTCAAGTGCATTTTCGTCATGGAAATGCCCGGCGAGCTGGAGCTCATCCTCGAACGTTCCGCCGCGCTCGGCGTGCGCCCGCTCCTCGGCGTGCGCGTCAAGCTCATCACCAAAGGCAGCGGCCACTGGGCCGGTTCCTGCGGCGAGCGTTCCGCCTTCGGCCTGACCACGGCGCAGGTGGTGGACATCGTGGACACCCTGAAGCAGTGCGATATGCTCGACTGCCTCCAGCTCCTGCACTACCACCTCGGCTCGCAGGTCCCGAACATCCGCGACATCCGTACCGCCGTCATGGAGAGCACCCGCGTCTATGCGGGCCTCGTGCAGGAAGGCGCGAAGATGGGCTATCTCGACCTTGGCGGCGGCCTTGCCGTGGACTACGACGGATCGCACACCAACTATGTGAGCAGCCGCAACTACTCGATGGACGAATACTGCACCGACGTCGTGGAAGCGGTCATGACCATCCTCGACCAGCAGGGCATCGGGCACCCGCACATCGTTACGGAGTCGGGCCGCGCCACCGTGGCCTACTATTCCATCCTTCTGTTCAACATCCTCGACGTGAGCATCGCCGAAACGGGCGAGAGCATCCCCGAAACCCTGTCCGAGGACGTGCCGGAACCGGTGATCAACCTCCGTGAGACCTTGCAGGGCCTGTCCGTCCGCAATCTTCAGGAGTGCTACAACGACGCCATCTACTACCGGGATGAAATGCGCCAGCTGTTCATCACCGGCCGCGTCACGCTCCGCCAGCGGACCCTCGCGGACAAGTATTTCTGGGCGATCATCAACCGCATCGCCGAGGAAAAGGAAAAGCTCAAGCACACGCCCAAGGAGCTCGCGGACATCGACAGCACGCTTGCCGACATCTATTACGGCAATTTCAGCGTGTTCCAGTCGCTTCCCGACGCGTGGGCCATCGACCAGCTGTTCCCGGTCATGCCGGTGCACCGCCTGACGGAATTTCCTTCCCGCAAGGCGGTCATTTCGGACATTACCTGCGACAGCGACGGGCGCATCGACAAGTTCATCGACCCGCAGGGCATGCGCACCTCCCTCGATCTGCATCCCCTTGTGGACGGTGATGAATACTACCTCGGCGTCTTCCTTGTGGGCGCGTATCAGGAAACCCTCGGCGACCTGCATAACCTGCTCGGGGACACCAACGTCGTGTCCATCCGTATCGGCGAGGACGGCTCCTACCAGTTCGTCCGCGAAATCCGGGGCGACTCCGTGGCCGACATCCTCGACTATGTGGAATACGATCCGCGGCGCATCCTTGAGGATCTCCGCGAAGCCGCCGAACGCGCCGTGCGCGAGAAGCGCATCACGCCTTCGGAGCGTTACAAGATCCTGCAAACGTTCGAGGACGGCCTGCGCGGCTATACGTACTTCGAACGGTAGAATGCCTCCGGCGGCAAGGGGGGCTACCGCCCCCCTTGACCCCCTGTCTGGGGGGAATCATTCCCCCCGGACCCCCTCGGTCATGGCAGGGCGGCGGTGATGCCGTCGCATGCCGTACCGGGGTGTTCGGAGCATATGATTGATGCTGTTTCCGGGAAGCGGAAAACGGTGATTGACCATCAAGCCGGGCCAAGGGATCGAGTCCCTTGCAGGGGCCGGGGGCGGAGCCCCCGGAAAAAGGAGAAAAAGAATGGCACGAGTTCTCATCATCGGCGCGGGCGGCGTCGGCAGCGTTGTGGCGCACAAGTGCGCGCAGAATCCTGACGTTTTCACCGAGATCATGCTGGCGAGCCGCACGGTTTCCAAGTGCGACGCCATTGCCGCGAGCATTAAGGAACGCACGGGCCGCATCATCGAGACGGCGCGCGTGAACGCCGACGACGTGCCCGAGCTGGTTGCGCTGATCAAGCGCTACAAGCCCGTCATGGTGATCAACGTGGCCCTGCCGTATCAGGATCTCACCATCATGGACGCCTGCCTCGAAGCGGGCGTGCATTACATGGACACCGCCAACTACGAGCCGCTGGACGTGGCCAAGTTCGAATACAAATGGCAGTGGGCCTACCAGCAGAAATTCAAGGACGCCGGCCTGATGGCCCTGCTCGGCAGCGGCTTCGACCCCGGCGTGACCAACGTGTTCGCGGCCTACGCCCAGAAGCACCTGTTCGACGAGATCCACGTCCTCGACATCATCGACTGCAACGCGGGCGACCACGGGCAGCCTTTCGCCACGAACTTCAACCCGGAAATCAACATCCGCGAAGTAACCGCCAAGGGCCGTTACTGGGAGCGCGGCGAGTGGGTGGAGACTGATCCGCTTTCATGGTCCATGACCTACGATTTCCCGGACGGCATCGGGCCCAAGAAGTGCTTCCTCATGTACCACGAGGAGCTTGAATCCCTCGTCCGGAACCTCAAGGGCATCCGCCGCGCCCGTTTCTGGATGACCTTCTCCGACAACTACCTGAACCACCTCAAGGTGCTCGGCAACGTCGGCATGACCGGCATCGAGCCCGTGGAGTTTCAGGGACAGCAGATCGTGCCCATCCAGTTCCTCGGCAAGCTCCTGCCCGATCCGGCATCCCTCGGCCCGTTGACCAAGGGCAAGACCTGCATCGGCTGTGTGATGAAGGGCATGAAGGACGGCAAGGAAAAGTCCGCCTACATCTACAACATCTGCGATCATGAAGCCTGCTACGCCGAAGTCGGCAGTCAGGCCATTTCCTACACCACCGGCGTGCCCGCCATGATCGGCGCCATGATGATGGTGACCGGCAAATGGATGCAGCCCGGCGTCTGGAACATGGAGCAGCTCGATCCCGATCCGTTCATGGAGCAGCTCAACCTCCGCGGCCTCCCTTGGGTCGTGCAGGAATAGTTTGGAAGGCTGATTGAGAAAGACTTGGAGGGGGCGGGGGAACTTTTCTGAAGAAAAGCTTCCCCCGCCCCCTCCAAACCTCCCCCACC
>USCL01000146.1 GCA_900553145.1 uncultured Desulfovibrio sp.
GAGGCGGCGCGGCGGGGGTGCCGTTGAGTGGGGGTGGGGCATGGTCGGAATTGTTCGGGTGAAAACGGGCGGGCCCATGAAGGCAGTGGGCTGTCAGGCGGGACTACGGATTTTAGGTGAGATCAACGCGGCGGCTTTTGGCCGTTGGAGGCATTGATGAAGCAAATACGACGATTGCAGACGCACGGGGAAGGCCCGCGCATGCTGGCGCTGGAGCCGCAGATGAACCTGACGCACGGCCTGACGCCGAAGCGGCTGCGGGGCATTCTGGAGCTCGCGGATCAGGGGGACATCCTTGAGCAGCATCTGCTGTTCGCGGACATGGAAGACCGCTGCGAGCATCTTGCGGCGGAAATGGGCAAGCGCAAGCGGGCGTTGCTGACCTTGGACTGGGAAATCCTGCCGGGCCGCGCCAACGATGCGCGGGCCGCCCGGATCGCGGCGGCGGTCAGGGAACAGTTCGACGCCGTCAACGGGTTTGAAGACCTGTTGATGGATCTGGCGGACGGCATCGGGCACGGCTTTTCCGCCTGCGAGATCGAGTGGGACTATCGGCAGGGGCTGCATCTTCCGGCGTCCTTCCACTTCCGCCCGCAGAGCTGGTTTCAGGTGCTACGGGAGGACAAGGATCGGCTGCGGCTGCGCAACGGCATGCCCGACGGGGAGGAGCTCTGGCCTTTCGGCTGGATCGTGCACACGCACCGTTCCCGCTCCGGCTGGCTGCCGCGCTGCGGGCTGTTCCGCACGGTGGCGTGGGCGTATCTGATCCGCAGCTACGCGCTGGAGGCGAATATCCGCTATGTGCAGGTCCACGGGCTGCCGTTCCGGCTGGGGAAATACCCGCCCGGCAGCCGCGAGGAGGATCGGCGGGCGCTGTACAACGCCCTGCGGACGCTCGGGCAGGATGCGGCGGGCATCATCCCGCAGGGCATGGACATCCTGTTTGAAACGCCCGCGTCTTCGTCGCAGGATCTGGCGGGCGCGCTGATCTCGCGCTGCGAGCTCGGCATGAGCAAGGCCATCCTCGGCGGCACGCTGACCTCGCAGGCCGACGGGAACTCCAGCACCAACGCGCTCGGGCGCGTGCACGACCGGGTGCGCCGCGACCTCATGATCTCGGACGCCATGCAGATCGCGTCCACGCTGTCGCGCCAGCTCCTCGCGCCGCTGGCGGTGCTGAACTGCGGGGTCAGCGATCCGCGCCTGCTGCCGTGGTTCCGGTTCGATACGCGGGAAGCCGAGGACATCGCCACCTTCGCGCAGGCCCTCCCCGCGCTGGCTTCGGTGATGAAGATTTCCGCCCGCTGGGCGCACGATAAGCTCAAGATCCCCGAAGCCGAAAACGAAAACGATATCCTTGGGGCGTGGAGGGCGTAACGCCGCTTCTCCCGCAAAACGGAAGCCCGCCTTCTTGCCGGAAGACGGGCTTTATCATGCGCTGCGATCAGGCCTTGGCGAAGAACTGCCTGAACAGATCATCCTGTTCCGGGTTATGGACGACGTAGCCCACGGCGACCTTGTGCCCCGTTGCGGCGATGATCTTGTCGGCCCATTCCTTCCCGAACGCCCCGCAAACCTCGATGGCTCCCACGCCGTCCTCGGCGCAGGCAACGGCCCGTTTGAGGGCTTCCTCAAAGCTCGTGACCGTGAAGATGTAACTGATCATATGCTCCGTCTCGAAGACGGCGGTATCCTTGGCTGTATCGAACTCTTTTCCCATGAGCAGGAACGCGAATTTCTTTTTCATGCGGCCTCCGTCGGTTTTTGTGCCTTTCCGCCATCGTAGCAGGAAAGGCCCGCTTCCCACAATGCGGGGTCGCGAGCCTCTCCGTGGCGGCCCGTGCCGTCTGCCCGCGCGCTCGTGCAATCTCCCTCCGGAACGGGCTCCTTCCGCGCGGTCTCCCCACCAGCCGAAAGTCTTTGGGGGAGTGGGGGAGGTCTGGAGGAGGCGAGGGGCCTTTCTCCAGAATCCCCATGAAGGGGACAAGCGGCCCCTCGCCTCCCCCAATTCTTTCTTGCCTTCCCGTTTCTCACCTTCTTGACTATATGAAGATTTCTTTATATAAGGCTATCCGTTCATCTTGATACATCTGTAACCCTTTGAAACCGCATGTCCAACGCTATCCGTTATTTCAAGGCACTCTCCGACGAGACCCGGCTGCGGCTTACCTATGTCCTTGACCGGTATGAACTTTCCGTCAATGAACTGGTAAGCATCCTCGAAATGGGCCAGTCGCGGGTTTCGCGCCACCTCAAGATCCTGACTGAAGCGGGGCTGCTTTCCTCGCGCCGGGACGGGCTGTGGGTGTTCTACTCCTCCGTGAAGGAGGGGGAGGGCGCGGCCTTCCTGAAAGCCGCCATGCCCTTTCTGGACGAAGACGCCGAAATGCACGCGGATGTGGAGATGGCCGCCAAGATCATTGAGGATCGGGCTCTCAAGACGCGGCAGTTCTTCAACACCATCGCCGAGCATTGGGATACCCTGAGCCGCGAAGTGCTCGGCGGGTTCGACCTTGCCGGTGCCGTGTGCGGCGCCATGCCCGAGGGCTGCGAGGCGGCGGTGGATCTGGGCTGCGGGACCGGGATCGTGCTGGAACGGATGCGCGGGCGCGCCCGGCAGATCATCGGTGTGGACGGCTCGCCGAGGATGCTGGAGCTTTCCCGGCGGCGTCTTGCCGGAATGGAAGGGGAACCCGAAGGCGTCTCGCTGCGCATAGGGGAACTCAGCCATCTTCCGCTGCGGGACTGCGAAGCGGATTTCGCCAGCATCAATATGGTGCTGCACCACCTGTCCAACCCGGAAAACGCCCTTGCCGAGATCCGGCGCGTGCTGCGCCCCGGCGGGCTGCTCGTGGTGGCGGATTTCGATCGGCACAATCAGGAAAGGATGCGTCTGGACTACGGGGATCTGTGGCTCGGATTCGATGAGGCGGCCATGGCGAGGCTGCTGCACGCGGCGTCTTTCGAGGTCGTTTCCTCCACCCGCTACCCCGTGGAACAGGGGCTGGCGCTCAATCTCACGCTGGCCCGGCGCCTGTAACATACCAACTTTATGGAGATACTCATGTCCAACGCAAAGCCTCTCGATCTGTCGCTGCCCTACAAGGTGGCGGATATCAGCCTTGCCGACTTCGGCAAGAAGGAAATGCAGCTTTCCGAGCGCGAAATGCCCGGCCTGATGGAACTCATCCGCCGCTACGGCGACAAGAAGCCCCTCAAAGGCTTCAAGGTCATGGGGTCGCTGCACATGACCATCCAGACCGCCATGCTCATCAAGACCCTGTATGAGCTCGGCGCCGACATCCGCTGGGCGTCCTGCAACATCTTCTCCACGCAGGATCACGCCGCTGCGGCCATCGCCGAGCTCGGCTACGCCAAGGTATTCGCGTGGAAGGGCGAAACGCTTGAGGATTACTGGTGGTGCACGGAAATGGCCCTGACGTGGCCCGACGGTTCCGGCCCCGACCTCATCGTCGACGACGGCGGCGACGCCACGCTGATGATCCACCTTGGCGTGGATGCCGACCGCGACGCCTCCATCCTCGACAAGCCCTGCGACTCCAAGGAAGCCCGCATCCTCATGGACCGCATCGCCCTCGGCCACAAGGCCAACCCCGGCCATTGGACCAAGGTGGCGGCGAAGGTGCGCGGCGTGTCCGAAGAGACGACCACCGGCGTCCACCGCCTGTACCAGCTCGCCGAACAGGGCAAGCTGCTGTTCCCGGCGATCAACGTCAACGATTCCGTGACCAAGTCCAAGTTCGACAACCTGTATGGCTGCCGCGAATCCCTCGCCGACGGCATCAAGCGCGCCACCGACATCATGATCGCGGGCAAGGTCGTGGTCATCGCCGGGTACGGCGACGTGGGCAAGGGCTGCGCCCACTCCATGCGCGGTTTCGGCGCCCGCGTGCTCGTGACCGAAATCGACCCCATCTGCGCCCTGCAGGCCGCGATGGAAGGTTTTGAAGTGACCACGATGGAAGAAGCCGTGAAGGAAGGCGACATTTTCGTCACCTGCACCGGCAACTACCACGTCGTCACCGGCGCGCATATGGAAAACATGAAGGACGAAGCCATCGTCTGCAACATCGGCCACTTCGACAACGAAATCGAAATGACGTGGCTTGAAGACAACCCGGCCAACAAGCGCATCCAGATCAAGCCGCAGGTGGACAAGTGGGTGCTGCCCAATGGCCGTTCCCTGATCATCCTTGCCGAAGGCCGCCTTGTGAACCTCGGCTGCGCCACCGGCCACGCCAGCTTCGTGATGTCCAACAGCTTCACCAATCAGGTGCTGGCCCAGATGGATCTCGCGGCCACCGACCACGAAGTAAAGGTGTACACGCTGTCCAAGAAGCTCGACGAGGAAGTCGCCCGCCTGCACCTCGCCCGCCTCGGCGTGAAGCTCACCACGCTTACGGAAGAACAGGCCGCGTACATCGGCGTATCCGTCGACGGCCCGTACAAGTCGGATCTGTACCGTTATTAATAAGAGCGTGGCGGAGGGCCGGGAGGCGTTACATTGCCGCCTCCCCAATCTTCTCACTCTCAACGGTGCTACGTTTATCAATTCTTATAAGGTTTTTCCGGAATGAAAGGGAGCGGGGCGGATTTCATGGAATCCGCCCCGTTTTGTATGGAAAGGAAATCTCTCGCTAGGCAGGGTGTTAAAAAGTAAAGTTTTTTATATATTATAAAATATCTTTTGATTTATTGGTAATGATGGATGCTGTTAAAAGAGTAGATTATACACAATGGAACTGTAAATATTATATTATTTTTATTGTATATTCTATGTCTTCTATGGCAAGAAGAAACAGGGCATGAAACGCTATGTGAATATACGGAGATAACAATAGTTGAAGATAAATATTGAGTTGGGGAATCCATATATTGATTTGAAATGTCTTTAGAAATGGATGTATTTGGAGTTTGAGGATATATAAAAGGTAAAAAGAGTTTGATGCGCTATGAGCAGTTTACGACAACTGCCAAAACTAAATAGAATAGCTACTTTGCCTGACATCAGCTAATTTAGGGTTGCCACAGCAAAAAAAAATGCCAATTATTCCCAATAGTCTAATATTTGAGCTGATTGAAAAGCTGATAACCAGCCTTGATTGCTTGAAAATGGAATGGGGACATGCTGTATATCGAACCGGATATATTCCAAGTGATGCAGGCAAACCGTCCTCCAGTTTGAGAGGCTCTCCTTTGGCACGGCTAGCACTTGCCGTAGAGTACGGCTATACTCGACAATACTCCAATCAAGGGATGATTTTTTTCTCCCAAGATATATTTTGAGAAGGGCACCTCATTCTGAAAGTGGGAAACGAAGCCACGTCTTCGACAGTGAGCCAAGTTGTTACGTCAGCGCCGGCAGTGCCTTCAAGTGTTCCGTGAACGACGAATTGTTCCCAGTGATTATCTACTATGAAAGGATATTCTACGTTATTTATTTTGGATGTAGTGTCGTGGATATGTAGCGTTTAAGCATAAAATTCAGAATCCTTAAAAATCAGGATACAAATAATTATGATAGCCAAATATTTTGTTTATGGTGCACACAGAGTGTTTAGAATTTAAATAGTACTTAACAGAATATTTTTTTATGTTAATAATGTTTCATTTTCTTTTATAGCATTTTTGAGTGGAGAGTCTTAATTTATATTTCCACTACACCATATTTGATATAAGAGAATTAGAATCGATATAATAAAATGTAATGCTCTTTTATCTCGTAGTTATACAATTCAACAGAGTAGATATATCCAAGGTTAACTCAAATACCTCGGTACTGGATACAATAAGAAGTTTGGCTCGTTTTTATCAGGCATTCATCAAAATATTTTTCTTTCAGCATAGTTGTGATTCGTCTGCTTCTGAGAGCTTCACGGGCGCATGTATGAATAATCCATACTATCTTTGAGGTGGAAATATTGAGGAGATCAACCCTGTTCTATTTTCATGAATTCCACGAGTGATTCATGCCAGTCAGGCATGGGCGGCAGGCCGCAAAGGCGCAACATACGCTTTTCCAAGCGAGAGTTGGCGGGCCGGAGGGCTGGGGTTGGATATTCGGATGTTACACAGGGGATGATAGGTTGCGTTTTCCCGGCCAGACGGAAGATTTCCCGTGCGAACTCAAACCAAGTCGCTTCACCTTCACAAGTTAGATGGAAGGTTCCCACCAGTAGGGGGCGGATGACGATCTCACGCAAAGCTCGGGCTACAGCCAATGTGCTGGTAGGGTTGCCATGTTGATCATTTACCACTTTAAACGGAGGGCGAGTATCATCGGCTAGGCGCAACATTGTATGGACAAAACTGGGACCGCCAGTTCCATAGAGCCAAGACGTTCGGACAATAATATGATTCGGACAATGTGCACGCACGGCTTGTTCGCCTGCATATTTACTTTGTCCGTAGATGTTGACTCCGCCTGTAGGCGTATCGAATTCATGATACGGACGGTCCTTGTATCCATCAAACACATAATCCGTGGAAATGGCAATGAGCCGTACTCCATTTCGGTGACAGGCTGCAGCCACGTTCGCTGTCCCCAGAGCATTGACTCTATATGCCACGTCTGGAATAGATTCACATTTGTCTACAGTAGTTATAGCTGCACAATGTATGAGAACTTCAGGTCGTACCTTACGCAGAAAAGTATCAAAACCCTCAGCATCAGTAATGTCTGCATTAAAAGACCCACTAGGAATTACTTCCCAGTCTTGCCATTGTGTACATAATGTACGCCCTAGCATTCCTTTTCCGCCGGTGAGCAGAATCTTCATCGCAGAATCTCCGCAAAACCGGCTGCATAGCCCATAAAGTTCATTTTCCTGACATCCTTGGCGGTCAGCACAGGATCGGACTGTGGGTAAAACACTGCTGGCATAAAATAGTTCAAGTGGATATAGCTTTTATTTTGAAAATAGTAATAGTCTATTCACTTATAATAAAGTATATTTCTCCGGTGACCATAACAAAACCGTGGACCAAACCGGGAAAATCCGAAGTTGACACTGATTTTACCAGAAAATTCTGTACTGGATTATTTATAAAAAACTCGATGAATTAGAGACTATATCAAACAATGTAACCTATAGATGCGGTAATAAAATATTCTGTATATTGTCTGGAGAACACAATATTCTGCAATTATTTATTAATACTATAATTATATAAAAAGAGCATTCAGGCGTAATGATAAGTAAAATATCAAAAATAACACGCTTGTTTCAGCGTAAGTGGCATAACAGATTTTAGCCTTTCATGAATGAATATTAACTATTTGCTCATACTGCATAATAATTATCTCTTATCATGTTAGAATAACATCTTCCCACTTATTTATGTCAATAAGTGATAGGCATAATAAATTTTTTGTCTGCAGTACGAGTTATCTCGTAAGGTGCCATTTAACCAGTAAAATTAATATAGTATGGGACATTAGCCCTCGCCGATTTCTCAAAACGGTCGTGGCATGGGATTATACGACTCTCGCTGCAAAGACACAAAGAGGGGGAGCAGATGAACAATCAGGTTTCACGTCCTCTTGTACGAAATATATTAGGAGGTTTTCCCCACCTCGACAAGATTTTCCCGGCTATTGGAAAGAATCTTATTTTTACTGGTGTAAAACCAGTTATTAGTTTGATTTATTTTATCTTTTTATGGAGTAACCCCTCCTCATCCCCCACATTTCCCTTTCCCCCGGCCTCGGCTTGAAGTCCCTTTCCTTCCGGGATATGTCTGTTGACGGCCCATATTGTCCAACTGCGAACCGAAAAGGGAATCCAATGTCCGATACCAATACCACGCCCGACGCCGCCACGAAGGCCGCGCTTGATCGCCTCAACACCGTCATCGACCGCCTTATCGCGCCGGACGGCTGTCCTTGGGACAGTACGCAGACCCCGGAATCGCTGACCGAATACGTCATCGAAGAGTGCCACGAGCTCGTGGACGCCATCCGTTCCGGCAAGACCGCCGATATGGTTGAGGAACTGGGCGACGTCGCCTTCCTGATCCTGATGATCGGCAAACTCATGGCCCGCGCGGGCGGCCCGTCCCTCGCGGACGCGCTCGAAGTCGAAGCCGCCAAGATGGTACGCCGCCATCCTCACGTTTTCGGCGACACGACCTATGAAAACCAGTCCGAGCAGCTCAAGGACTGGGACCGCATCAAGCGCGAGGAAAAGGCCGCTGCGGACGCGGAAGGCCCCAAGGGCACCTACGACAGCCTGCCGCGTGGCCTGCCGCCGCTGACGAAGGCCTACCGCATCCATTCCAAGGCCGACCGCGTGGGCTTCACGTGGCCCGAGGACGAGGATGTCGAAAAACAGGTCGAAGCCGAATGGCTGGAACTGCTCGATGCGATGGCGTCCGATGACGCCGAGGCCGTCGAGCACGAGTTCGGCGATCATATGTTCACCCTCGTCGAGCTTGGCCGCCGCAAGGGCATCAAGGCGGCCCCCGCCCTGAACGCCGCCACCGAACGCTTCCTCGCCCGTTTCGAGCGCATGGAGGCCATTGCCCGCGAACGCAACCTCGATTTCGTCAGCCTTTCCCTCGACGACAAGGACGACCTCTGGAACGAGGTCAAAGCCGCCGAGAAGCCCGAAGCGAAGACGGAACAAGAGTAGAAGTCTATTGGAAAGGCCGGGGGAACTTTTCGGGAGAAGGTTCCCCCGGCCTTTCCACTCCGTCAGAACGGCAGCCTCCTCCCCGGCCCTTTCAAAAGGGCTTGAGGTTTTAGCGAACCCTTCGCCGGTTTTCCTTTGTAGGCATACAAAAAGAGCCCGGAAGGAATCCTTACGGGCGCGTGGAGAAGGGCGAAAAAGGGATATCCGGTCAGAGAGGCGTCATGCCTTGGGATAACAGGGCTTACAGCCCTTCCGCGATGACGATATCGGCATCCACGGAACCGATCCGCAAATCCTTAATCGCCTGATACGCGTCTGAAGCGAAACAGGCGTCGAGCTGTTCCCGGCTCCCGAAACGGATGATGATAAGCCGATCCGGCTTCCAGTTCGGGGATGGGGCCTGCAAATGCTCCGTCCTGACGAGATACTCGCCGCCAAAACGTTCCACGACCGGCTTTACCCGCTCAATGTACTCGTCGTAGAACGTCCGATCCCGCTCGCCTATCTTCACTGATACGATGAAATAACAGCTCATGCCCGCTCCCCCTGCATCTTCACGACAGGGACTCCCTCAGCACAGCCTCCCCACTAGTCGAAAGCCTTGGGAGGGAGAGAGGAGGGGTTTGGGGAG
>USCL01000147.1 GCA_900553145.1 uncultured Desulfovibrio sp.
GAAAACCTTTCTCCAGAAAGGTTTTCCCTCCCTTCCCCCAGTTTTTTTACGTCAGGAGCAGCGACCATGCTGGACAGGCAACAAACGGGTATCGTGTTCAATGTGCAGAAATTCAGCGTCCACGACGGCGAAGGCATCCGCACGCTGGTCTTCCTGAAGGGGTGCCCGCTGCATTGCCCGTGGTGCAGCAACCCGGAATCGCAGCGCCCCGAGCCGGAGCGCGCCTACAACCCCACGCGTTGCCTCACCGCCGCCGTATGCGGGCGGTGCGCCAAGGCTTGCCCCACCGGGGCCGTGCGCGTCGTTGACGGGCTGATCGGTTTCGACCGCTCGAAATGTACTGGCTGCAACGCCTGCGTGCGCGCCTGTCCGAGCGGGGCGCAGACGGTGTATGGCGAGACGCAGAGCGTGGAGCAGATCCTGAGCCGCGTGGAAGAGGACGGCGTGTTCTACACAAGATCGGGCGGCGGGCTCACCCTGTCCGGGGGTGAGGCGCTGGCACAGCCGGAGTTCGCGCTGGCCCTGCTCCGCGAGGCCAAGAAACGCCATATCCATACGACCATCGAAACCTGCGGGCATTACCCGACCGAGGTGCTGGATCAGGCCTGCCGGGTTCTCGATGCCCTGATTTTCGACGTCAAGTGCCTCGACTCCGCACGCCACAAGAAGGCCACCGGAGTGGGCAACGGGCTGATCCTCAAAAATATCGGGCATGTGTTTGAGCATTTTCCGGAACTTCCGGTGCTGATCCGCACGCCGGTCATCCCCGGCTTCAACGACACGGAAGAAGATATCCTCGGCATTCGTGAAATGATTCCCAGAAAGGCCAATGTCCGCTATGAAGCCCTGACGTACCATCGCATGGGCCAGCCCAAATATGCCTACCTCGGGCGCCGCTACGAGCTGGAAGGCGTGAAGGCCGACGAAGCCTTTATGAAACGGCTGAACATCATGTTGAAAGCGTACGGACAATAAGTTTTTTCCGTTTTCGGCTGCCGCGTGGAAGCGCGCGGCGTTGCCCCTGAGCCTTGGTTCTCTTTGGTTCGGGGGCTTTTTTTGTGCCTTGGGTGCCGCATGCGGGGAGAGGGGGAGCGGCAAGCTGTGTTTTTTTGCATTGATGGAATGAGGATGTGTGCAAAAATGCACATATTGAAGGCTTTTGCCCTTTGATCCGTAGCAATATGGCTGTATTGGGGAAGCCTGCGCGGGTGTGTTTTTTTGCAATGAAGAGGATGCGCGTTCGCAACATGGGATCGAGGGATACTTTCCCGTATATAAAGAGTTAGTTGTTTCAATATATTAGTAGCGCAAAGGGGATGTCCGGAAATGAAAGGGACGGCGGATAGGCACGGCGGGCACGGGGAGCTGCCCGGCAAAGGCCGGAAAACGGGGAGGCTGAAGCCGAACCGCCTGAAAAAGGAAAAATAAAAAACTTGAAAAGATAGCCTGTTATGTGTGCTTGTCCGCTTTGTAGCAGTAAGGAGTCTTGTTAAGTGTTTTTTATTTCACAAATGGCCCGCCTCTTGCTTTACATAAAGCAACGCTTGTCGCCGCGGCAACAAGCCGGACATTTCCTGTAAAAGAGGGCCAGACTGTGAAAATCATCGACTTCCGCTTCCGTCCGAACATCCCTTCCACCGTGCAGGGCATGATCGACCATCCCGTATTCGGCGAGATGCACGCGCTCTTCAAGTTCCACGAGCGTGCCCACGCCCAGCCCATCGAGGACATCGTGCGCGACATGGAAGCGCAGAATGTGGTCAAGGGCGTCATCACCAGCCGCGACGCGGAAACCACCTACGGCATCGCCTCCGGCAACAAGGGGGTCATCCCCTTCCTCGAACAATACCCCGACCGCTTTATCGGCATGGCCGGGCTTGACCCCCATAAGGGCATGGACGCCATCGACGAGCTGAAGCTCATGGTCGAAACCCACGGCTTCCGGGGCGCGGCCATTGACCCGTTCCTCGCCAAGATCCCGGCCAACCACGCAAAGTATTACCCCATCTATGCGAAGTGCTGCGAACTCGGCATCCCGGTCGTGATCAGCACGGGCATGGCCACGCTGGTGGATGGGGCCGATCCCGAGCACTGCCACCCCCGCGCCATCGACGCGGTGGCCCGCGATTTTCCCAAGCTGAAGATTGTGGTGAGCCACGGCTGTTATCCGTGGGTGGGCGAGATCGTCATGGTCGTGCAGCGCAACCGCAACGTCTACCTTGAGCTTTCCGAATACGAGCAGTCGCCGTTCTCCGAAGGGTACATTCAGGCCGCCAACACGATGATCGGCGACAAGGTCGTCTTCGCCAGCGCCCACCCGTTCCTCGACTTCAAGGGGCAGATCGCGCTGTACCGGAAGCTCCCGTTCAGCCCTCAGGTCCTTGAAAACATTTTCTACAACAACGCCGCAAGGCTCCTTGGCCTGTAACGGCGGCAGCCGTTTCCCCCGCATCCTTTGAACCGCATCTTTCCCCAAACATGCGAACGTCTCTCCAGAAGGATATCATCATGCGCAACGCCATCGATCAGCAGAAAAACCTGCGCCGCGTCGTCATTTCCTCCATCCTCGGTGCCGTCATCGAATGGTACGACTTCTTCCTCTACGGCGTGGTCGCCGGATTGTTCTTTAACCAGTTGTTCTTCCCCGATTTCGACCCGCGCATCGGGACCATGCTCGCTTTCGCCACATTCGCGGTCGGGTTTGTGGCCCGTCCGCTCGGCGGGGTGATTTTCGGCCATTTCGGCGACAAGATCGGGCGCAAGAAGGTGCTCATCCTCACGCTGGAGATCATGGGCATCGCCACCGTCGCCATCGGCCTCATCCCCTCCTACGCCTCCATCGGCATCTGGGCGCCGATCCTGCTTATCTTCTGCCGCCTCGCGCAGGGCATCGGGCTCGGCGGCGAATGGGGCGGGGCCGTGCTCATGTCCTTTGAATCCGCACCGGCCCACAAGCGCGCCTTCTACGCCAGCCTGCCCCAGATCGGCATGTCGGTCGGCCTCCTGCTCGCCTCCGGCGTCATCGGCCTCGCCTCCATGCTGCTCACCGACGAAGCCTTTCTGAATTGGGGCTGGCGCATGGCCTTCATCCTGAGCGCGATTCTGCTGATCGTCGGTTCCTACATGCGGAAGACCGTGCAGGAAACCAAGGATTTCTCCGAAGCCAAGGCCAAGCTGCCCGAGGCGAAGTTCCCGCTGCTCGACGCTTTCAGGCGCTATCCCAAGATGATGCTCGCCTGCATGGGCGCCCGGTTCATCGACGGCGTGTCCTTCAACGTGTTCGGCGTCTATTCTTTGACCTTCCTCACCCAGAACCACGGCATCGACCGCACCCATGCGCTGTGGGCCGTGATGATTTCCTCCGTGGTCATGTCCGTGTTCATCCCCTTCTGGGGCCACGTCGCCGACCGCATCGGCAAGGCCAAGGTGTACGGCATCTGCGCGCTGCTGCTCGGGTTCGCGTCCTTCCCGGCCTTCTGGGTGATTGAAAACCATGCGGACTCCTTCGCGCTGGTCTGCCTCGCCATCGGCCTGCCTTTCGGCATCCTGCACTCGGCGGTGTTCGGCACCATGGCCAGCCTGTTCTCGGAGAGCTTCGACCCGTCCGTCCGCTACTCCGGCATCTCCTTCGTCTATCAGTTCACCGCCATTTTCGCCTCCGGCCTGACCCCGCTGTTCGCGACGGTGCTCACCGGCTGGGCCGACGGCGAACCTTGGTACCTGTGCGCCTATTTCGCCCTCATCGGCATCCTGAGCGCGGCCTGCACGTTGTGGATGCGCCGCATGGGCCGCAACGGCCGGAAGCCTTCCCGCTCAGCCGGGGAAGAACCCGTCGCGGTGCCGGCCAGCGCCGTATTGGAAAGCTGAGCTTGAGAAAGGGGGCGGCACAGGGGCCGCCCCCGTGCCGGAAGGTCGGGGGGCCGTCCGGCGCGGAAACGAAACAGAGGAATCTCCCACAGGAGGGGAGACGGGCTTTGTCCCGGTTTGCAGCATCATCTCCATTTCGGGGAAAAAAGAGGAGGAATTGCATGAGACGTTTTCTTACGGCCTTCGCCGCAGCCGTTCTGATGCTTTCGTTTGGCGCCGCCGACGCGGCGGAATACAAGAAGATGACCATCCGTGCCGCTACCGCGAATCCGCAGGGCAGCCTGCATGTGGTCGCCATCGACAAGTTCAAGGAGATCGTCGAGAAGGAATCCAACGGCGCGATCACCGTGCAGACCTTCTACGGCGGCTCGCTCGGCGACGAGCAGGCCAACGTCAAACAGCTCCGCAACGCCGAGATCCATCTCGCGGTGCTGGCTGACGGGAACCTGACGCCCTTCGCGCCGCAGGCCGGGGTATTCATCCTGCCGTACATGTTCCCGAAGATTTCCGACGCCGAAAAGCTGTTCGGCAATGAAGCGTTCATGAGCAAGACCGCCGACGCCATCGCCAAGCAGAGCCGTACCCGGCCCTTGGCGTGGCTTGTGGGCGGCTACCGCATCCTCACCAATTCCAAGAAGCCCATCAACACGATGGCCGACCTCAAGGGGCTGAAGATCCGCGTTCCCGCCGTGGAGCTCCAGCTTGCCGCCTTCCGTTCGTGGGGCGTCGAACCCCATCCGCTGGCGTGGTCCGAAACCTTCAACGCGCTCCAGCAGGGCGTGGCCGACGGGCAGGAAAACCCCCACGCCATCAACCGCGATCAGAAGTTCTGGGAAGTCCAGAAGTACATCACCAACATCCACTATATGCTCTGGGTCGGCCCGATGCTCGTGAGCGACCCGTGGTTCCGCAAGCTCGACCCGCAGGCCAAGGCCCTCGTGGAAAAGGCCGCCAGGGAAGCCGCCGCCTACGAGTGGAAGTGGTCGGCGGAACAGGATGAAATCGCCCTCAAGGAATGCCTTGACCACGGCATGGTCATCAATGACGTGGCCGACGAGCCCGCTTGGACTGACGCCGCCCGCTCCGTGTGGCCGCAGTTCTACGACAAGGTCGGCGGCAAGGCATTGGTGGATGAAGCCCTCGCCATCATCCAGCAGTAAACGGACGCCCGGCGCGCGGGTTTCGGCTCCGCGCGCCGTCTTCATTCCTTGGAGGCTTTATGTCTTTTCTCAAGCAGATCTACGACAACTTCGAAGAGGGGGCCTGCGCGCTGTTCGTGGCGGTCATGGTTCTCTGCCTCTTCCTTCAGGTGGCCATGCGCATCGCCGTGGGGTCGTCGCTGGCGTGGACGGAGGAGCTTTCCCGTTACAGTTTCCTCTGGGCCGTGTACGTAGGGGCCGCCCTTGCCGTGAAGCGCGGCGGGCACGTCCGCATCACCGCGCAGTTCATGTTCCTTTCGACCCGTTGGCGGCTCGTGTTCCGCGCCTTCGGGGACATCATCTGGATCGGCTTTTCCCTCTATGTGGCGTGGATCGGGCTCGCCTGCATCGAAGAGGGGCTGTACTACCCCGAAATGTCGCCTACCCTCGGCATCGTGAAGGCGTGGGTGGAATGCATTATCCCGTTCAGCTTCGTGCTGGTGAGCTGGCGCATCGTTGAGGAATACGTCGTGCGCTGGCGGAACGGCACCCTCGGAGAACTGGTACGTTACGAGGAGGCAGCCTGATGACGCCCCTAGCCATTGCCCTCATTGTCCTTGTCGCCATGTTCCTGCTGGGGCTGCCGATCTTCATGTCCCTGATCATCTCTTCCGTGGTGGCGATCCTCGCGGGCGGGGACATCCTGCCCCTGTCGGTCATCCACAACTCGCTTTTTGACGGCCTGAACCTGTTCCCGCTGCTTGCCATCCCCTGTTTCGTGGTCGCGGGCACGCTCATGGAGTTCGGCAACATCACGCAGCAGATCGTCGACGTGGTGAAGCAGCTTGTGGGCCGCGTCTACGGCGGCCTCGGCATCACCACCATCCTCGCCTGCACGTTCTTCGCGGCCATTTCCGGATCCGGGCCGGGGACCGTCGCCGCCGTGGGCACCATCCTCGTCCCGGCGATGGTCCGCAACGGCTATTCCAAGGATTACGCTTCGGCGGCGGCCTCTTCCGGCGGCACCATCGGCATCCTGATCCCGCCGTCCAACCCGATGATCATCTACGCGATCCTCGGGAACCTGTCGGTGACCGCCATGTTCACCGCCGGGTTCATCCCCGGCTTCATCGTGGCCTTCGCGATGATCATGACCGCCTACCTGCTGGCGAAGAGGAACGGCTTCAAGGGCGACGAGAACGCCGCGCCCTTCAACATGAAGTTTTTCCTCAGGAGCTGCGGCAACGCCGGGTTCGCGCTGGCGACGCCGTTCATCATCCTCGGCTCGATCTATACCGGCTGGGCGACGCCCGTGGAGGCGTCCGTGGTCGCCATCGTGTGGGCGCTGTTCGTGGGCGTCGTGATCAACCGGGCGCTCAGGCCCCGGCACATCTACCGGGCCCTTCTGGAAGGCGCGATGACCTGCGGCGCGGTGCTGCTCATCGTGGGCGCGTCCACCCTGTTCGGCAAGATCCTTACCTTTGAGGAAGCCCCGCAGCGGCTTGCGTCCATCGTGCTCGGCATTTCCGACGATCCCCACCTCGTGCTGCTCATGATTATCGGCGTGCTGTATGTCCTCGGCATGTTCATGGAAACGCTGGCGACCATCATCATCTTGGTTCCGGTGCTCCTGCCCATGATCCTCCAGCTCGGCATCGACCCGATCCACTTCGGCATCATCCTTGTGGTGACCAACAACGTCGCCATGCTGACGCCGCCGCTCGGGGTCAACCTTTTCGTGGCGTCGCGGATAGCGGGCATCTCGGTGGAGCGCATCTCCGTCGCGGTTATCCCCTATCTGATCGCGCTGACCCTGTGCATCCTGCTGTTCACCTATGTCCCGGCGATCAGCACATGGCTGCCCAGCCTCATGGGGTACGGGCAGTAGCCCCGGCCGAGGCGCTTCTTCACTGTTCCGCCCGGATCGCCTCCGGGCGGACTTTTTGTATCTGCCATAAATAAAAAGGCTTTTATGTGAACGCCTTGTTTTTTGCCGTTTCATGTGCCATAATGGAAAATGGCTTCGAGAAACCTTTCACAGCTCAGTCGTGGATGTGCCATGTTGCAGGAGTATCTTGATCAGCTTTTTGACGCCTTCAAGGAGGGGATCTGCATCTCCGACAAGGACGGCATCGTCGTCCACCTGAACAGGCGCCACGCCGAGATCACGGGCATCCCCAGAGAGGAGATGCTCGGGCATTCGGTGATGGAGTTTGTCCAGCGCGGGCGTCTGGACGTGGTGCTGAACCCGGAGGTCGTGCGGACGGGCCAGCCCGCCACGCGCGTGCAGACCGTTTCCGACGGGCGGAAGCTGATCCTCGAGGCCAATCCGGTTTTCGACGCGCAGGGCAAGCTGGTGCTGTGCATTACCTTCCTCCGCGATGTGACCATGCTCTCCGAGATGCGGGAGCAGATCAGCGTCCAGAAGGAGCTGCTTGAGGCCTTCCAGCAGCTCAGCACCGCCGGGGATGCGCAGGAGCTTTCCCGCAAGACGCCCAAGCTGTTTACCAGCAGCGCGATGATCAAGCTCTACGGCGAGGTGAACACCATCGCCGAGACGGATGCCACGGTCCTGCTGCTCGGGGAAACGGGCGTGGGCAAGGACGTCATCGCCCGGCGCATACACGCCCTGAGCCTGCGCAAGAACAAGACCTTCATCAAGGTGGACTGCGGGAGCATACCCGAAAACCTCATCGAAACCGAGTTGTTCGGCTATGCGGCGGGCACGTTTTCCGGCGCCAGCAAGGCGGGCAAGATCGGCCTCATCGAAGCGGCCTCGGGCGGCACGCTGTTCCTCGATGAAATCGGGGAATTGCCCATGCCCATGCAGACGCGGCTGCTCCGGTTCCTTCAGGACTGGGAGATCATGCGCGTGGGCTCCACCACGCCGAAGCAGATCGACGTCCGCATCATCGCCGCCACCAACAAGAATCTCGAACGCGCCATCGCGCGCGGGGAGTTCCGCAGCGATCTCTATTACCGGCTCAAGGTGGCGGTGATCGCCATTCCGCCGCTGCGCGACCGTCAGGCGGACATCCTGCCCCTCGCGCGCATGTTCCTGCGGTTTTACGGCAACAAGTACCATCGGCAGCTGACGTTTTCCGAGGATGCGGAATCGCTCCTCCTCGATTACAAGTGGCCGGGCAATGTCCGTGAGCTCGAGAACTTGGTGCAGGGCTTGGCCGTGACCAGCCGGAACAACCTGATCAAGGCTTCGGACATCCCCATTTCGGGCGTGGCGAAGCCCGCCGTTTCGGCCCGCAAGGACGGCCCCGATTTTGATCTCGACGGCAAGACGTTCAAGGAAGTCATGAAAGACTTTGAGAACAAGGTCCTCGCCGCCGCGATGGAGCGTTATGGCAGCATCACCGAAGTGGCCAAGCATTTTCAGGTCGACCGCAGCACGATTTTCAGGAAGGTCAAGGAATTGGAGAAAGAAGGGAAGGTGCGGTGACGCTCGGGGCGGAGGAAGCCGCTGTGCCTTGGCGAGCGCATCGTATGGGACGGCGATGCCGGCTGCCGGCGTCGTCATCCCGTTTCATCGTCAGAGAGGGGAAGGGTATGGATTGGCCTTCGGGGATTGCTGTTGGCATTGCCGTGCTTGAAGCCAGCCGTGAGGTATCGGATTAAAACGGAAGGCCCTGTCATGGCATTGGATTGATGCGCAACCATAGCCTGTTGAATTGCCAATATTTTTTTATTGACAAACGCTACAGCAAAGGCAGTTCCCCTTAGTATCTATCTAAAATCTTATGAAATAGAATATCAATCGTTTCCTGTGGCAGAGCCAAGCAGGAATGAGAATGCCTCGGCCTTGTCCGGGGTTCTTCTTCATGTCCGCCAGAAGTTTTTTGAGTTCCCAATGCTGTTTTGAAGGCCCGTCAAGCCTCCGTTTTATGGATACGGCCTGTACCGCAGACGTAGCCATGAATGATAAAATCAAGAGAATGTGGCGGGTAAGCGTAATAC
Organism: uncultured Desulfovibrio sp.; assembly: GCA_900553145.1. Classification (GTDB taxonomy): domain Bacteria; phylum Desulfobacterota; class Desulfovibrionia; order Desulfovibrionales; family Desulfovibrionaceae; genus Bilophila. The sequence goes on from USCL01000147.1 coordinate 8,976, forward strand.
GGCCCATCCGCCGCTTGAGGGCCGCCCGCTGGGGTTCAGTGGGCGTTCTTTTTTGGGGCTATACCATCCCCGATAGATACCTTTCAGGGATACGGTCTGGAACCCGCCGTCGCTTGGCCCGCCGGGGCATTTCCCCACCGCCGCATCCGTTCAGAATGCCGCCGCACGCTTTCTCCCCTTTCACGTCCATAATTATCTATATTTGTTTGGATAACATTCGCATCCTCCAGCTTTTCCGCGCTTGAAGGCACGGCGCATTGCCCCATACGGAGGCACC
>USCL01000148.1 GCA_900553145.1 uncultured Desulfovibrio sp.
GGCACGGCGGAGGAGGCGATCCGGCGTTTTCCCGCCAACGTAAACGTGGCGGTCAGCCTCGGCTTGGCCGGGCTCGGTTTTTCGCGCACACAGGTACGGCTGTTCGCGGACCCCTGCGCAGCCGGAACCCTGCATCACATTTCGGCCCGGGCTGGGGACTGCACGCTGGAAACCATTACCCGCCCGGCCCCGCTGCCGCAGAATCCCCGCAGTTCGGCGCTCGCCATGCATTCGGTCCCCGCACTGCTGCGGGGACTTTCCGCCAATCCGAAAGTGGCGGGATGACTGTTTTTCATGGACCCGGAAGCCGGATAGGAACACTCTGGAATCTCTCGCCATCCCACAACAAACAAGGAGTCAGCGATGTCCCAAAGCATACAGGTTTCGTTCGTTCAAGAAGGCGACGTCTACACTGTCCATACGGGTTCCCCTGTCCTCAAGGATATTGTCATGGATTATACCGGGATCCCGGAAACGGAGCGGGGCGGCAATTCGTCGACGCTGCTTATCGCGGCGGCCCTGAGCTGTTTTTGCGGGAGCATCCGGGCCGCGCTCGTGGCTCGCGGAGTCCCGTTCCGCGCCATCCGGGCACAGGGAACCGGAACCAAGGAACCCAATGAAGACGGCGCGATGCGCCTTGCGGCCATTGACATCGACGTGGCCGTTGATGTGGATGACGCCTACGCCCCCAAGGTGGAGCACTGCGCGAAGATCGTCAAGAATTGCCTCATCACCGCGTCGATCTTCGAAGGCATCAACGTTTCGCACCGCGTCCGCAAAGCTGGAGGTGCTGTATGAAACTGACCATTATCGGAGGGGGCCCCGGAGGATATACCGCGGCATTCGCCGCCGCGAAAGCCGGAGCCGAAGTTACCCTCATCGAGCGGGCCCATCTGGGCGGGACATGCCTGCACACAGGCTGCATCCCGACGAAAACCCTGCGTTCCTCGGCGGATGCATTGGATACCGTCGCACGGCTCAAGGAATTCGGCATTGCCGGGGGCTGCGACGCGGTGCCGGACATGCCGGCCATCGTTGCCCGCAAACGCAAGGTGACGGCGACCCTGCAAACGGGGCTTGAAAAGGCCGCCGCGCAACTCAAAGTCCGTGTCGTGCGCGGCGAGGCGGCACTCGTCAATGCGGGGCTCGTCAAGGTTGCCTCCGCTGACGGCGATCTGGAGATCGCCGGGGATCGGGTCATCCTCGCCCCCGGCTCCTCCCCGCTGGAATTGCCTTCGCTGCCGGTGGATCACCGGCTTATCCTGTCCAGTGACGACGCGCTGGAGCTGCAGGCGGTCCCCGAACATCTGGTCGTTGTGGGCGGCGGGGTTATCGGCTGCGAACTGGCCTTCATCTTCCGGGCTTTCGGGGCGAAGGTAACGGTCGTCGAAGGGCAGGGGCGTCTGCTCCCGCTGCCTTCCGTGGACGGCGAGATCAGCCGTTTGCTGCTCCGCGAAATGAAGAAAAAGGGGATTGCCGTGGAGCTGTCCCGTACGGTTTCCCGCGTGGCCCCGTGCGATGGCGGGGCTACCGTGGAGATCGCGCCTTTCCCGGCAGGGCCGGGCGACGCCCGCGTCCTGAGCGCGTCCGCCGTCTGCGTCACCGTGGGCCGGGTCCCGAATACGGCCGGGCTGGCCGGAGCCGGGATTGCGCTTGATCCGCGCGGGTGGATCGTCGTCGACGATGCATTGGAAACGTCGGTTCCCGGGGTTTATGCCATCGGCGACGTCACCGGCCCCCGGCGGATCATGCTGGCCCACATGGCGGTCGCCGAAGCGCACACGGCGGTCCATAACATCCTGCATCCCGAAAACAGGAAAAATCAACCGTACGCCGTCGTCCCGTCGGCTATTTTCACCTCCCCGGAAATCGGCGACGTGGGGTTGACGGAAGAACAAGCCCGCGAACAGGGCATGGCGGTGCGCACGGCGGTTTTCCAGTTCCGTGAACTCGGCAAAGCGCAGGCTATGGGCGCGCTTTCCGGGCTGTTCAAGATCGTTGCCGAAGAAGGCACGAGCAAACTCCTCGGCGTCCACATCGCCGGGGCGCACGCTTCGGATCTCATTGCCGAGGCCGCTCTTGCCCTCCAGAAGGGGTGTACGGCGCGCGATCTTTTTGAAACCATCCATGCCCACCCGACCCTTTCGGAAGGGCTGTACGAAGCCGCCGGGATGCTCGCCTAGCTCCCGTTTCCCTCAACCATGCCGCACACGGCCCGCCCGGTGCGGCAAACAGCCGGAGGCATCATGAACCCGTTCGAATCCCTGAACCTTCCCGAAGAACTCGGCTACACGGCCCGCCACGTATGGGCCCGCAAGGACGGCGACACGCTGGTCATCGGCATCACGGACTTTGCGCAGGATCAGCTTGGCGAAGTCCTGTTCGTCGATCTGCCCGATGCGGGCGCTTCCTTTGGGGCCGACGACGAATTCGGGACGGTGGAATCCCTGAAGACCGTCAGCTCCCTGTACATGCCCGTAGCCGGGGAAGTGATCGAGCATAATACGGCGCTTGAAGGCAAGCCCACGCTCGTGAACCTCAACTGCTATGCCGACGGCTGGATGCTCCGTATCCGGCCCACGGAAACGCCCTCCCTGATGACCGCGACCGAGTACCGCAGCCAACTGGAAGGTTAGGGCCCACCCTCATGGAACGGAAACGCCGGGGAGTTTTCCCCGGCGTTTTCGTATTCCCTCCGCGCAGGCTTTCCCAGCCGTCGGCATGGCATCATGGTCATCCATCCTTTTCCATCATAGCGCTTGCGATCAGAAAAGCCCTCCGATTGTGCCATGAGGCGGATCGGAGGGCTTTATGCCGGAGGAAACTTTAGGGAACTTGGCTTTGCAGCAGGAGCGGTTCAGCACCCGGCAAGGGTTCCCCTCCCGAACGTTACTGGATCAATCCTTGTTCCTTGAGGACGTTGTGGGCCTTTTCCTTTTCCTGCCGGATGATTTCGCCAAACGCCTTGCCATCCTTGTAGTAGGGGAGCAACCCGGCCCCGCGCACGCCAGCCTGATATTCAGGATCGGCACACACTTTGGCAAGCGCGGCTTCAAGGTAGGCCTGAGCTTCCGCAGGGAAATTCGGCGGGGTGGCGAGGCCGCGATACTTGGCGGACTCCAGCTTGTAGCCGAGTTCGTTCATGGTCGGCACGTCGGGGCACAGCTCATAGCGATCCTTGGTCGCGATGGCGAGGCCGCGCACGCCCTGCATGCGCAGGAAGTTGGACGTGGAGGCGAAATAGCAGTCCACTTCGCCGCCGAGCAGCGCCGGGGCCGCCTTGCTGCCGCCGGGATAGGGGACCTGCGTGAACTTCGCGCCGGTGAACTTTTCCACGTTCATGAGGAAGAGATGGTCACCGGTGAGCTTGCCCACGGTAGCGGCCTTCACCTTGCCGGGGTTGGCCTTGGCGTACTCGATCAGCTCTTTGAAGTTCTTGAACGGGCTCTTTTCGCTGACGATCAGGATATCAGGGTCAAAGACGAGGCAGCAAAGGGGATTGAGCTGCTCGGTCTTGTACCCATGCTGCCCCTCGGGGCGCAGCATGGGCTGGAGCACGATGTGGGGCAGATCCACGCCGCCGATGTTGTAGCCGTCGGCCTTCGCGCCGATCAGCCATGTCCAGCCGATTTCGCCGCCCGCGCCCGCCTTGTAGGTCACGACGATGGGCTGGGGGATGACGCCCTTGGCGAACTTTTCAATGAGCCGGTGGCTCAGGTCGCTGCCGCCGCCCGCGTTGAACGCGGTCATGAGCATGATCGGCTTTGCGGGATACTCCGCCGTCGCCGGAAGCGCGAGGCCAAGGCAAATTCCCAGGGCAAGCAGGGAAGCACAAAGTTTTTTCATAACTACCTCGAAGATGGGTGATGAAACGATTATATTGTCGACCGTTGACTGTATTAAAACTCGGTCGACACATTGTGTCAAGTGATCTTTATCACAACGGTAAAAAGATTCCGGGGACGATGCACGGAATCTGTCGGAAGTTGGCCGCTTAGAACGGAATTGGGGAAAATTGGAGCCAAGGAACCGAAAAGCCATGAGGGACAAAACGTCTTCCAACGGATATCAGGGGACAAACCCATGAGCGGGGTTCCTGTTCCGGCGGGGCGGATTCCATGGCCCTTGTCTGCATAATCTTTTCAATGACATATAGTTATTGAATCTTTTTTCGTCAACAGGACATGCATACGGTTCTGGTATGGGCAGGCTTGATTTTCTGTTCCCGCTTGGAAAAAGGGAGGGGCCTTGGCTGGAATCCGCAGGGAACCCCGAAAAGGAACCGTGAGGCGACGGAAGGGGATTTGCGGGGGGGGGCGTCGGACACACCGGCCATGCCCCGGGCAGAGCCCCCAATGACGCAAAACAATATAGAGTTCAGTAAATAGTATGGTATAGGGAATATATAATGTTACTTATCCCCGAGAAGATCGGGATGCTGTCTCGTCTGGTCAGCGTGCCCTTGGGATGGTGCGTTGAGGCCCTCGGCTTTTCTGGAAGATGGACGGAATCGGGGATCCTTCCCCGTCCGCTTAAGCAACGCCCCTTCCCTTTTTCGATGGTTCACGGATTCGAGGTTGCCGCTCTGAGGATTCTTAATCGTTTCCACGAGGCGCGGACGGTGTGTTTTTGCTGTTTCTCGGGAATATGAACCGCCTCCAGTTTTGTCATAAAATCAAATGGATGCAAGAACATCCTTAACGAAATGCGCGGTAGATCGATTTTTTGTCGACTATTTTTGTCGACTGAGTATTGACATGGCGTGTTTCTTTTCACATACTGTCGACGGATGACCAAATAAAAGCATCCATGACTGTTGTTCGTACATGAGAGGCGCCAAGCCTTTTCCACTCAGGAGGATTCATATGCATGCAGAATGTCTGGGGCTTGTTTGCCGTGAATGCGGAAAACGCGTTCCCGAGGCCGAATGTGCCCTGTCTTGTCCCGATTGCGGTGCGCCCCTGCGCGTCACGTTCTCCGAGGCGTCGCTTCGTCAGGCTTTGAGCGAAGGCCTGCCCGCTCCCGAAGGGCGTTCATTCCTCCGTCAGTGGCGGTCCATCCTGCCTATTTCCGACGAGTCGCTCATCGATCGCGTGAGCCTTGGCGAAGCCGAAACACCGCTGTTGCCTTCCCATCGTCACGGCGAAAAGCTCGGCATCCCGGATCTGTATTTTAAGGTGGAGCAGGGGCCTACCCTGTCCTTGAAGGATCGCGGCACGGCCCTGTGCGTGCTCAAGGCACTGGAGTTCGGCTGCAAGACCGTATGCCTGTCCTCGTCGGGCAACAACGCGGCCAGCGTATCCGCCTACGGCTCGCGGGCCGGGCTCAATCCCGTGGTGTTCGTGCAGAAGCAGGTTTCCGCCGCAAAAATCTTCAAGAGCCTCGTCTACGGCGGGCGTGTGGTCCGCATCGACGGCGACATGGCCGCAGCCAGCCAGATCTGCGGAGAAATGGTCAAGCGTCGCAAGTGGTTTCAGTGCGGCGGCCCCAATCCATACCGCATCGTGGCGAAGCGCACCTTTGCCTACGGCATCGTCCAGCAGCTCGGGCGCGCCCCGGATACCGTGCTGATCCCCTGCGGCGGCGGGGCCGGGATGGTCGCCGCCCATGACGCCTTCCGCGAGCTGTTCGCCGCCGGTGCCATCGATCGTATGCCGCGCCTCGTCGGCGTGCAGCTGCAAGCCTGCGAGCCCACGGCCCGCGCTTTCCATGAAGGCCGCGATGTTGTGACGCCCGTGGACAAAAAGCCTTCCCTTTCCGACGCCATCATGAACAACAACCCGTACTGGGGCCGGTACTGCCTCCATGCCGTACGCGAAACCGGCGGCACCATGATTTCCGTTTCCGACGCCGACTTTATCCGCGCCATCCGCGAGCTTGGGCGGGAAGAAGGCCTGTTCACCGAACCGGCGGGCGCCGTTTCCGTAGCCGCCTTGCGGTACCTCGTGAAGGTGCCCGGATTCGAAAACCCCGGCCTCACCGTCTGCAACCTTACCGGGCACGGATTGAACGTCCCGCAGGTCGCCACCGACGACAGCGAAACGCCCGGCGTCATCCCCCCGACCGTGGAGGCCGTGGAAGCTTTCCTGCAAAACTGAATCCCGGACAATGCCCTGTAACTGCCACCTGAACACTTGTTGGAGGTAGACATGAAAAGCTTGTTCCTTTCTTCGATTCTGGCCCTCGGCCTCTTGGCCGTTCCCGCACAGGCCGCCGACTTCCCGGCAAAGCCGATCACCCTTATGACCGCGTTCAACGCGGGCGGCGGCAGCGACGTCAGCCACAGGCTTCTCGAAAAATTCGCCAAGGGCGTTTTCAGCCAGCCCATCGTCGTGACCTACAAGGCGGGCGCGGGCGGCGAAATCGGTTGGACGTGGCTGGTCGGCGCGAAGGCCGACGGTTATACCATCGGCGGTGTGGACCTGCCCCACATCGTGCTCCAGCCCATGCTGCGCCCCGAGGGGCAGCCGGGGTACAAGACCGAGCAGCTCAGCCCGCTGTGCGGCCTCGTGTACGACGCCGACGTGGTCATGGTCCCGGAAGACGGCCCCTACAAGACGTTTAAGGATCTCATCGAGTACGCCAAGGCCAATCCCGGCAAGATAAAGGTCGCGACCGTGGGCAAGCTCACCGGTGACCATCTCTTCCTCATGCAGATTGAAAAGCTCACCGGCGCGAAGTTTACGCAGGTCCCCTATTCCGGCAGCGGCAAGGCCATCCCGGCCCTGCTCAGCGGCGAAGTGGACGCCTATTTCGGTTCGGGCTCCAGCTTCCTGCGCATGGAAAAGACGCGCGGGCTGGCCATCGGCAGCAAGGAACGCTATGAGCTGTGCCCCGACGTGCCTACTTTCATTGAGCAGGGCTACGCCATCGAGTCCGGCAAGTACCGCGGGCTGGCCACGCCTCAGAACATCCCGGCCGAAGCGCGGCAGTATCTGGAAACCAAGTTCGCGGAACTCTGCGCCAACCCCGAATATCAGAAGTCGGTCAAGGGCAGCGGCCTGATGCCTCTGTTCCAGACCGGCAAGGCATTCGGCGAAACCATCCGTACGGAAGGCGAACAGGCCAGAAAAATCCTAGAGGCCTACGGCCTTCTCAAGTAGATTCCACGGGAGGGGGAAACCCCTCCCGTCATTGACGCTTCACCAATGAAACGAGCGAGATGAACATGTTTGATCCGTGGATAGTCCTTTCCAATCTGTCCGACCCGATCACGCTGCTGCTCATGACTCTGAGCGCTTGCTTCGGCATCATTATGGGGGCCATCCCCGGTTTGTCCGGCACGCTCGGCATCGCGCTGCTCCTGCCCTTCACGTTCGGGCTCGAACCGGCCACGGCCCTGCTGATGCTCGGTTCCGTGTATTGCGGCTCTGAGTACGGCGGCTCCATCCCATCCATCCTCATCAACACCCCGGGTACGGCGGCGGCCTTGTGCACCACTTTTGACGGGCACACCATGGCGATGAAGGGGCAGGCGCAGAAAGCCCTGTTCACGGCGCTGATCTCGTCCGTGTTCGGGGGCGTTTTCGGCGTAGCGGCGTTGCTGTTCCTGTCCGTGCCCCTCGCCAACATCTCCATGAAATTCGGCGCGCCCGAGCAGTTTTGGCTGTGCGTGTTCGCGCTGACGATTATCGCTTCCCTTTCCTCGGGCAATGTACTTAAAGGCGTGATCGGCGCGCTCATCGGCCTGCTTCTCGCCTGCGTGGGCATGGACCCGGTCACGGGGTATCCGCGCTTCACGTTCAATACGATGGAGCTCATGAGCGGGATCAATGTGGTCCCCGCACTCATCGGCCTGTTCGCCATCCCTCAGGCCCTGCTGCTTCTGCGCCCCGCAGGGGAAAAGGGCGTCATGGCTCCCTATAACCCCGCCCCCGGCGTATTCTGGCAAACGCTGAAGGACTTCATGCGCCGTATCTGGGTCGTGGCCGTATCCGGGGTGATCGGCGTGATCGTGGGCATCATGCCGGGCGCGGGCGGGAACATCGCCACATTTGTCGCCTACAATGAAGTAAAGCGTTTCTCCAAGAAGCCCGAAGAATTCGGCACCGGCGCCATGGAAGGCATCATGGCCCCTGAAGTCTGCAACAACGCCGTGGTCGGCGGAGCGCAGATCCCCATGCTTACGCTCGGCATCCCCGGCAGCGCCCCCGCCGCCGTGATGCTCGGCGCGCTGATGACCCACGGCCTGAAGCCGGGGTTCGATCTGTTCGCGGAGCAGGGGGACATCGTATTCACGTATGTCTTCGGCCTGATTCTGGCCAACGTGCTCATCCTGCTGCTCGGCCTCGTGCTGGTGCGCATTTTCGTGCGGGCGCTGCAAATCCCGCAGCATTTCCTTGTCGTGGCGATTCTGGCGCTGTCGGTGGTGGGCTCCTACTCCATCAACAGCTCGCTGATGGACGTGCTGTCCATGGCCGCCTGCGGCCTGCTCGGCTATGTGCTCATCCGGTACAAGTACGGGGTCGCTCCGTTGGCACTCGGGCTTATCCTCGGTACCACGATGGAAGAAGGCTTTAAGCTGTCGCTCCACCTCGGGGCGGCGGAAGGCAATATCATGCAGTTCTTCTTCTCACGCCCCCAGAGCCTCACACTCATCATCCTTACGCTGCTTTCGCTTGGGTATTCCATTTGGAAGGAGTGCGGAGCCAAGAAGGCCTGAACCGCCGGAGGGACCCGGCTTTGAAACGGCGTGTCCGGCAAAACAAGAAATGTTGGGGCACGGCGCAGCCCATCAGGAAGGATCCAGATGAAAGAACGTACCGTAGATATTCTGACCGCTGTTTTCCTCATTGCCTTCAGCCTCGTCATGCGGAGCCAGCTTGAGGGCATCCCCCGCGAAGGCGTGCTCTTTCCGATGTGCGTGTTGTACCTGATCATGGCGTGCAGCGTCTTGCTGGCGTTCAGGGCCGCCGTGGCGGGCAAGGGGGAAATGTCCTTCTTCGGAGACATCCCCCCGCAACGCTGGTGCTTTGTTTCCGCGATTTTTATCGCACAGGTGCTTGGGGCGATGTATGTTTCATTCAACATCAGCATGGCCGTCGGCATGTTCGCCATGCTCGCCGTGCTGACTCCCCGCAAAACCGGCAGGGCGCTGGTTGCCGACCTTGTGTTCACGGCGGCGTTTATCCTGTTTTTCCAAATCTTTTTCACCAACATCATGCACATTTACTTTCCGGAACCTTTCTTCGGATAATCCCCCCTTTCCGGGAAAGATTCC
>USCL01000149.1 GCA_900553145.1 uncultured Desulfovibrio sp.
ACGCCGGGCATGGAAGGAAGCTGATACATGATGTCGAGCATGACGCTTTCCATGACGTTGCGCAGGCCGCGCGCGCCGGTCTTGCGCTCGATGGCCTTGTGGGCGATGGCGCGCAGGGCGTCGGAGGTGAAGCGCAGGGTCACGTTGTCGAGCTCGAACAGCTTCTGATACTGCCGGGTGAGGGCGTTCTTGGGCTCGGTCAGGATGCGGACGAGATCCTCTTCGCCGAGATCGTCCACATGCGTCAGGACCGGGATACGGCCCACGAATTCGGGGATGAGCCCGAACTGCACGAGGTCGGCGGGATGCACCTGTTCGAGGAGCTCGCCGAGGGTGCGCTCCTTCTTGGTCTCCACTTTGGCCCCGAAGCCCATGCTGCCGCCGCGCATGCGCTGTTCGACGATCTTGTCCAGCCCGATGAACGCCCCGCCCACGATGAACAGGATGTTCGAGGTATCCATGCGGATGAATTCCTGCTGCGGATGCTTGCGGCCGCCCTTGGGGGGGATGTTGGCTTCCGTGCCTTCGATGATCTTGAGCAGCGCCTGCTGGACGCCTTCGCCGGACACGTCGCGGGTGATGGACGGGCCGTCGGCCTTGCGGGAAATCTTGTCGATTTCGTCGATGTAGATGATCCCCTTGCGGGCCGATTCAAGATCGTAGTCGGCATTCTGGAGCAGCTGGACCAGGATGTTTTCCACGTCCTCGCCCACATACCCGGCCTCGGTCAGCGTGGTGGCGTCCGCGATGGCGAACGGCACGCGCAGGACGCGGGCCAGCGTCTTGGCGAGGAGCGTCTTGCCGCTCCCGGAGGGGCCGACAAGCAGGATGTTGCTCTTTTCAAGCTCCACGTCGTCGCCGCCCATGAGGGCGTCGGCATAGAAGACGCGCTTGTAGTGGTTGTGCACCGCCACGGCGAGGATCTTCTTGGCCTCATCCTGCCCGATGACGTATTCGTCGAGGCGGGCCTTGATTTCCTGCGGGGTGAGCAGGCGCTCGTCTTCGCGGACCTGTTCGATGGCGTTCTGCGCCATCATGTCGTTGCAGGAGGCGATACACTCGTCGCAGATGTGCACGCCGTCCGGCCCGGAAATGAGCTGGTTTGCCTGCGTTTCGGTTTTGCCGCAGAAAGAGCAGCGGGGTTCGTTCGGGGAAGTGGTATTGGACATCTCTCTTCCTATTCGGACTTTTCGGCGAGGAGGTCGCGGCGGGAGGCGAGAACCTTGTCCACCAGACCGTAGGCCTGCGCCATTTCGGCGGTCATGAAGTTGTCGCGGTCAGTGTCGTGGGCGATCTTTTCGAGGGGCTGGCCGGTATGCTTCGCCAGCAGCCCGTTGAGGGTTTCACGCATGCGCAGGATCTCGCGGGCGTGGATGTCGATGTCGGTGGCCTGCCCCTGGAAGCCGCCGAGGGGCTGGTGGATCATCACCTGGCTGTTGGGCAGGGCGTAGCGCATGCCCTTCTGCCCCGCGCTGAGGAGGAAGGCCCCCATGCTGGCGGCGCGGCCCATGCACACGGTGGCGATGGGCGGGGTGATGTAGTTCATGGTGTCATAGATCGCCATGCCCGCCGTGACGGAACCGCCGGGGCTGTTGATGTAGAGGTAGATTTCCTTTTCCGGGTCCTGCGATTCGAGGAAAAGCAGCTGGGCGCAGATGAGGGACGCCACCGCGTCGTTGACCTCGGATCCGAGGAGCACGATGCGGTCTTTCAGCAGGCGGGAAAAAATATCATAGGCGCGTTCGGTACGGCCCGACGTCTCAACGACGATGGGCACCGTCATATCAAGAATGTCTTGCATACTGTCTCCGTATGGATAATTGGGGCATCTGAGGCTTTCCCCGTCAGATAAGCACGATTGCGGCGTTGTCTCGGGATGAAGCCATAAAAACGGGAAATAGCACAGGGGAACCATACAATAAAGAGGGGAGTGCGGACACTCCCCTCTCCTCATTCTTTCACAAAGCGGGCGGAAAACGGATTAGTCCGCGTTCTTGGTCTCGCTCAGGCTGACGGCGGGGACTTCGTTGATCTTCGCCTTGCTGTAGACCATTTCCAGCGCCTTGTCGGCGAGGATGCGGTCGCGCAGTTCATAGATCAGGCCGCTCTTGTGGTAGGCTTCGCTGACCTTCTTGTAGTCCTGCTGGGCGCGCATGGCCATGCCGTAGATGGCCATTTCGACTTCCTGATCGTTGACGGTGATGTTTTCCTTCTGGGCGAGGGCCATCAGGAACACCTGGGGACGCAGGGTTTCGAGGGCTTCGGCCTTGGCTTCTTCGCGCTTTTCATCCTGCGCCTGATCCTTGCGGAGGTCGTCGATGCCCATGCGCTGGAGCTTCATGGCCTGTTCCTGCATCACGCGCTCGACGCGGGCGTTGAGCATGGAGTCGGGGATCTCGAAGGAAACCTTTTCGAGGAGGCCGTCGACGATCTTCTTCATGGCTTCGCTGCGGGCGGCCTGAGCCTTGGTGGCGGAGACATGCTCGACGATGGAGGCCTTCATCTTTTCCAGGCTTTCCTGGCCGACCTTCTGGGCGAACTCTTCGTTCACTTCAGGCTTCTGGCTGGTCTGGATCTTGTTCACCTTGATGGTGAAGGTGACGGTCTTCCCGGCCAGCGGCTTGTGGGGATAGTCGGCGGGGAAGTTCACGGGGCCGGTCTTTTCTTCGCCGACCTTGGCGGTCTTCACGAGGGCTTCGAAATCGGGAAGGGCCTGGCCCTGGCCGAGGGCCACGCCGAAGTTTTCGCCCTGCACGTCGTCGAGCTTGTTGCCTTCCTCATCGGCGCCGGAGTAGTCGACGTCGACGGTATCGCCATCCTGAGGCAGGCGATCTTCGGTCACTTCGGTGAGTTCCGCCATGCGGCCGCGGAGGTTTTCGATGATTTCGTTCACGTCGTCGTCGGATACGTCGGCCTTGGCCTGATCGACTTCGATGCCTTCGTAGTTGGGGAATTCGATTTCGGGCAGCACGTCGAAGGTGACGTTGCACTTGAATTCGGTATCGCGGGCGAAGGCGTCATGGTTGTCCATTTCCATGCTGGAAACGGGGGTCAGGCTGGAGTCCTTGAGGGTCTTCTGGAGGAGGCCGTTGATTTCGTCCTGCGTGGCGCGGGCATACACGTCTTCGCCGAAGCGCTTTTCCACCACGGACGCGGGAACCTTGCCCTTACGGAAGCCGGGCAGGGACAGATCCTTCTGGAAGCCCTTGACGGCGGTGTTGATGGCGGCGTTCACATCGTCCGCGGTCAGGGTAAAGGCGATTTTTTTCCGGGTAGGGGAAAGGTTTTCAACGACAAATTCCATGGGGATTCCCTCCTTAGGGGAGCCGGCCCGCGCAAGGGCGGACGGACGAACTTTTTATCAATCAAAACACGAGGTTTATGAATGCACCGTTGGGCTTTCTGGTGCGAGAGGGGGGAGTTGAACCCCCACGGAAATCCGCTGGATTCTAAGTCCAGTGCGTCTACCAATTCCGCCACTCTCGCCCGGATAGCACACAAGGGGAGGAGCATAGCGTGTCTTGCCGAAAATCGCAAGGCTGGAGGGAGGGAAGCGGCCTCGGAAGGCTCCGGTCAGCCGGAGAAGGCGTCTTTGCGGGCCGTCCCGACGCCGAGGGAGAAGCCCGCCGAGCGGCGGCGTTTCCTGACCGCGCGTTTCGCGTCTCCGATCCAGATGACGGCTCCCGTCCGTCCGCACACGCCGTCACGGCTGCGGGAGAAGAAGGCTTCGGGAAGCGACGCCGTACACAGGTCGAGGCCAAACAGCGCGTTTTCCGGTAGCCCGGCTTCGACAAGCCGGTCGTGGGTCAGCCGCCAGAGGTTCAGTGTCCGGGAGGAGGCGTCGAACCAGCGTTCGAAGGCCGGTCCCCAGTCCTCCTCGAAGCGTCCGCACGCCGCCGCTGCCGGGCCGAGGCTCGGGCCGCGCACGGCGAGGAGGTCGCGCGGGGCAAGGCCGTACCGTTCGCAGAAGGCCGCGATGCCTGCGCCGAGGAAACCGGACTTGCTTTCCTTCCAGCCGACGCGGAAGGCCGCGATGTGTTCCCCGGCGCGATCCGTCACCAGCACGGGCTGGCTGTCGGCGGTTTTGATGACGAGGCCGAGGCCCCGGCGGTTCGTCGCCATGCCGCCGCCGCACGGGAACGCTGGCGCGGCGTCGAAATCGTTTGGCGGCGCGGCGGGCGGATCGAACACGACGGCGTCGCCCCGCTGGTCCAGTTCGGCTATGGCTGGCAGGCCCAGAGTCGCCGCGAACTCCCGCCGGTTGCGGGACACGCGGCGCGGATCGTCGCCCACGTCGAAGGCGATGTTGCCGCAGGCATACGGGCCTTCGGAAACGCCCCACATCCGCGTCTGGAACGCGCAGCGCACCCGGGGCACGCCGTAAAAGGGGAAGGGCAGAAAGCTCAGGGGCACGGTTTCCCTCTCTTGCCGCTTGGGGGGTGTCTTGAAAGCGCGCCCCGCCGCCGCGGCTGCTGCGCCCGAAGGGCGGCTGAGGTGTGAGCGCCGATCCAAGCGTATCCCTCGGATGGGCGGAACGACCTCTGCCGGAAATGTCACGCGTCTTCGTATTCCTTCAATTTCCTGTACAGCGTGGCGACGCCGATGCCGAGGGCGGCGGCAGCGGCTTTTTTGCCGGAGGTATCGTCCCCGCAGAGCCGGATGGCTTCCAGGATGGCGTTCCGCTCCAGATCGCGGAGCGGGATGATCCCTCCGGACGGGGGCGGCGCGGCGGGCGGGGGCACGGAAGGGGGCAGGGCCCCGCGCACGGAGGCGGGGAGCAGATCGGGATGCAGCGCGCCGCCGGAAGACGGGGCCATGTTGACCATAAATTCCATCACGTTCTCGAATTCGCGCACGTTGCCGGGCCACGGGTAGGCGGAAAGCGCCGCGAGCATGTCCGGGCCGATCGACGGGACCGGCTTGTTGAACCGGGCGCTGTAGCGGGCGAGGAAATGGGACGACAGCAGCTCGATGTCGCCGTGGCGGTCGCGCAGGGGCGGCACGCGCAGCGGGATCACGTTCAGGCGGTAGAAAAGATCCTCGCGAAACCGGCCTTGGCGTACCGCTTCGGCGAGCTCCTCGTTCGTGGCCGCGATGATGCGTATATCCACCTCGATGAGCCTGTTGGAGCCGAGGCGGGTGAAGGCCCGCTCCTGAAGGACGCGGAGCAGCTTGACCTGCAGGTAGAGCGGCATGGTGCCGATCTCGTCGAGGAACAGCACGCCCTTGTGCGCCAGCTCGAATTTGCCGATGCGGCCCTTGGCGCTCGCGCCGGTGAACGCGCCGCCCGTGTAGCCGAACAGCTCGCTTTCGAGCAGTGCGTCGGGGATGGCCCCGCAGTTGATGCCGATGAAGGGCTTGTCCCGGCGGTCGCTGGCGGCATGGATGGCGCGGGCGACCAGCTCCTTGCCGGTGCCGGATTCCCCGGAGACGAGGACGGTGGACGTGGAGCCCGCGATCCGGCGGATTTGATCTTTCAGCTGGAGCATGGCGGGCGAGCGCCCGATAAGGTTTTCGACGCTGGAAAGGGAGTCCCCGAGGGAGGAGACGCGGCCCGCCATGCGCGGCAGGGATTCGAAGGTGAAGACCGTGGAAAAATGGTAGTCCGAGGGCGCGAGCCGGGTCATCTGGCCCATGAGCGTGTGCTTGCGGCCGTGCGCGGTGACCACGAATTCCTCGAGATCCGAGAAGGATTCCCCGGTGCGCTTGAACTGGACGTCCGTGGGCAGGCCGGCGTCCTGAAGCCCGAGATCCCGGCGGGCGATGTCGTTCAGGTAGGAAATGCCGCCCTTGGCGTTGAAGATGACGATGCCCCGGCTGTTGATTTCGAGGATCCGCAGCATGATGTCGAGGAACGACCGGGCGCGGAGCAGATCGGCGTGGTCGTGGAGCTTGTGCAGGATGAATTCCGCGCACCGTTCGATGAACTGGATGTACACGTCCTTGTGCCCGAGGACGCGGGCGCGGTCTTCTTCCGTGGAGCAGACGAGCCCGATGACGCCGAGCACGTCGTTGCCGTCGATGATGGGCGTGCTGATGGAGAGGGTTTCCCGGCAGGTATCCCGCCCCGCGCAGCGCGTGCAGATGAAATGCTCGCGGGGCGTCTCCATGACGAAGGAGCGCCGGATGCGCATGACGTGGCGGTAGGTTTCGCCTTCGGCGCGGATGTTTTCCCCGACCCCGGAGGCGTAGAGGCCCGTCCCGGCGAGGCGGTTCAGGCCCGCGTCCACGACCTCGACGTCCACGCCGACCACGCGGGCGATGAGTTCCGCATAGTCGGCCGCCGTGTCCCGAATGTCCAGCAGCATGGGCATTTAAGCCATCCAGATGACGCCGGCCTGACGCCCGCAGATCCCGTCCCGGCGGTAAGAGAAGAAGGAGTCCGGCATGGATGCCGTGCACAGATCGAGGCCGAAGATGCCGCCGTCCGGCAGCCCCGCTTCCAGCAGCTGATCGCGGGTCAGCCGCCAGAGGTTCATGGTCTTGTCGCGGGCGTTGAACCAGTCCGCAAAATCAGGCCCCCATTCCTTGTCGTAATTGACGAACTCCGAGCGCTGCGGGCCGAGGCTCGGGCCGCGCACGGCGAGGAGATCGCGGGCGGCGAGGCCGTAGCGCGCACAGAAGGCCGCGATGCCGGACTGGAGGAAGCGCAGGCGGTTGCCGCGCCAGCCGATATGGAAGGCCGCGATGTGGCGCCCTTCCTTGTGCGCGACGAGGACGGGCTGGCAGTCGGCGGTCTTGATGAGCAGCCCGATGCCGGGCCTGCTGGTGGCGATGCCGTCCCCTTTGGGGAAGGCGGGCGGCTCCACGAACCGCTCCAGCGGCGCGGACGGCGGATCGAAGACGAGCGTGTCGCCGTGGACCTGATCGAGTTCGGCGAGTTCGGCAAGCTCGAGGGAGGCGGCGAGATCCAGCCGGTTGGCGGAGACGCGCAACGGATCGTCGCCCACGGAGTAGGCGATGTTCCCGCCCCCGTAGGGGCCTTCCGAAACGCCCCAGTCGCGGGTCTGGAAGGCGCAGCGGACGCCCGGCACGCCGGGGAAGGCAAAGGGGATGAAGCTCAGAGCCATACGAGTTCCTTTTCGGTGGCGTAGCCGTGCATGGGGACGTCCAAAGGCCCGGGGTCGAAATCGGCGATCTGGAGGGCATGGACCAGCGCCAGCCGCTTCGCGCCGTTCCAGCCGGGCAGGGAAAGCAGGCGGTCGTAGAAGCCCTTGCCGTACCCGAGGCGGGCCCCGGCGGGGCTGATGCCCACGGCGGGGACGAGGATGAGATCCGGCAGGCGGAGGGAGGCATCCGTTCCGGCGGGCGGTGCGAAGGTTCCGGGGGTGGTGCGCCCCCATCCTGCGCGGGGCAGGGGGAGGCAGGCGGGGCCGGGCTCGGAAAGGCCGAATGCGCCGGACACCAATTCGTCATAGCCTCCGCACAGGACGAATTCCATGATTCCTTCGCCTTTACTCGGCGGGAGGCAGCGGGGCAGGAGCACCTGTTTGCCCTCGGCCCACGCTTGCCTGATAATTTTGTCGGTGGAGATTTCGTTGCGTACGGCGATATACAGCGCGACGGTGCGGGCTTCGCGCCACTCGGGCAGGGCGAGGACACGCTGCTGGACGGCGGCGGAATGGCGTTCGCAATCGGCTGGTTTGAGGGCTTTGCGGGCGCGCATCAGCTCGGAGCGCAAGCCCTTTCTGTCCGGGGAGGCATGGCCGGTCGGCGTGCCCGGCCCGGAAGGGACGGTCGGGGGAAGGGACATGGCGGGCCTTTGTCAAACCTGAAACAATAGGTTAGGGTACGAAAGATCAGTGAAGCGGAATCCCTTGCAGGGAAAGGCAAGCCGGTATACCCTGCAACCCCAACAGTACAAGGAAGTTGCCGACATGCCAAGCGCCCAGCCTCTTTCGTCCTTTGCGGTCCCCGCTTCCGGAACGTCCGGCGCGGCGGCCCCGTCCTCCGGGGTCCGCACATGGATCGTCATGGGCGATCTCCACGACAAGGCCGCCCGCCTTGGCGAGATCCAAGGGCTGGAAAAAGCCGACGGCATCATCGTCACCGGCGACCTGACCGTGACCGGCGGCGTGGCGCAAGCCCGCAATGTGCTTGAAAAGATCACTCGTTACAACCCCGTCATATACGCGCAGATCGGCAATATGGATCGCGCGGAAATCACGGACTGGCTTGCCACACAGGGATGGAATACCCATTTATGTGTGCGTGAGCTGGCTCCCGGCGTCGCGCTCATGGGGCTTGGCGGCTCCACGTTCACGCCGTTCGGGACGCCGAGCGAATTTCCCGAGTCCCGCTTTGCGGACTGGCTCGAACACATGTGGAGGGAGGCCCGGACGTACCGTCATGTGGTGCTGTCCGTGCATACGCCCCCGCATGACACGCTGTGCGACATCGTCGGCGACGGGATCCATGTCGGTTCCTCCGCCGTACGCGACTTCATTCTGGATGCGCAGCCCGATGTGTGCCTGTGCGGACACATCCATGAATCCCGCGCCGTGGATCGCCTCGGACGCACCGTGCTGGTCAATCCCGGCGCGTTTGCGACGGGCGGCTATGCCGTCCTGCGGCTTGCGGGGGACGACCTGTCGGTGACGCTTCACATGCTGGATTGACCGGTTCGCCCGGATCGTCGCTCCCCCCGCCCGGACCGCTGGCCTGTCCGTAAGCCGGGGCATTTGTCACCGCCGGAAAAATTTTTTGGACTCCCGCGTTTCGCGGCTTCGCCCGCCCTCCGTATTTTCCGGAAAGGCTTCCTCCCGGCGAGGCCCGCATGCACGAGGCTCCTTCGGATACGCCGAGCGAACGGCACGTCCGAGCATGCGATTTTTGCGATCGCCCGCGCCAGCAGGGCGGTACCCCGATACTTTTTTGTTTTTTTTGAGGAAACATATGACCGATTTTGAAAATGCCGCAGCCCCGGCGGAACAGCCGGCTGCGTCCGAAAAGCCCGTGTCCGCCGCTGCGGACGCCGTTGAGACCCCTTCCGAACCCGCTCCCGAAAAGAAGCCCCGCCGCCCGCGCCGGAAAAAGCCCGCTGCGGAACCGGTAGAGACGGAATCCGTCGCACTGGAACATGCTACTCA